>CALBST010000317.1 GCA_937967425.1 uncultured Caulobacteraceae bacterium
CGCGGCGCGAGTTTCCGCCTCCAGAACGGAGTTTCCCTTGAACGCTGCCGAATGCACGCGCCTCGGCGCTTATCTCTCGAAATTGCTGGGCTCGCCCACGGTGTCCGTGGTGTCGAAATCGGCTGAGGAGGCGGACGTGCTTGTCGATGGCAAGCGTGTCGCTGGCTTGTTGCGCGATGATGAGGAGGGTGAACTCTCGTACTCGATCGGGCTAACGGTGCCGCCTGCGCCGGGCGCCAAGAAGAACGCGCCCATCGATGACGCCGAGCGCGCGCGCCTGCAAACCGCCCTGCGGCAAGTCCTGCACGCGGCTGATCTCGATGTGCGCGCCCGCCCGCGCAAGACCGACAGCGCTGAGGTTTATGTGCATGACGAATTCGTCGGCACGGTTTCGGTCGATGAAGACGAGGGCCAAGTGCTCACCATGAGCATCCTGGACATCGATCTCGAAGGCGAGGACTAAACCTCAAGAAAATGCCCCGGCAGAGCCGGGGCTGAGTTCATTCATTGATCCAACACACGTTCCAAGAAGCGTTACAAAACACCCAACATCGAAGCGACCAGCGGGTGGCGAACGATATCGACTTCGCTTAGGCGGCAAACGGCGATGTTCGGCACGCCTTCGAGCTTGTCGGCGACGGCGTGCAGGCCGGAGAGATCCGGCAGCAAGTCCGTCTGCGCCGGGTCGCCGGTGACGACCATGGTCGAGTTCCAGCCCAGGCGCGTCAGCAGCATCTTGATCTGGCCGTATGTGCAGTTCTGCGCCTCGTCGATCACGACGAAAGCGTTGTTGAGCGTACGCCCGCGCATGAAGCCGACCGGCGCGATTTCGATCAGGCCTTCGGCCATGAGCGCCTTCAGACGCTTCGGAGAGAGGCGATCCTGGAGCGCGTCGTAGAGCGGGCGCAGGTATGGGGCGAGTTTGTCTTCCATCGCGCCGGGCAGGAAGCCGAGCGATTCGCCCGCTTCCACCGCTGGCCGTGAGAGCACGATGCGGCCCACTTTGCCGGCTTCGAGCGCCTCAACCGCTTTGGTGATGGCGAGGTAGGTTTTGCCGGTGCCGGCGGGGCCGAGCGCCAGCACCATGGCGTGGGTGTCGATCGCCTCCATGAGGGCGCTCTGGCCTTTGGATTTCGGGCGGACGTTCTTGACGAAGCTTTGTGTGCGGTTGCTGTCATTGGCCGGTTGATAGCCGCCTTCCAGCACCTGCAAATTGCGCTGACGCCGATCGTCGCGCTGGAATTCCTGAACGTTCAGCACACCTTGGGTTTGCCGACGCTTTGCACTGCGCTTCGCCATAGAGTGCTCCTTTCGGGAGTACGAAGTGCCCGCGCGGCTTCTGCCGGCGGGCGTTGGAGAGTCGAAGAAGTCTGAGGAGTCGAAGGAGTCGCCGGCGTGAACGCCGTTGGGCGGGATGTGTAGTGCGCTGATCTTGCGCCGTGTGCCCACGTACTCCCCCACAAACGAGCCGAAGCCCTGGAGACGGGTGGATCGGAAAATCCCGATCCGATGGTTACAGGAGACGCTGAACCGGTTAACGACGCGTTGAAGACCCGGAACGTCTCAAAAATTTCGCACACCAGCCGGAGCCGCAACGATGCCGATCTATTCTCTCGCGGACGCCGATCTCGAGGTCGAGGACGCCGACGCCTACTGGGTCGCGCCGACGGCTGTATTGATCGGCCGGGTGGTGCTGAAACGAAATGCCTCGGTCTGGTTCGGCGCCGTGTTGCGCGGTGACAATGAACCGATCATCGTCGGCGAGAATTCCAACGTCCAGGACGGCAGCGTGCTGCACAC
The DNA here is from genome assembly GCA_937967425.1 of uncultured Caulobacteraceae bacterium. The sequence continues at coordinate 1,801 of CALBST010000317.1, forward strand.
CGACATGGGCGCGCCGCTGACCATCGGCAAAGACGTGACCATCGGCCACCAAGTCATGCTGCATGGCTGCACCATCGCGGACACCTCGCTCATCGGCATCAAGGCGACTGTGTTGAACTACGCGGTCATTCCAAGCTTTTGCCTGGTGGGCGCGCACTCATTGGTGACTGAGCGCAAGACCTTCGAAGAAGGCTCGCTCATCACCGGCGCGCCGGCGCGGTTCGCGCGCAAAATGGAAGAGCAGCAGCGGCAGGTGATCCAGTTCTCCGCCCATCACTATGTCGAGAACTGGAAGCGCTACAAACGCGATCTGAAGCTCAAAGCCGCCAGTGATTGAGACCGGTGGCGTCGGTTTCGACGCGCCCGCGCGCGCCAACGGGCTCGCGCGCGCCATCTGTGAGAAACGCGATCAGGTCCGTATCTTCACGCGCGACTGAAGCGAGGAAGCGATCGGCGTTCGGCGTGCGGCCGACAATGACGCCGCTTTTTGCCGCGCCGTCACGATCGTAGAACACTGTGTAGGTCTCGATCTCGCCGTCACCGGAATAGGCTTCCAATAGCCTCGGCGCGGCTGGCCGCGACGCGTCCGCTTCGCTCTGCACGCTCGGATCGTGTGCGCCCTGCGCCGCGATCGCGGGATCGCGCGAGATGACGATGCTGTGGCTGGTTGTGGCGAAGCCGCCATTGCCGAACAGCAAGCCGTGACGTCCGCTCGCGCGCAACGCCTCCACCATCGAAGCGATGGCGTGGCTCATATAATTGCCAACGGGACCGCCACCGAAGGTGAGGCCGCCGAACACGGTCATCGCTTTGTCGATGGGCCAATCGATGATGCGGCGGGCAAGTTTCGGCATCACCGGGAAGCAAGAATAGAGCTCGGTGAAATCCAGATCGGCGCTGCCAATGCCGTTGAAGCTGAGCGCGGAGCGCAACGATGACTCCAGGCTCAGCGAACGATCGAGGCGATCGCGCGCCAAGACGTCGCCGGGTTCGCGCGCCGCCGCGCCGCGGCCGACATAGACGAGGCGAGCTTCCGCAACGCCTGCGGCTTTCGCTTTAGCGAGGCTCGTCACGATGAACGCCGCGCCCTGGTTCACCGAGGCGTTCGCGACCATGAGCTTGGTGTAGGGAAAGGCGATCGGCCGATTGTTGGGCGAGACATCCAATACCTGCTCAGCCGAAACTGGCTTGCGCAACCACGCATTGGCGTTCGCCGCCGCAACCCGCGACAGACCCGCCCAAATCTCCGCGCTTTCGGACTGCGCTTGCGCCAGCGTCTGCCCCCACGCCGCACGGCATGCGTTTTCGTAGAGCGGATACACATCAGTCGGCGCGACGATGCCGTAGCGCGCCCGGCCTTCGCGAGTTGCCCGGGCCGCGGATTCCCGCACCGCGTCACGCACCCCGCCCGCTGCGCGCTTGGCAGCCGTCCGCAGCGCCTCGCCGCCGGCGACCGCGCAAACCTCTGCTTCACCCGCCGCGATACGGTTCGCGGCTTGGTTCAGCAGCGCGACAGGGCTATCGCCCATCGGGTAACGCGTCTGCGCGCAGTGCCGCGGTGCGATCTCCAGCATTTGCGCCAAGGGTGCGGAGGCATCAGCGAATTCCGGAAACGAAAGTTGCGCCACCACATCCAGCGCATCGGCGCGCTCGAGCCAGCCGCCGCCGCCATCCACGTCCGCATTCCGAAGCGCCGCCGCCATCAGCTCGACCGAGTTCAGCCGCTCGTCGCGGTCGTTGATCTGGCCGACTCCGACGATGACCGGGATTTTGCTCTCGTCCATTGGCTCCGCCGCGCTATGCTCGCGCCATGATGCATACGCCGATCTGCCAACGTCTAGGCATAGAGTTTCCGCTGTTCGCGTTTTCGCACTGCCGCGATGTCGTTGCGGCAGTCTCGAAAGCGGGCGGCATGGGAGTGCTCGGTGTTGCGGGTTACTCAACGGAACGGCTGAAGCAAGAGCTCGATTGGATCGAAGCGCATGCGGGCGGCAAGCCCTACGGCGTCGATCTCATCGTGCCCAATGCTTATGAGGGCAAAGGCGGGAGCGCGGTGAGCGTGGATGCGCTCGTTGAAGGTTTGCCTGCCAAGCACAAGGATTTCGCCGCGAGCATCCTGGCGCAGCATGGCATTGAAGCGGCCGAGCTTGAGGAAGCGCGCAAGGGCGCGGGCGGATTCGCGCGCAATCTGGCAGATGGCGGCGCCTCGACGCTTGAAGTCGCGTTTCAGTACCCGATCAAGCTCATCGCCAACGCACTCGGCACGCCGCCGCCGCTGATGATCGAGATGGGCAAGAAGCACGGCGTCGCGGTCGCCGCGCTAGTCGGCGCGAAGGAGCACGCATTGGCTCAGGCCGCTGCTGGCGTCGACATCATCGTCGCCGCCGGCACCGAAGCGGGCGGCCATTGCGGCGAGGTCACGACGATGGTGCTGGTGCCGGAGGTGGTGGAGGCGTTGCGCGCGGCCGGCAGCGATACGCCTGTTCTCGCCGCCGGCGGCATCGTCACCGGCTCACAAATGGCGGCCGCCATGGCGATGGGCGCGGCGGGCGCTTGGTGCGGCTCTGTGTGGCTGACAACGCCGGAGGCGGAGACGAGCGAGGTCATCAAGAAGAAGCTGTTGGCGGCGACCTCGCGCGACACGGTGCGTTCGAAGTCGCGCACCGGCAAGCCGTCGCGTCAGCTGCGTTCGCCGTGGACGGATGCCTGGGAAAGCGAGGACGCGCCCAAACCGCTGCCGATGCCGCTGCAGACCTTCATCTCCGAACCGCCGTTGCGGCTCATCGATAAACTCGCCGACAGCGGCCACGCCGGCGCCCAAGAACTCGCGACTTATTGGGTAGGCCAAGGCGTAGGACTGATGAACACGCCGCTGTCAGCGGGCGCGGTGGTGCAGCAGTTCAAGGAAGATTTCGCGCGCGCGTATGAGCGGCTTGCCGCTGC
>CALBST010000318.1 GCA_937967425.1 uncultured Caulobacteraceae bacterium
AACGCGTGCTCGGGCTGCCGCAAGATGTGCGCGTCGATAAGGGCGTCGCGTTCAAAGATTTGCCGTCGGGGCGCTGATCCCCACTGTCACCATCGAGCACGCGTTCGATCTGCTGGCCATGTTTGTTGTGTTGCTGAGAACGCTTCAGCTGCGCGAACGTAAGTTCGTCAGCGGTGGTCTTGGACCAATGACCGTCGCGGCGATCCGCGTCGGCACGGGCGAGGGTCTGATGCTGGCCGTCGGCCAGTCGGGCCAAGCGTTCGCGCTGGTGACGATTGGGGGTTTTGTCGCCGTCACATTGTGGTTGATCGCAACCGGCATTGGCACGATCCGCGGCGCGCGCTAGGAGATCCTCATGTTTACGAGACGCGATTTTTCTCTGGCTGCCAGCGCCGTAGCGCTCGCTGGTTGCGCGACGCCCGGTAGCCGGGCCGACATGCCGGCGGCGCCGCAAGCCACATCGCCGTTGAGCGAAGCCATGGTCGGGACCGCCGTGCCGGGCATGGCGGCGATTGTCATCCGCAATTTCAGCATTGAGACAGAGTATTTCTCCGGCATCCGCGCTTTGGGTTCGCCCGCCATGGTCGCTCCAAACGATCGCTGGCATCAGGGCTCCAACGGCAAAGCCATGACCGCAACTTTGGTTGCGAAACTCGTCGATGCCGGCGTGTTGTCGTGGGAGCGGCCGCTGGCGGAGATGCTGCCCGATCTCGCAGCAACCATGCAGCCTGCCTATCGCACGGCAACTTTGCCCGATCTCCTCTCGCACCGCGCCGGTCTGCCCGAGAATTTCTCGGACATGGACTTCTTCCTCACCTTCCACACCGATACAGCGCCGCTGCGGGATCAGCGCGCGCGTTACATTGCGCGCTGCCTGCAAGAAGCGCCCGCTGGTCCCGCGCGTGGCGAGAGCTCCTATTCAAACACCGGCTTCCTCATTGCCGCTGCGTGCGCAGAGCAGGCGGCGGGTCAAGCGTTCGAGACGCTCATTGTACGCGAGGTATTTGAGCCGCTTGGCATTCAGTCGATCAGCTTTGATCAATTCGGCGCCGCGAATGAACCGCAGGGCCATGTTGATGGCCGCATCGCCAACCAACAGAACGATGTCAATCCGCGTATGTTCGCACCCGCTGGTGCGATGCGCATGACGCTCCGCGATTGGGCGCGGTTTTGCATCGATCAGATGCAAGGCGAGCATCGGCGTGGGCGCGTGCTCAGCACAGGCAGCTATCGATTCCTTCATGCGCCGCAGGGCGACACGCGCACGGCGCTTGGCTGGGGTGCTGCGCCACATCCGATGAATTTACGCGGTCCTGCGCTCACCCACTCCGGCTCGGATGGCAATTGGTTTGCGCTGGTGTGCTTGTTTCCCGAAACCGGCAACGGCGTGCTGGTCGCGGCGAACGCGGCCGAAAGCATGCAAGGCGATCGAGCGTCGGTCGCTGCATTACGCGCGCTCGCAGCGACCGTGGCCGAACCATACCAAGCCTAAGCCGGCCCGCTTAATCCGCCGGGTCCCAGGTCTTTTTCTTATATGGCTTGGACTTGTGTGGCTTGTCGGCGGCGTGCTTTTTCTTCAGCGTCTTGCCGCTGCGCGCTTCTTGTGTGGGGCGCTCGCCGCGCGCAGGGCGTTCGTTGCGCTCCTGCCGCTGCGGACGATCCGGTCGCTCCGAGCGCTCCGGCTTGCGCGGGCGTTCGCGCTGCTGGGCTTGACCGCGCTCGCGCATTGGCATCACGGCGATGTTCTTTTCCAGATGCCGATCTTGGCCGACGTGCGCGAAGAATCGATCGGCGACGGCCGCGTTGAGTTCGACATGCGTCTCGCGGTTTTCGATGCGGATCGTGCCGATGTCGCGCTTGGTGATGCCGCCGGCTTTGCAGATCATCGGAATAAGCCAGCGCGGCTCAGCTTTCTGCGCGTAGCCGACAGTGAGGGTGATCCAGACGCTTTGTTCGAAGCCTTGCGGGCGCGGTTCTGGCCGTGTTTGCGCGCCCGCAGGAGGCGCCATCAGATCTTCCGGCGCCGGTTGACCCTTGCGATAGAGGCGCGCGAAGGCGGCGGCGATTTGGTCGACGTCGTGGCGTTCGAGGAGCGCCGAGATAATCGCGCGTTCCTCGTCAGCGATCGGTTCGCTCAGGACGGCGTCATCGAGCAGGCGCTGCTGATCGCGTTGCTTCACGTCATCGGCTGAAGGCGGTTCGCTCCAGCGCGCTTCGATCTTGGCGTCGCGCAGCAGGCGCTCCGTGCGGCGGCGCGCGGGATAGGGCACGATCAGGACGCTGGTGCCTTTGCGCCCTGCGCGGCCAGTGCGGCCGCTGCGGTGGAGGAGCGATTCCGGGTTCTTCGGTAGATCCGCGTGGATGACGAGATCGAGGTCCGGCAGATCGAGCCCGCGCGCGGCGACATCGGTGGCGATGCAGACATTGGCGCGATGATCGCGCAGCGCCTGCAGCGCGTAGGTGCGCTCCTTCTGGCTGAGTTCGCCCGAGAGCGCGACGACCGAGAAGCCGCGATTGCTGAAGCGGCTCTGTAGATGCGTCACCGCCGCGCGCGTGCCGCAGAAGACCAGTGCGTTGGCCGCATCGTGGTAGCGCAGCACGTTGAAGATGGCGTTTTCGGTATCGTGGGCGCCGACGGTGAGCGCCAGGTATTCGATGTCGGCGTGTTGCTTTGCCGTGCTGATGGTGTTCACGCGTTGGGCGTCGCGCTGATATTTCGCCGCGAGCGTAGCCATCGAGCGCGGCATGGTGGCTGAGAACATAAGCGTGCGCCGCTCGGCCGGGGCGGTGTCGAGAATGAATTCGAGCTCTTCGCGGAAGCCGAGATTGAGCATCTCGTCGGCCTCATCGAGCACGACCGCTTTCAGGCTATTGAGCACGAGCGAGCCACGGTGCAGGTGATCCACCAGGCGCCCTGGCGTGCCGACGACGATGTGGGCGCCGCGATCGAGGGCGCGGCGTTCGTCGCGCGCGTCCATGCCGCCGACGCATGAGGCGACCACGCCGCCGGCTTCAGCGTAGAGCCATTGGATTTCGGCTTTCACCTGCATCGCCAGTTCGCGCGTCGGCGCGATGATGAGGGCGAGCGGATCGCGCGCTTGTTCGAAGCGGTCCGCCTTGCCGAGGAGCGTGTGGGCGAGCGCGAGGCCGAAGGCGACGGTTTTACCTGAGCCTGTCTGGGCCGAGACGAGCAAGTCCGCGTCGCGTAATTCGCTGGCGAGGATGGCGGATTGGACTGCCGTTAACGTTTCATAGCCGCGCTTTTCGATGGCGCGCGCGAGGGCGGGGACGGTGATTTGCGAGAGCGGCATGATGCTTTTGAACCTGGGATGCGTATCCCCGCATTCAGGAACAGTGGCAACTTTAGACACCCTAGCAGATTGCATGTGCTCCCGCTCCGGCAAATCAGCCGTGCTGCAATGCCGGACAGCGTGACCGCTTCCGGACTGACTTGGCGCTCTCGAAAGGCGGGAGAGCAGGACGCGCTTCGACTGAAGCTTCAAAACAAAAGGTGGGGTCGTGCCGAAGCGCGCCCTGCGCGGTTTGTTTGGCGGCCGGCGGATGGCTGAGGCGTTCGTGTGCTTCCGGGTGGCCATGCGTCAGAGACGCTGGGTATCCGGCCAAGCCTTAGCGCCTGACATCCGTCCCGGCCGACGTGCGGGCGAGAGCCAATATCTCTCGCGTCCGGACCTCCGCTTTCTGACTTACGGAGCAGCGGCTTCCATCCTCGCGGACTTCCATCGCATCACGTTCAAACCGCATCTCCTACGCTACAGGCTTTGGTACCGGAGCCTCCCGTGTTGGAGATGCACGCAGTATCTCATGGGCGCGGAGGTGTAGGATAGATTTTCGCAAAGAGTTTTGCGGGCGCGTGCGGCGTTCGTATTCGCCTTTGAAGCTTGTCGAGGCTGAACTTGCGGAACGCTGCGCCTAGGTTGGTATGCTCCACCCTGGCGCTACTCCGTCGTCCAAACCGCGAGGTCGTTGCCGTTGGGGTCGATGAAGTGGAAG
>CALBST010000319.1 GCA_937967425.1 uncultured Caulobacteraceae bacterium
CTTTTCCACCATCGGCCGGTCGAAGGCAGCGTTGTGAGCGATGACGATATGCGCCTGATCAATGATGGATTTGATACGTTTGGGATCGATAATTTGGCCTTTGACCCTCTCATCGGTGATGCCGTGGATCTTGCTGCTCTCAGGCGGGATCGGCAAGGAAGGCTGGCGGAAGGCATTGAGCGCAGCGTCCACATCGACGCGCACGACCGCGCCCGTGTCGCGTTCGTATTCGAATGGCAGTAGCGCTAATTCGATCACTTCATCGGTGTCGGGGTCGAGACCCGTCGTCTCGGTGTCGACGAACACGCCGCGGCGGGTTTCGCCGCTTGCAATGGCGAGCGGCCATTGGCTGGGCCCTGGAACGCGGCGCAACAATCGATGGTCGGGACTGGCCTCAATCAGGCGCGCGGCGTCGTCGATGTCCATGCTCGATCACAAGCCCAGCCCTTGAAGGGACGCAACTCGCTTTTCGAGGCGCGCTCGATGTTTTTGCGCTCGGAACCTTGCGAGCGCCTAGGGCAAGCGCCCGCGCAAAAGCGCGATGGCCGCGTCATGACCGCCACGCATTGCCGAGCCAAGCGGTGTTCCGTCCCACAACGCGTCAACCGCATCAGGACGCGCGCCGTGCGCGAGCAGCATCGAAAGCAACTCAACATTATCGTGGAGCGCGGCCTGATGGAGAGGCTCGCTATGGCTGTGATGCGAGCAGCGCCGGTCAGGATTTGCGCCGGCGGCGAGCGTCATCCGCACCGCCTCGCTGCGATTGTTGATGACGGCAAGATCGAGCGCTTCATCGATCTGCGCTTGCGATGCGCTTTTCAGCAGATTGGAAAGCTCTTCGGTCCGGTTGAGGGCAGCCGCGATCGGGGCGGTGAGCTCCAATCCGCCATTCAACAAGTATTCCACCGCCTCCGTTTCACAATGAGCAAGCGCGCCCTCGGCGCTCTCGGCGGCGGCTTCGGCCTCCGCATCGGTCAGCACCTTCACCAGAACGAGCTGCAAGCTGTTTTGGGTAGCGGCTCTTCGGCGCGCAACGCCGTGCAGGCCTTGCCGATCTCATTTGCGTCCATGCGCTCGCATCAGGAGAAGGGGAGTGACCGCCATATGCCGTTCTGAGGCCTCTAGCTGGTAAATCGCGGCGAGCTTGCCTCAGATGGCCAGCCGGCTCAGTTGTCCACCATTATGTTAATAAAAACAGTATTATAACACCTGAATTGAATAGTAACTTGCTGTATGTTAGTATTCAAATCGATGTTGGATCATGGTCATGCAGCCGGAGATGACGGGGCCTTCGCCAAGCGGCTTGAGGCCTATCTTGTTGCGCTCCTGCACGCTCCGGTCACGCTGACGCCCTGGGATGGGGCCGGCGCGCTGCCGGTCTTCCTCAGCCGCCGTTATGGCTATTTCGGCGCCCGCATTGCCCGACGCGACTGTCTCTTCATGCTGGCCCGGGAGACAGCCCCGCTGACGCCCGCAGACATCGCCAAACATGTCGCAACGATTGAAGCAGCGGCCGGCGGTCACGTCGTCATCTTCGCAAGCCGCCACCTCAACGCAACGCAGCGGGCGCGCCTCATTGGTCTTGGCGTCGCCTTCGCAGTGCCCGGCAATCAGCTTTACGTCCCCCAACTCGCCATGGATTTGCGTGAACACTTTCGAGCGCCCGAACGCGCGCGCGGGGACCATCTCTCTCCGGTCGCTCAGGCCGTATTATTTCATCACATCCTCACCGCGCGGGATCAGGGCGCAACACCGACAGCGCTCGCACAAGAGATGCGCTATTCCGCGATGTCGGTTGGACGCGCCTTTGACGAGCTCGCGGGGCGAAATCTCGCACGCATCGAAAAGCGCGGGCGGGAAAAGACGATCCACTACACGGCCGCGCCAGGCGCGCTCATCGAACTCAGCCGTACCTTGTTGCGTTCGCCGGTGCGCGGCCGTCATGGCGTCATCTTCAAGCGCGAGCCCCCGCCTCTGATGCTTTCCGGTGAAAGCGCGTTGGCGGCTCTCACAGATCTCAATCCGCCGCGCCTGCCGACCTATGCCATCGCAGCCAACAACTGGACCCACTTCTTTGCTAACAATGGCATCGCCGAAACCAACGACATCGACGAGGCGGAAGCCCTGATCGAGACCTGGCGTTATGACCCCGCCAGCCTCGCTGACGGCGAGATTGTCGATAGGCTCTCGCTTCATGCCGCGTATTGGAACGACGACGACGAACGCCTGGCGCAGGCTGCGCGCCGTCTCGTGGAGGAGGTCGCATGGTAGTCGGGATTGACGCATTCCGGCGCTACTTCGAAGCCCACGCCGACAAATACGTGCTGATCGGCGGCGCTGCCTGTGACCTGCTCTTCACTAAGGCTGGGCTCGACTACCGCGCCACTAAGGATCTCGACATCGTACTTTGCGTCGAGGTCGTCGATGCGGCCTTCGCACAGACGTTCACTGATTTTTTGGATGCGGCGGGCTATAAAAAGCGCGCCGTCTATGATGAAGAGCGCAAGTTCTATCGTTTCGAGGAGCCCACAGACGCTGCTTTCCCGTACATGATCGAATTGTTCGCGCGCACGAGTGCGGCCGTCGATCTGCGGGAAGGTGACCGCTACCTGCGCCTCACCGTCGAGGACGCAATCCTTTCCCTCTCGGCGCTATTGCTTGACGCAGACTACTACCCGCTCATCGAGAGCGGACGTCAGCTCATCGAGGGCGTTTCGATCCTCGGACCTGATATCTTGATCCCGTTCAAGGCGCGCGCGTTCCTCGATCTTTCAGACAGGAAGGCCAAGGGCGAGCAAGTCGACAGCGACGACATCAAGAAACATCGCAACGATGTTTTCCGTCTCGTCCAGCTGTTGCCAACGACCGGTGAATTGGTCTTGCCCGATGCGATCAAGGCGGATTTGCGCCGCTTCATTGAGGCGGTCAAATCCGTGCCTGCCGATCCCAAGTCCTTTGGCGTCCCGCTGACGAAGGATGAGGGGATGGAAATCCTCAACCGCTTCTAAGCGCTTTCGCAACAGGAAGGCGCGGAGGGGCCGGAGGATCAGGATGGATGACGCACAAACCCAAGACGCGGGCCCCCACCGAGTTCGAAGGGCCCACGCTCAGTCTGAAATTGGGCGTCAACATTCAGGGCTGGGAGAACGACAGCAATCCGCTTGATGCAAATCAAGTCGTGAAGTCATGCCGAACGCTATGGTTGAGGCATCAACGCCCGGACTCTTAAGCGGAGCCAGACATGGACAATCGGAACTGGCGCGTAGCGCCGGCGGCGCCGGCCCCAGATGATCCGCTCGAGTACTTGGCCTATGAGCACTTTAAGTACCGGGAGATGTGCAACGAACTCGACCGCCTTGCGGATGCGGCGACGTTTGATTCCGGCGCGGTCAGCAGGCTTGCCGAGACCATCCGCGGCGACCTCACCATGCATGTCTCCGACGAGGAAGAGGGGCTATTTCCGCTGCTGCGAAAGCGCTGCCGCCCCGAGGACCAAGTCGCCGAGACGCTCGACCGCATGACGCGTGAGCACGCTGAACGCATGGATTGCCTTGCGCGCGCCCGCATCGCCCTCCTGACCGCCTTCACCGAGTCGAAACCGTTGCCGCAGATCGCAGGCGCATCGGAAGCCTTGCACGCATGCGCGCGGAGCCTGCGGCGTCTCATGATGCTGGAGAATGGCGTGCTAATTCCCTTGGCGCGCCGGCGCCTCTTGGCAGACGACCTTGTAGCGCTCGGCGCGCGTCTAGCCGCCCGGCGCCGCGCAAAATCCGCCTGAATGTCATCGCAATACGACCGCGTCGCTGGGCGTCGCCGCGATCCGTGCGCGATGAGGCCAAGAACATGTGTGGCGACGGCGGACGTGATGGGGTTGTTTGTTATCAAGCCGGTCCTTGATCTCCGTCATTGAGCCGCCGGCGCCAGAGCGCATCTATTTCATCATAGAGAGCTCGGTCAGCCTCTGAGAGGGCCGCTTCGGAGAACACGTATGCCTGCACCGCAGCGATCGCAGATCCTGCGGGGCAAGGCGCGTGACGCCATTGCTGGTCTTTATCCTGGCTATTTCGCTTTCGTCATGGCGACCGGGATCATTTCGAATGCGCTCTTCCTTGATCAACAGCGTCTTGTCTCCGAGTTTCTTTTCGCTCTCAATGTCGGCGCTTATTGCTTGCTCTGGATTTTGACGGGGTTGCGCATTCTGATCGCGCGCAGAGCACTTTGGGCGGACATGACAAGTCCCAAGCTCGTCTTCGCCTTCTTCACGACGGTTGCAGCCACGGACGTGTTGGGTGTTGGCGTGAACCTCCGCGGCTGGAGCGATGTGGCGACCGCGATGTGGACGTTTGCCCTCATTCTCTGGCTGGGGCTCATCTATTTCTCGTTTGGCGTTCTCACCTTTCTGAATACGGCGCATGGGGCGAATGTGGTCCACGGCGGGTGGCTGATCGCGATCGTCGGGGCCGAGTCGCTGGTTATCCTGGGCGCGGCCATCGCCCCCAATCTCGGCGCCTACCAGCAGAGCGTGCTGGTGTTGGTCCACATGTTGTGGGGCGTCGGTCTTGCCCTCTACGGCATATTCGTCACCCTGTTCGCCTATCGCATTTTCTTCTTCGACCTCGAACCCGATGACGTGAGCCCGCTCATTTGGGTGGTGATGGGCGCTGCGGCGATCAGCACCAATGCCGGGTCAGTGCTTATTCTGACCGACACAGGAATCGCATTTCTTGAATCGATGCGTCCCTTCATAGACGGGGTGACGCTCATCATGTGGGCTTGGGCGACTTGGTGGATTCCGCTCCTTATGCTGTTTGGCTTTTGGAAGCATGGGGTGCGCCGCACGCCCATCGCCTATACGCCCATGCTTTGGAGTCTTGTCTTCCCGCTCGGCATGTACGCCTTGGCCAGTCTTCGTCTTTCGCTCGCCGCCGACTTCGCGCCGCTGCGTCTCATCTCCGGCGCAATGGTGTGGGTCGCGCTAGGCGCGTGGGCGCTGACCGCCGCTGGGTTCGCCGCCGCGATACGGCGCAGCCTCCGCAGCGTTGAACGGGCCTAAGGACGCAGCAGACGCGCAAGCAGATCGAGTTCCAAAAAGCCCAGCACCATAAGAGCGTTGCCGGCCCAAACGACGGTCGAGAGGCGGGCAAACAACCGCCAGTGCGGTTGGGCGCGCTCGGCGCAACGCCAAACCGCCGTCAGAATCCATGCCGTGTACAAACCGAACCCGACAAGCAGCGACTGCTCCATCCAAAGCTTCCCGTCGCGCAATGCGCTCAGCAGAAACAAGGCGAGCACGAGGCTGGTGAGAACTCCGTACCCCCAATAGACTTTCCAGAGCGTCATCTCACCGCGCCAGGCGCGGAGCTCCGGCGCAAAGAAAATTGATAGCCAGCGCACGGGCCGATCCTTGCTTGTCGAAAGGATAGTTTGGCGCAATGACGCCGCCGGGCAAGGCTTTGACTTGGTTTCGGCTGTCGCGACCAGATTAGGCCTGGGCGGTGAATTGGTCGAACGCGCGCAACGCGTCAGCCGCGTAGTTGACGCTTGGGCCCCCGCCCATCTGGATGGCGACGCCCAGCGCCTCAGCCACATCCTGGCGTGCGGCGCCTACACGGTGCGCGCCGCGCGCGTGATAAGCGATGCAGCCCTCGCAACGAATGGCGACCGCGATGGCAAGCGCAAGCAGCTCCTTGGTCTTCTTATCCAGCGAGCCCGCGGTTTGCGCGGCTTTTGACAGTCCGCCGAAGGCCGCCACCGTCTCGGGAATGAGCTTACGCAACTCGACGGCGTACGCGTCAATCTCGGCAATGCGTTCGGCGTAGTCTGTCGTCATAAGAGCCTCATCCAGGCAAAAAAGCCGCCGCTCCGTTTTGACCCGGAGCGGCGTGCCCGACCAAGCGTTCCGCGCCTCC
>CALBST010000320.1 GCA_937967425.1 uncultured Caulobacteraceae bacterium
TTCGTTCGCCGCACCCGCGATCTGGGCTTCTCGCTCGATGAAGTCTCCGCCCTGCTCGCGCTCTGGAGCGACAAGAAGCGTTCCTCGCGCGAAGTGAAGCGCCTCGCTGAAACACACATCGCCGATTTGGAGCGCCGGATACGCGAAATGCGCGCCGTAATGAAAACGCTTCGCCGGCTCGCGCAGCATTGCCATGGCGACGAGCGATCCGATTGCCCGATCCTCGATGACCTCGCAAAGCCACGCGCGCCGAGCGCCAAGAAGACGCGGCGCAATTGAGCTCGCGTTCCAGCCGTCTAGCGCTGCGGCGCCGCTTCGCCAGCACGCATCTCGGCGCAGTGGCGTATCATTTCTTCGTGGGTCATGCCGCCATGACGCGCCGGATCGTGATGAGCGTGTGAAGCCGCGCCATCGGCATGATGCGCGTCCATCATTTGACAGTGTCGCGCCATCTCTTCGTGGCTCATGCCCCCGTGTTCTGCTGTCGGCGCCGTCGCGCAAGCCGCTGCGACACTCGCTAGAACCAACGCAGCAACTGTTCTCTTGCTCATGACCATCTCCTTTCAGTTTGCAACGCGCGTTTCAGCCCCCACGCTTGCGCGCCAAAACCATAAGCGTCCAGCCAAGCCCCAAGCGCTCAAGGCTGCGATCATACACGCGCCCGATAAGGCGCCGAATGACGCCGCGCACTATGCGGCCTGCCACCAGTCGCCACAGCCCCTTCCCGGCGATTGGGGTCATGCATCTGATCTCGTCGATCTCAAAATGTGGCGTCAACAATGCCGTAAGCTCGTCGCGATCGACCCATCTTCTGAGCTGTCCGGGTTCGGTAGGCGCAACGTCATTCATGCGTTCGAGCACCGGCCGGTTCTGCGTGGCGAGGATGAGCGCCCCGTTCGTTCGCAACAGCCGCGCTAGCTTTGCAACAAAGGCCGGTTGATCCGCGATGTGCGCCAACATTTCCAACGTGACAACCACATCAAAACCCTCGTCCGGAAAATCGAGCGCCATGAAGTCGCCCGGCACGAAGCGAACGCCCGGCACGCGCTTCTGCGCCCGCTCAAGCACTTCTTCCGACAAATCCGTGGCCGTGACTTGCCCAAACGCTTCGAGAGCCGGACACAACCAACCGGCGCCGCAGCCAACTTCAATGATGTTCAGATCCTTGCGCCCGAGGCGTTCAAGCCAGGCCAGCGTCAGGTCGCGCTGGTCTTGTGATATTTCGGACAGTCCACGTTCGCGGTTCGCAGCGTTCCACTCGGTCCAGTAAGCCTTCTGCAACGCAATTGGCTCGCCCATTTTTCCCGTCCCCGATTGAGGAGCCGGTTCTGGGCTCCTCATGGGTTACGCGAGCGATCGGCCGAACCCTCACGCAGCGCACAATTTCTGCTAAGAACACCTGCCTCTGAGGGGGGCGGGTCGCTGCTGCGTATTCTCGCCAGAAGGATCGCTGGATCATGAGTGCTGAATTGGATCGGCTGTTGGGCCGCTTACGGGCGCGAAAAGCCGACGCGCCGCTAGATCAGATGGAACTTCGGGTTTGGGGTCGGATCGATGCGCTCCGCGACAAACCAACGGCTGGTTGGGCCCTACGCGGCGGGCTGGCCGCCTGCGCATTGCTGCTCGGCCTCATTGTCGGCGGCGACAACCTGAGGGCCGCTCGCGCCGATGCCTCTCCCTTCGAAATCAGGGCCGCTTACACACCCTCTACTCTGCTCGGGGGGACGCTGAAATGATGTCGTTACGCGGGCTCTTCGTCACCGCCACAATCGTGTTCCTAGCCGGTTTCGGCGGTGTTTGGGCGGGGACACATGTATTCGACGCGCCACGACCTGGCATGCACGAGGTGCTTCACGAACGACTTCAGCTCACGCCCGAGCAGGACGCGCAGCTAGACTCCTTGGAGCGAGAATTCGATGTCGCGCGCGTTTCGTTGGAAGCGGAGATGCGCGCGGCCAACGCCGAGTTGGCGGCGGCGATACGCGAAGAGCATACCTTCGGTCCGCGCGTAACCACCGCTGTAGGACGCTTTCATGACGCGATGGGCAGGCTTCAGACTGAAACCATTCGGCACATGTTCGCTATGCGTGAGGTATTGAACAGCGAGCAACAGATCATTTTCGACGACGTCGTCGTGTCTGCGTTGACGCCCAGCGACAATGAATGATCCGCGGGATCGCGATGATGCCGATCTCGTC
This sequence comes from uncultured Caulobacteraceae bacterium, assembly GCA_937967425.1. Next base: position 2,199 of record CALBST010000320.1, read on the forward strand.
GTTGCCGCGCTGAACCGCGATGAGCGCGCGTTTTCGGAGCTCATGCGAAGGCATAAGCACAGGCTCTATCGCTTCGTTCGCAGCTATGTTGGTGATGCAAGCGAGGCTTATGATCTCGTGCAGGAGAGCTTCGTCTCCGCTTGGGCGGCGCTGTCCCGGTTCGAACGGGAGAGGCCTTTTGCAGTCTGGTTACGACGGATTGCACTGAACAAATGCCGCGACTGGATGCGTCGCCGAAAAGTTCGCGCCTTCTTCTATGAGGCGCGCCCGTTGGATAGCCCCTCATCGCTGGCGGTCTCCAGTGACTCCGACGACACTTCGGACGTGGAGGCATCGCAACTCGGTCAACTTGAACAAGCCATCGCCAAGCTGCCCACCTCCCTCAAGGAGCCGCTTTTGCTAACGACTCTTGACGGAATGTCGCACCGTGAGGCCGCGTCACTCTTGAACCTGACGCCAAAAGCCGTCGAGGTGCGGGTCTATCGGGCCAAGCGCGCCCTGGCGCGTGCACTGAACTTACCGGACGCATAAGTATCCGCTGAATTCGCGCTATTGACCTTCCGGTGGTGGGAAGGTGCATGAGTTCGGGGTCCGTGAGGGAAACATTCGCCATTCGCGTATTAAGATCGCGTACAGCAAGGTGAGCGAGCGCAGCATGCGTTACACAACGATAATCGGCCCCATCGCCTTCATCTTTATGGCGAACGCGACGGCGTTCGCTGGGGAATACCACCTCGTCATCGACGACGCGGAAGTCCGCATCGCTGGTCGCACCGCAGACGGCATGATGGTCAACGAGCAGATTCCAGGGCCTTTGCTTCGTTTCGTGGAGGGCGAAGATGTGGTCATTCATGTGCGCAACGACTCGGACGAGCCTACGTCGATCCATTGGCATGGCTTGATCTTGCCTGGTGAGATGGACGGCGTCCCGGGCTTCAATGGATTTCCGGGAATCGCCCCAGGCACGACGTTCACTTATCGGTTCACGATTCAGCAGAACGGCACCTATTGGTACCACTCGCATTCGAGCTTTCAGGAGCAGTCGGGCGTTTACGGCCCGCTCATCATCGATCCCGCCACACCGGAAGCGAATGCGCCCGATCGCGACTACGTCGTTTTTCTCTCCGATTTCACGTCCGAAGACCCGGCTCGCATCCTCAACAATCTCAAGGTCGATCCGGGCTACTACAACTACAACCATCGTACCGTCGGAGATTTCTTCCGTGACGCGCGCGCCTTCGGCTTTGGTGCAGCACTGCGCGACCGGCTCGCGTGGGGCCAGATGCGCATGGATCCAACAGACATAGCCGATGTCACCAACTACACGTTTCTGCTCAACGGCAGAGCCGCGGCGGACAATGAGACTTTTTTGTTCCGGCCAGGCGAGCGCGTTCGCCTTCGCGTGATCAATGGCTCGGCGATGACTTACTTCGATCTCCGCATACCTGGCTTGAAGCTGACGATCGTGGCGGCGGATGGACGTGCCGTCGATCCGATCGAAGTCGATGAATTGCGCGTCGCCGTTGCGGAGACCTACGACATCATTGTCGAGCCAACGGAGGAAGCCGCTTACACGATCTTTGCGGAATCGATGGATCGCAGCGGCTACGCCCGCGGCACGCTGGCGCCGCGCGAGGGCATGCAGGGCGCCATCCCTGAGATGCGGCCCCGGGCCATCCTCACGATGGCCGATATGGGCATGAGCCACGGCGGCATGGATCACGCTAGCTCGAGTAGCCACAGCCCAACTGATCATGGGGCGATGGATCATTCACAGATGAATCACGGCGCGACACCAGCGCCAGCGAACAATCACCAAAATCACGACATGAGCGCAGGCCTAGGCAATGACGGCGGTACGGACGGATCCGGCCGCACTTACGGCTGGGGCTCTGAGTTCCCCGCGGATGCCCGCGTACTTTCCTATGCGGATCTAGCCTCCGCCACCCCCCAAGCGGACACGCGAGCGCCCGAGCGCGACATCATCGTTCGCCTGACGGGCAACATGGAGCGCTACATCTGGACCATCAACGGCGAGAGCATGGAGCACGCGCAACCCATCAATCTCCGCTTTGGGGAACGTGCGCGGCTGGTGTTCATCAACGAAACAATGATGGCGCATCCGATGCACCTGCACGGTATGTTCGTGCAACTCGAGAATGGTCAACCGGTTGAGCGCCTCCCCGACAAGCACATTGTATCAGTCGCGCCAGGACAGACCTACTCGGCTCTGATCACGGCAGACCAGCCCGGCGAATGGGCGTTCCATTGCCACCTTCTCTTTCACATGCAGGCGGGCATGATGCGCCGTGTCGTGGTGGCGCGTAGCGACGCGACACCGCCTCTTACGAACGAAACCGAACATCGGGGTCATCACTGATGCGCTCGTTTCTGTTCGCAGTGGGCGTGAGCCTAGGCGTCGCAACGCCTGCGTTGGCGATGGAAGAAGGCATGACCTTTCACATGGTTCGCGCCGAGATCGACACGCAAATCGACGGCGAGAATGCATTCAACTGGGATGGCGAAGCCTGGATTGGCGGCGACCGCAATCGGCTATGGCTAAAGTCAGAAGGTGAAATCGAGGACGGCGACACCCATAGCGCCGAACTTCAGGCGCTATGGAGCCGTAGCGTCGCCGATTTTTGGGACGTACAGACCGGTCTGCGCGTCGATCTCGAACCAGACACAACCACATATCTAGTCATCGGCCTCCAAGGACTTGCCCCTTACCAGTTCGAAACCGAGGCGACCGCCTTCGTGAGCGAGCACGGCGATATCAGCGCCCGCTTCCATCAGAGCCTCGACTTTCATTTCACGCAACGCCTCGTCGCGGAGCCTCACATCGAGGTGAACGCTTACGCCCAAGATGTCGAAGAGCGAAACATTGGCGCGGGCCTTTCCGATGTCGAAGTTGGACTCCAACTTCGTTACGAGATCAGCCGGAAGTTCGCACCCTATGTGGATTTGGTTTGGGAGCGCGCGCTCGGTGAAACAGCCTCGCTCATGCGGGCGGACGGCGAAGATATTGAAGGATCGGCCCTGCGTGCAGGTGTCAGGTTCTGGTTTTAGGTGATTGGAGAGAACAATGAAGTACGCAATCTTGGCCGCCGCGCTGGCATCGATGTTAGCGGGCGCAGCGTGGGCGGATCACAACCACGCCCACGGACAAGCCGATCATGGCGCCCATGACACCCACAACGCCGCCGCCGACAGCATGCTCGCCGCGTCAACCCCATCTGACGGCGCGATACTTGCCGCGGCGCCGCGCACGCTTTCGCTAACCTTCGCGCACCCTGTGATGCTCCAGACAGTCGCGATTACCGGGCCAGACGGCCCAGTACGCGCCACTTTCCGTCGCCCTAGCGCAGCGACCGGCAGCTACGCCATCGCGTTGCCTGCTCTTGACGCGGGGGCTTATGAGGCCCGGTGGACCGCCACCGGCCAAGGGCACAGCATGAACGGCGTCGTGCGCTTCACGGTACAATAGGAACAAGAGGGCTGGAGGGCATCATGCGCATCGCGCGCCTTGCGTCATTTGTGCACAAATGGCTCGCGCTGCTCGTGGGCCTACAGATCGTGTTTTGGGTCGTCAGCGGGCTCTTCTTCACGATCTTTCCGATCGAGCAGATACGCAGCGAGCATCTGGTCCGTCCCGCCCCGCCTCAGGCCATAGACACAACAACGCTTGCATCGATGTCGAACATCCGCGGGCCTGCCGGCGAGTTGCCTACCCGGCTCGTCATAGAGCGCCGCGCCAGCGGCCCCGTGATCGTTGCAGAGTTCGCCGACGCAGCTCCCTCCTTGTTCGACGCCGCCACGCTCGAGCGCCTCTCTCCGCTCACCGCAGCGCACGCCAGTGCAATCGCGCGCACTCATGTCACGCTTACCTCTGAGCCGCGCAGCGTCGAACGCATAACCGAGGAAAGCGCCGAGTATCGCGGCGCCCTTCCTGCCTATCGCGTGCAATTCGCCGACGGCGGCCTATCGGTCTATGTCGCCGAGAACACCGGCGCCGTCACAGCGCGCCGCTCTGACCTGTGGCGCCTCTATGACGCGCTATGGGCGTTGCACATCATGGATTGGCAAAACCACGAGGACTTCAATCATCCTCTCATCATCGTCGTCACATGGCTTACTCTTCTGTCAGTGATCGCAGGGGTCGTGCTGATCCCGTACCGAATCCGTTTCCGATCGAGACCAAGAGCAGCGGGA
>CALBST010000321.1 GCA_937967425.1 uncultured Caulobacteraceae bacterium
GCGTGCGGGTCTTGCCGCGGGTCGCGCTCGTAGAGCCCGTCAATGTCCGACAGTAGAACGAGGACATCGGCGGAAATCATCTGTGCGGCGCGGGCGGCGAGCCGGTCGTTGTCGCCGTAGCGAATCTCGACGGTGGCGACGGTGTCGTTCTCATTGATGATCGGGATGGCGCCGAGTTCGAGCAACGTCTCAAGCGTCGCGCGCGCATTAAGCCAGCGGCGGCGCTGCTCTGTGTCGTCCGGCGTCAGCAATGCCTGCGCCACGGGAATCTGGTGGCGCGCGAACGCTTCTTCGTAGGCGCCCATCAAGCGCGCCTGGCCTGCAGCAGCGGCTGCTTGCTTTTCCGCCAGCGTGGTAGCGCGACGTAATCCGAGTGCGCGGCGGCCCAGTGCGATGGCGCCCGAGGACACGATCACAACCTGCTTGCCACTCGCGCGCGCCGCCGCGACATCATCCGCCAGCGCCGCGAGCCAGGCGCGCGCCGGATTGCCTTCGCTATCGACGAGGAGGGCGGAGCCAATTTTGACGACAAGCCGGTTCGCGCGTGCGAGCGGTGTCACGGCGTCCAGTCCTGTTCGGGCTCGGCGGCGCGGACTTCCTCGGTGCGCCGCTCGCGCAGCATCGCGGCGATCTCGTTCACCAGTTCGCGTACGCCCGCGCCCGAAACGCCGGAGACGAGCCGGACATCCTTGCCGATCGCACGCGAAAGAGCAGAGCGCTTGCGGTTCGCCTCCGCCGGCGTCATCGCGTCGATCTTGTTGAGCGCCACGATCTCAGGCTTCTCCGCGAGCCCTGCGCCATAGGCTTCGATCTCATGGCGCACCGTGCGGTAGGCCCCCGTGGCGCTCTCCGCCGTGGCGTCGATCAGGTGCACGAGCGCGACGCAGCGTTCGACGTGGCCGAGAAAGCGCGTGCCAAGGCCGGTGCCCTCAGCGGCGCCTTCGATCAGGCCTGGAAGGTCGGCCATGACGAAGCGCTCGCTATCGCCGATGCTGACCACGCCAAGGTGCGGATGCAGCGTCGTGAACGGATAGTCGGCTACTTTCGGCGTTGCACTCGACACCGCGCGCAGGAAGGTGGATTTGCCGGCGTTCGGCAGGCCGACGAGGCCGGCGTCAGCGATGAGCTTAAGCCTCAACCAGAACACGCGCTCTTCACCCGGCAGGCCGGGGTTCGCATGCTCCGGCGCCTGGTTCACCGACGATTTGAAATGGGCGTTGCCGAAACCGCCATTGCCGCCGCGCGCCAGCAACACACGCATGCCGGCCTTGTTCAGATCGGCGATGACGGTCTCTTTGTCTTCGTCCAACACTTCGGTGCCTGTCGGCACTTTCAGCACGACGCTTTCGCCGTTGGCGCCATGGCGGTTCTGACCCATGCCGTGGCCGCCAGTCGCGCCTTTGAAGTGCTGCTGGTAGCGATAGTCGATCAAAGTGTTGAGGCCGTCCACCGCTTCGATCCAGACATCGCCGCCGCGCCCGCCATCGCCGCCGTCCGGCCCGCCGAACGGAATGAACTTTTCACGCCGGAACGAGACCGCGCCTGCGCCGCCGTTGCCGGAGCGCACATAGATTTTTGTCTGATCCAGGAACTTCATTGATCGGGCAGTAGGCAGTTGGCGATGGGCAGTAGGAAATTTGGCGCGCCTACTGCCGATTGCCTACTGCCCGCTGCCTACCAACTCAATCGGTTTCGCGCCGCCAACGCAGTGAAACGCGCTGGTCGCCGTTGCCGAGGAAGCTGGTGATCAGCACGAGGCGCGGGCGGATGGTCCATTCCAAGCGTGTTTGCGCCTGGCCGAGACCCGTTCGCGCGACTTCGACATACACGTCGCGCGTTAGGTAAACGCCGCCGGCGACGAGAAAGCCGCCGTCCTCGTCCTGGCGCACGTTGAAGCGGTCGAGCCCGGCGGCGGCGCGCGCGGCATCCATCAGATCGAGCGAAGTGCGGCCGGAAAGGGCGGCCAAGCTGGCCGCCAGCTGCGCCGCTTCGAGCGCGGAAAGGTCCTCGACGGAGCGCCCGAATAGAACCTGTGGGAGAATCTCGTCCTCCGGCAACGCGGGTTCGGAGGAGAACGTGATCTCTGGATCGCGCGCCGTGCCGATCAAGCGAATGCGTGCGCTCAGGTCTGCGGTGTCACGCACCGCTGTCATGTTGATTTGCGCGTCGAGCGGATCGCCGGTGAACTCGATGCGTGCGTCTTCGATTTCAAATGGCTGACCCGAGAGCGCCAGCGTGCCGCGCACCGCGCGCGCGACGCCGAACACAAGAGGGTGCGCCGCTGTGCCGCCCAAGCGCATGTCGAGCGCCCATTCCGCATCGACGCCGCGCCCGCGTGTAAACACCCGGCCCGGCGCTGTGACCGTCACATTGAGTGTCGTCGAGCCATTGCGGCGTGGGCGTTCTTCTTCTTCGAGTGGTTCGTCTTCCTCGCCAGGCCGATTGATCTCGATCACGTCCAGTGTGGGGATGCCAGCTTGCGGGTTGGAGGCGATATCGATGCTGGCTTCGACGATGTTGAGTTCGCCGGTCAGCGATGAACGCAGGCCTTCCCATGCGAGGGTGAGTTCACCACTGGCCACAGCATGCGCATCTGGACGATCGGCGACGCGCATATTGTCGACGTCGACGGTGATGCTGCCTTGGCGATCGTTGACGCTGCCGCCAGTCGCGGTGAGGCGTCCGCCGCGCGGACCGGACGCAGTGAAATTCTCGATGGTGACGCCGCGTTCGTCGAGCGCTACGCGCGCATCGAGATCGACGAGACGCACGCCGGTGAGCTTGTCCTCGAAGCGGCCATCGACAATCTCGAGGTGGCCATCCCCGGAAAGATAGCCGGCGCCAAACTCGATCTCGCCTTCGCCGTCCAGCGCGCCGGAAAGCGATTGGTCCGGCAAGCGCGCCGCCGCCCACAAGGCATCCGCCGGCCCGCGTACAGACCAGCGCGCCCGCCCGCGCCGTTCCCGCGCCAACGCAATCCGCAGCGGCGCTGCGCTCGTCTCGACCGGCGCATCAGCTTCGAAATGGGCGACGAGCCCGCCTTCGGATGTCGCGTCGACTGTCGAAGTGAGCCGCCCCGGAGTCAGATTGCCGACGATGTGCATGTCCAGCGTGCCGCGCTGACGGCCGGACACACGAGCGTCATCGAGCCGAATATCGGCTTCGCCGGTGAGACCGCCGCCGTTGCTGGCGAGCGAAACGCGGCCATCGATGCGGCCGGTTGCGCGTTCGCCCCAGATCGCGGCAAGCGGCGCGAGCGGCGC
>CALBST010000322.1 GCA_937967425.1 uncultured Caulobacteraceae bacterium
GGCGGCGTCAGCTGGAGCGCGGTCGACGAGACGCTTCAGCTCCGCGCCATCCCAAACACTTTCGTCGCCGGTGAGATGCTGGATTGGGAAGCGCCGACCGGCGGCTACCTCCTGCAGGCGTGCTTCGCCACCGGCGCTTGGGCGGCGCGCGCGATCCTGCGCCGTTAACGCACTTCTCCCGTGCAGCGCCTGAGCTTGCCGCCTCAAGCCGCCCCTGCTAGCTAGCCGCCTCTCCCATGCCGCAAGCCTCCGCCCTTCTCAATGTGATGATCGCCGCCGCGCGCAAGGCCGCGCGTTCGCTGGCGCGTGATTTCGGCGAGGTTGAGAACCTGCAAGTGTCGCGCAAGGGCCCGAGCGACTTTGTGTCCTCCGCCGACATCAAGGCTGAGAAGACCTTGTTCGAGGAGCTTTCGAAAGCGCGCCCCGGCTATGGCTTCGTCATGGAAGAGCGCGGCGTCGTCGAAGGCACCGACAAAACCAATCGCTGGCTTGTCGATCCGCTCGACGGCACCACCAACTTTCTGCACGGCATCCCGCATTTCGCCATCTCGATCGGGCTTGAGCGCGAAGGCGTGCTGGTCGCGGGCGTTGTCTATAACGTTGTGCGCGACGAACTGTTCTGGGCCGAGAAAGGCCAAGGCGCCTACCTCAACGATCGGCGCCTGCGCGTCGCGGGCCGCAATGACATGCGTGACGCCCTCTTTGCCTGCGGCACGCCGTTCCACGGCAAAGCCGGGCATGACGTTGCGCTCGCGGAGATAGAACGTGTGATCGCAAAGACGGCCGGGGTCCGCCGCTTCGGCGCCGCGGCGCTTGATCTCGCTTATGTCGCCGCCGGCCGCTTCGACGGCTATTGGGAACGCAACCTCAACGTATGGGACATCGCCGCCGGCGCTGTTCTCGTGCGCGAGGCGGGCGGTGTCGTGAACGAGATCGATGGCGGCGACTTCATGAAAACGGGTGCTGTCGTAGCGGCAAACCAGCCGCTTATCGCGCCGCTCACGCAAACCGTTCGCGGCGGTTGATCGCGCTTCGACATTTCTAGAGAGTGGCTTGTAACGAAAGCTCCCCTCCGCCCGGAGGACAAGGGCGGGAGGAACGGCCGTTGACGCAAACCACGAAGTCCGGACGCAAAGTCTCGACCTGGGAAATCATCGCGTTCGCCGCGCCTGCGGGTCCGCTGCTCGCGCTTTCGTTGCCGACGATCATTTTCATCCCGCCCTATTTTGCATCCGAGCTTGGCGTTCCGCTGTTTTGGGTGTCAGCGATTTTTCTGGGCGTGCGCCTTGCCGACATCGTCATCGATCCTTCGCTCGGCGGTTTTCAAGATCGCACCGAGCACCCGTGGGGCCGCAGGCGCTTCTGGCTGATCGTTTCATGCCTGCCGCTGATGGCGCTGATCTGGTTCGTGTTCATGGGCATGTGGCCGGGCGTGCCGATCCCGATCGTCGCCATCGCGGTGTTTCTGCTCTACCTGGTCTACGCCGCAATGATGCTCGCGCACCTCAGCTGGGCCGGCGAACTCATTCCAACATACCACGGGCGCACGCACGTTTTGGGCGCTGTGCAAGTCGCCAGCATGATTGGCCAAGTGCTGATGCTGGTGATCGCGGGCTATGTGGCGCAAATGCCCGGCGGCTCCGATGCCGCCGCTGTTGCGGCAATGGGCTGGACACTCGTTCTGCTGTTGCCGGCGATGACGTTGCTCACGGTCGTCTTCGTTCGCGAAGAGCGGCAACCGCCGCAGCCGCACATGACACTGAAGCAGGCGATCCAAACCGTCGCGCAAAACAAGATGGTGCGGCGTGTGTTGTTGCCGGATTTGTTGCTCGGCATGGCGCAAGGCGTTTCCGGCGGGCTGTTTCTCTTCTTCTTCCAAATGATCCTAGGCTTCGAGCGCGAGTCCCAGACGCTGCTGGCGATTTACTTCGTCGCCGGCCTCATCGGCGTTCCGATCTGGTGGTACGCGGCGCGCCGCTGGGGCAAACACCGCGCGCTGCAAGGCGCGATGCTCTACACCGCGATCACGACGGCTTTGCTGCTGGTCTTGCCGCCAAACGAATTCTGGATCGTCGCGCCGTTCATGGTGGTCGCCGGCCTTTCGCAAGGCGGCGGTGTTTTGCTGACCCGTTCGCTGATGGCTGACGTCGTCGATGAAGACGAACTGATCACCGGATCACGGCGTTCGGGACTCTATTTCGGCCTCTTGGTCACAACGTCGAAGTTGGGCGTCGCGACAGGGCCGATCACTTACGCGATCCTTGGCCTCACCGGCTTTGATGCCGCCGCCGGCGCCGCAAATTCTGAAACGGCGCTGCTGACACTCGAGGCACTGTTTATCGGCCTGCCGATTCTGCTCTGCGCATTGACGGCGCTTTCGCTGCGCAATTATCCGCTTGATGAGAAGCGTCAGGCGGAAGTCGCCGCCGCCATCGCCGCGCGCCATTCCGAGAACAGCGAAAACACCTTGGGCCCGGTCACCAAATAGCGCTTCCACATGCGGCCAGGTTCGCTGACCAAACGGTGCAGCCACTCAAGCCCCATCGCCTGCATCCATTTCGGCGCGCGCTTGGCGCTGCCCGAAAGGAAGTTGAGCGCCGCGCCGACGCAAAGGCCAACGCCGCGAGCGCCGCCATGCTGGGCGATGGCATAGGCGATCATTTCCTGTTGCGGGGCGCCGACGCATATGAAGGTAAAGCGCGAAGGTTGCGCCGCCGCGAACGCAGCTGCACGCACAACCGCCCCGGGCTTCTGCTTCAGGTTCATCGGCGGCTCGTGCCAGCGCACGTCGCGGAGATCGTAAACGCGCTTCAGCGCTTCGATGCTGTCGCGATCGCCGCCGATGATGGTGATCGGCTCGTGCTTGTCGATGACTGTATCGAACAAGTGCTCGGCGATGTCCGAACCTGGCGCGACCGGCAGATTGATCTTGGCCTTGCGGGCCAAGCCCTTCAGCACGCGGCTATCGTTCAGCAGCATCCAAGCATTGTCATAGAGCGCGCGCCGTCCCGGCTCATTGGCCAAGCCGACAACGTGATCGACATTCGGCGTCGCCACATAGGCAAACGGCAGATCGAGGCTTGCGCGGACGCTGATCGCATCGAGCGCGCCATCGAGATCCAAACCGCTGAACTGAAGGTCGAGGAAATTTACCGTGTCCGCGTTGCGGACGCCTGCATCGAACGCCATTGCGATTAACCCAAATGCGGCTTTAACGCCGTTTGAGCGCCCTATGCAGAAAACGGGCCGGATGAATCGCGTCGCGGGCGAGCTGACTTAACAGCCCAGGTTCATTACACATTTCGCCGGCGAGAACTTCGCCAAGCAGCGGCGCCAATGTGAGGCCGCGCGCTCCTAAGCCGCCAATAACGTAAATGCCCTCATGCGCAGGTGGCGGCGCGTTAGTGCTAACAGCGCGGCCGTGCGCGAGATCGGCGTATTGCGCTAACCATCTTTCAGCATCCGGCAAAAGCCCAGCAATCGGCGCGCGGTCCGGCGTCGTTGCGCGATCGGAGGCACGCGAATGCAGCGAAGATTCATCGACTGTGCGCGCGACCTCCGGCGCCAACGCAGTCAGCGCTGCGAGATTGCGAGCACGCGGCTCGATATCGACGCTCGGCGATCCATGTTTGTCAAACGTGGCGCCAAACAGCACGCCGCCTTCAAATGGCGCGACGTAGCTGCCGCGCGTCAGCGCATGTTCTGGCGGCGCGCCCTTCCCCCATTCGATTTGCCCATGTGACAAGGCGATCGGCAGAAACGAGGCCGGTTCGAACTGCGTGAGCGCCGCGCCGCATGCGAGCACCACAGCATCCGCCTTGAGCAAAGCCCATCGATCCGGCGCGCGCACGATCCAACCGTCGCCGTCACGGTCGAGCCGCTGCACCGGCGATTCCAAAATCAGCCGCGCGCCCTCGAGCATGCGCGCGATTGCTGCTTGCGGACGCACCATGCCAGCCCGCGCGTGCAGGGCCGCGCCGCTAGGCAAAGGTGAAAACCAATCCGCTGGCAGCGGCGGATCGTTCAACAGATCGGCGAGCGCTTCATCGGCATCGTTCTGCGCGCGTTGCTCGACACCGCAGGCATCGAGCACGCCAAGAGCCTCATACTCCGCCACCGCGTGCAGGTATGACGCGAGAAAAACCTCGCTCAGCGCGCCGCCGCGATCGAGCCGCGGCATGACCAAGCCAGCCGGATTGCCGCTTGCGCCCGCCCCCAACTGTCGCGCCGCTTCGAGCACGACGGCTTCGACACCGCGGCGTGTCAGCGCTTGGGCTATGCTGGCCCCGGCGATGCCGGCGCCAAGGATGGCGACGCGTTTCGGATTGCAGGCGGCGTATGGGTAGATTCTCGGCGCGCCGGCGCCCTCGCCGGCATCAAAGGCGGCCGGCGAGGGCGCTCTGTGAAAAATGGCTTCCAGCCGCTCCCGCTTTTTGCCGAAGCCAGGCTTCTTCTCGACCGCGAACCCCACCGCCTCGAGGCCGCGCCGCACATCGCCGGCGACGGTGAAGGTGGCGGCCCGCGCGCCCGGGGCGCTCAGCCGGGCAATTTGGCGGAAAAGCCCAGGCGACCACATCGTGGGGTTCCGGGCCGGCGCAAACCCATCGAGAAACCAGGCGTCGAAAGATCCCGAAAGTCCCGCGAGCACGGTCTCGGCATCGCCGGTGAAGATGGTCAGCGACAGACCGTCCTCAGGCAGCCAAATCCGTTGCGGCGCGTAAGCGCGTACCGGCCAACGCTCGATAAGCTTCTTCGCGAGTTCGGAAACCTCTGAAAACTGGAGCAAAACGCGAGCGGCATCGGCCTTTGCCAGAGGGAATGACTCGATGGTCGAGATATGCAATTGCGCATGAGGCGAACGTGACTTTTTCCAGGCGCGCCACAGCGCCAAAATGTTCAAACCCGTGCCAAAACCGAGCTCACACAGGGCGAAACGATCCCTGTTTTTGAAGGCTTCCGGCAATCCGGTTCCCGTAAGGAACACCGCTTCGGCCTCGGCAAGGCCTCCATCCTTGGAAAAGTAAACGTCATCGAACGCGGCCGCCCGCAGCGAGGCGCCATCCTCGCTCCATTCCAGTTCGGGCTGCGGCGGCAAACGCGGCATTCCGGGACCCTAAACGCAAATGAGCCGCCCTTTCGGGCGGCTCACCGCTAAAACTACGTCGAAACGCAGATTACGGCGTGGTCGTCGCCGGAGCTTCGGTCGTGGCCGGAGCTTCGGTCGTCGCAGCAGCGTCAGCCGCCGGTTCAGCCGGAGCTTCGGTCGCCGTCGTGTCTTCGGCAGCAGCCGGAGCTTCTTCCGTCGTCGCCGTCGTTTGGCCGCAGGCCGCGACGCCGAAGGCGAGAACGGCAGCAGCAGCAGCTGCAACGCCCATTTGGATCTTCGTCATAGGTACTACCCCTCGTCTCAGCGTCAGGGTCTACCCCCAACGCGGGAGGCGACTCCATGCCAAGGATTAACCGAGATGGCAAGCGGCAGAGCGTCACGCGCTAATGCAAATCTGCATAGCTCGACGTAGCGAAGTCAGGCCTAGCACTAAGCTTCGGCGGCTGCCGCCAGCGCTTCTTCGAGTTGGGCGAAGCTTGGCTGCAGCGAACTCGGCACTGAGCCGCGTCCGATTTCCACTGAAACCTGCGCGGCGTTTCCGTGCAAGTGCGCGACGAGCACGTCACGAATGATTTTGTAGAATTGCGCATCGTGCTCGATCACCGCGTTCAAGCGCGACGCCATCGGGCCAACGATGCCGTAGGCCAGGAACACGCCCAAGAAGGTGCCGACGAGCGCCTTGCCGATCATCAGGCCCAAGATTTCCGGCGGTTCATTAATCGCGCCCATCGTCTTCACGATGCCGAGCACGGCCGCGACGATGCCGAGCGCCGGCAGGCCGTCGGCCATGCCTTGCAGCGCGTGCGCCGGGTGCAGCGCTTCGTGGTGGTGCTTCTCAAGCTGCTTTTCCATCGCGTCCTCGACCTGGTGCGGATCGTCGAGGTTCATCGTCATCATGCGCAGCGTGTCGCAGATGAAGTGCGTGACGTGATGGTCTTTGAGGATCTTCGGATACTTCTGGAAGATCGTGCTCTCTTCCGGCTTTTCGATGTGCGGTTCGAGCGCGACGACGCCTTTGGTCTTCATCAGCTTGGTGAGCTGGAAGAGGAGCGCGAGAAGATCGCCATAATCCTTCTTGCCCCATTTGGGGCCGGACATGACTTGGCCGAAGCCGCCCATGACGCCTTTGAGGCCGTGCATGTCGTTGGAGATGATCAGCGCGCCGACAGCGGCGCCGAAGATCATCATGAATTCCATCGGCGCTGCTTCGATAATGACTTCGAAGTGGCCGCCCGCGAGCGCAAAGCCCCCGAACACCATGCCGAAAACAACAACGAGGCCGATAATTGGAAACATGTTAGCGCGCGTTTACCTGGAGGCGTTCTGCCGACAGCGCCTTATGCCCGAACGCGCTTAACGCGCCGTTTCGGTTGATGAAGAGAAAGGCTAATGGGCGTTAGGAAGCGTCAACTGGAATTGACGAATAGCGCTGCTGCCGCCAGCGCCAGCGCGATGGCTTCGAGCATCAAGCGCGGATCACCCTCATCGCCCGCATAGGGGCGCCCGATGGCGATGGCGTAACGCCCGGCGGCGCTGGGAAATCGCCGGCAGAGGCGCGGCAGCAGACGCGCCAAGCGCCGCGCGTAAGGCGCGGGATCGGCAATGACGCGGCGCAGAGCTTCGAAGCGGAGCGCCAAACG
>CALBST010000323.1 GCA_937967425.1 uncultured Caulobacteraceae bacterium
CGGCAAACGTTGCGCCAGCATCGATTTGCCGGCGCCTGGCGGGCCAACGAAGAGGCTATTGTGCCCCAATCACCGGACACCTATGTGGGGCGGAATGTCCGAAGAATCCGCACCCCTCGCCTATAGCTACTCCCGGCTTTCCTCACCGGCCCAACGGCACGGGGGCGGTCTACAGCGGCAGTTGGAAGCCGCCCGGCAGTTTGCCGCAAAGAAGGGACTGACGCTGGTCGAGCGCGACGACACGGGTAAGTCGGCCTTCCACGGAGCACACCTGGAAGACGGCGAGTTCGGCAAGTTCGTTGACCAAGTTAACGCGGGTCAAATACCACCCGGCACCTTCCTGATCGTCGAGTCGCTCGACCGGATCAGCCGCCTCGAACCGTCCAAAGCTCTGATGGTGTTTTTGCCGTTGATCGACCAAGGCGTGGTCATCGCAACACTCATCGATGACAAAATCTACAAGAAGCCGGTGAACCAATGGGACCTGTTTCAGTCCATGGTGATTTTCTCGCGGGCGCATGAGCAGTCCGCGAACAAATCTTATCACATCAAAAAAAGCTGGGCACGGAAGCAAGACGATGCAGCGGAGCACGGCAAGCGCATGACGAAACGCTGCCCAAGTTGGCTCATTCCGCGAGAGGATGGCGGATTCGACGTTGATGAAGGGAAGGCCGGGATTATCCGCGAGATTTTCCAGGACGCGGCAAGCGGGCTGGGCGCTCTCGCAATCAGTCGGCGGCTGAACGGGCGCGGGATCGCAGCATTTCGAGGATCGAAAGGCTGGGCAAAGAGCACCGTGCGAAATATTCTCGCCAACCCCAACGTCATCGGCACATTGCGGCTTCACTCATTCTCTGACGACGGAGTGCGCCATCCCACCGGCACCGATGTCGCGAACTACTATCCGCGCATCATAGACGATGCACTTTACCTCAAGGCGCAATCCGCAAAAGCAGACAACAAACGTGTGGGAAAAGGCGGAAGGAAGGGCCGCGACGTTGCAAACTTGTTTCGCGGACTCCTGGTGTGCAAGCGTTGCGGCGAAAGCGTCCAGTATCACAACAAGGGTGAGCCACCGAAGGGTGGCCGCTACCTAAGATGCTCAAGCACCGTTCGCAATCTGAACTGCCCTTCCAAGTCGTGGCCATATTCGGATTTCGAGCGTTCGGTATTGGCATTTGTATCAAGCGTGAACATCGCCGCAATCGTCTCCGAAGCACGATACGACTCCGAGATCGGCTTGCTGCAAGGTGAGTATGACAAGCTACGAGCGTCGGAAATCCAAGCTTCCGAACGGCGAGATTTCCTTGACCGGCTGCTTCAAGCGGGTCCGCTGTCTGATGAAAGGTTCGCGGAATACCGGCAACTCGAAACAGCCATTGTTGAAGCTCGGCACAAGGCGAGCGAGGTGCAAGAAAGGATCGCTGCCTATCGCGCTCCGACTCCAACGGATGCCGAACTGCGTGAAGCGATCAATGCGATACAGGATGAGAGCACGCCGGACCTAACCCGCTTGCGGTCCCACGCCGCCAGGAAGATTAGCCAAGTTGTGAAACGGATCGTCGTTGGCTTCGACCCTTTCATCGAGCAGCTTGGCCAGCGGCGCGAAGGTCTATTCGCCAAGGCGTTTAGTCATGTGGTTTCGAGCGAAGAGTTCAAGAAGGCGCTAGGGGTAACTTCACTCGACAACGAGGCTCTTCAGGGCGTCATGAACTCACCGAGTTTCGTCGTTGAGCTTAGGGATGGAACGCACGTCACGGTTCAGCCGCATCCTGATGATCCAGACAAGGTTTTCACCTTTGGAGTCACGACACGCGAAGAACGCATAGCGATCATGGAACGACTGACGGGCCAGCCGGTTCGCTATGACGTGCAATGATTAGCCCTTCTTGGCGAAGTGCTCCGCAAGCTCGCGACGCCACCGAAGCACGTCGCCGTCTTCCAGGTCTTCGCTAATCTGGTCCAGGTCTGCCTCATCGAATCCTTCGGGTCGATCAGCGGACTTGTGGTGCACCGTGGCAAAAAGGGACATCACCACGGGAACGCCCTCACGACGCATCGTGTCGAGAAGCTCATCGCGTGAAAGCTTCGAGATTTCGTCTGGTGTCATCGAAGGCTCCGTATCAGTCTAACCAAGGCTTCCACTTCTCGGAGAAGATGCAGTTCGCACTCGCCCCGACGAAGAGCGGCGCAACTTGGGCATCAGCGTAGCCCGCGACGCCACACCCCGCTCGCACCACATAGAACGTGAGTGAAGGATTGGCGTCCGCGTAGGACAAGAACTCGCTCACACCCTGCGCGATGGCATCTAGCGGAAGCGTTTGGTTCTGGGACTTCACGGGTATGCCGTAGGCCATGTTCGTTCGGCCCTTACCAACGCCCCGCTCGGCCTGAAAGTCATCGCGTGCAATGCGTGCCGCGCCGCTCTGGTGATGGCCTTCAAGGTTAGACCCGAAGACAAACACCAAAGCAGGAAGGCGCGGCGGCTTCTCTCCTTCGGGATGGTAGATGCGCGGCACCTACGATCCGCATGTCAGCGTGACAGCCAGAGTCGTTTCACGCCCCAAAGCTGACAACGTGAGGATCGCAGGCCACGCCGATGACTCCACGCCTGCCTCAACCGGCTCACCCGTTCGTGTTAGAGAAACGCGAACTTCATTGGCGGCGTCTGCATAAGTCTCGACGCCCTGTTGCTCGCCGGTCGCCGCAAGCATCGTCGTGCTGCCGTTGAAGGCGACCGCCCCTGATTCAAAATCCGTCACGAACACACGCTCGCCCGCAACATTTGTCGCAATGCACCCGGCACCGGCGTCAAACACGTCGTCTTTCACAACACCGAGAACGAGCGTTGTGAGAGCTTCCTCGACGGGGGTTGGCTCTGACGGGGCTTCCTCGACGGGGGCTAGCACCTGAGCTACTTCCGGCGGACGGGATACCGATGGAGACGGGGACACAGCCCCAGGGGCAACTTCCGTTAAGACAAAATAGGCCAGTGCAAGACTGGCAACCGGAGCCGCCAGCAATGCGGTCAACGGCGGGCCAACCTTCCAGAATATTTGAGTGAAGAACCTCTGCTCCATACTACCCGCAATCCAGTCCGGCTGCGTAATGCGTCTAAACCAGCCCGCCGCTTGCAGAAAAACGGGGCACAATACGCTAAAGAATGCGGCACACATCAGCAAAAGGGCCACACCACCGCCTGACGGTGGAGGCACCAGTTTGGCAACTCCAACTGCGACGCCTGTCACGGCTAGAACAACTAGAACATGTCCGAAGCTGAGAAGGAAACGCCTCTGTCTGACCGGCTCTATGTTGGCCGATTTCTCAGAGGGTTGCTCGAACGGGGTTCGAGAATGTGCCTCCAAGAACTCGCCGCAGTGTTGGCACTTAATGGCGGCGTCTTGAATCTCATTGGCGCAATACGGGCAAGGTTTCACTGACCGACCTCGCCCAACTGTGCGCATCGTTCACTCTGGCCAGAGCCAGAGAGGCGAAGCACGGCCCCAACCAAAACCAATGATCTCATGAGACACCCCCTGGGGCCACGTTACCGGGAAACTGTGTAACGGAAAAGCGGGTATAGGTGGTGTGCCGGTTCTGGCCCGGCAATGTCCAAGTCTTCCCTTCATAGCGATGAAAACAAGGCCCTAGTTGCGGTCTTGGTGAAGGCTCGCAAGGCCGCCGACGTATCTCAAACCGAGTTGGCCGAACGCCTGAACAAGAGCCAACAGTTCGTGTCGCGGATCGAAAGCGGCGAACGCCGAGTGGACTTGCTAGAGTTCATCATGATTGCGAGAGCACTCAAGATCGAGCCACGCGATTTGCTGGGACGGGTATTGCGGCAGTTGCCAAAGCAGTTCGAGGTTTAGCGACGATGTATTGGGAGCCGTCATCAATCCGGGGCTATTCCGGTGGCGGTGGCGGCGAGCAAAGAAAGCAGTGGGTCAAAACCAACTGCATTCTGGCCGATCTGATCGTCTGAAGTTCACTGTCGCCAAAACCTGAGAGCACGGCACGCACTTCGTTGCTCTGACCAGACATGACCTGAACCTCATCGCTGTCGCGTGTGGCCACCTCGAAGCCGTGCTGGTCCAAGAAAACAAACTCTATGTGCCCCGCGTATGGAATCTCGGTTGTCCCTTCGTAGACCCAGTCCCCTTCCGTGCGATCATGCCTCCAAGCTTCTGGGATTGCTTCCAGTGTCGCAGAGGGAATCTCAATGACGAACTCAAACCCGATTGCGGGATCGGTTCGCTCTAGCACTCGGAATCGACCGGAGCAGTCTGATCCTTCTGGCAACAACACGGACGGCGGCGTTCGGAAAGCGGAGCCATCATAGGCAACGCATTCCCCATTGATCACCAAGGGCAGCCACTGGTCAGTCTCGACTGCATTTTCGCCACCCAGGCCGCGCGAATACAACCCCGCGAAAAACGCTAAGGGGATCGCCAATATGAGCGCAGCGATCAGCACCCACTTCCATCGCCCGTTTGCCATTGTCAGCCCCTTCCCTACCGCTAGAGTATCCACAGAAGTCTGTGGGTCAAATGAGGGTGGTGGTGCGCCGATCCGTTCTTGCCGTGCTGCTCGCAACAGCGCTCGCGTCGTGCGGGTCTGAAGCGACCTACGAAAGCGACAGCTACTACGGCGAGCAGAGCGAGGATGAACGAGCCGACGCACTGGCAGACGCAAGAGGCGAACTCGACGGCCTCACATATCAAGATCAGCACGGTTCATTCGGCTGCACCGAAGACTGCTCCGGCCATGACGCGGGATACCAGTGGGCGCAAGACAATGAAATCGAGGACGCTGCCGACTGCGGCGGCAACAGCAACTCGTTCATCGAGGGCTGCGAGGCGTATGCGAACGACTTGAACGACCTAATCGAACAATAGGCAATCCGAGCTTCGCGTTGCCAACTCTGTCCCGTTGTGGATAAGTGCAACGCGGGGTGGAGTGATGCCTGATCAGTTCGCGTGCTTTGTCAGCTATTCGGACCAAGACCGGGTCGCAGCCGAACGTGTTCGCGGCTCATTGCTACGACGCGGCCTTCCGGTCTTCGTGGACCGGCATTCCATAGAGGCTGGCAATCAGTGGCGAGCAGAAATTCGTAACGGCATCAGTCGTTCTAAAGCGGTCGTCGTTCTCGTATCGCAGCACTCGATCAACTCCGGCCCGGTTCTCGAAGAACTGACGATTGCGAACGCAGTTGGCACACCCGTCATCCCTGTCATTTTGGAGGAAGGCTGCACCGACGCACCTTCACCCATTTCGGAGCATATCGCGGAGAAACAGTGGATCAGATTTCCGAAAGGCGTCACCACCCGGACATCGGATTTTGACCTGGAAGGCGTGGTTAGGGCAGTTCGGAGAAAATGGCACCCTACTGCCCCCGTGATTGCAGTATCCAACCTCAAAGGCGGCGTCGGAAAGACAACGCTCGCGGCACACGTCTTCAGCGCATTGAGCAACAATTCCAAGCTGTCGATTTTGCTGATCGACTTGGACCCACAAGCAAATCTCTCGCAGTTCGTATTGCCGCAAGATCAACTGTTCGCCTTGGTCGAAGACGACAAATCCGTCCTGTCTTTGTTCGAGAGAAGCTTAGTCTACGGTGCCGCGTCGCCACGCAACACATTGATCGGGCTTAATCCGTCTCCGATTGAGGATGTAGCAATCTTCGACATTGCCGCCGAAGTTGGGTCGTCGCCATTGTCCCGCGCCGCCCGCGTGGAAGCAAAACCGGTCTTCCTGATTCCTGGTCAATTTGAATTGGTCAAATACACGCTTTCCGCGAACAGCCACGGCCTACAGACAGCAAGATCGAACTTCATGAACTCCATCAACGCGGCACAGAAGGAGTTTGATGTCATCGTAATCGATCTGAACCCTTCAAGCTCTTTCATGATCGAGTGTGCGCTCACCGCTGCAACGCATGTCCTTTGTCCCATGCGACCCGACAAATATTCCATCCAAGGCTTACTCGGAATGAAGCGTCTGATTGCGGACGCCTTCGCGCTTCAACGCAAGCCCAGCATACTTGGAGTTTTCAATGGCGTTCCGAGCTGGGACAACCTTGTTGATCAAGTAAGGTCCGCTATCGACGATCCGCAACGACTCGGAAGCTTGGGCAAAGACAAAAAGGTGGGGAACTGCATAGAGCCAATCTTGGAAGTCCTTGGCAGTCAGGGAATGGTGACACAGTTGCTCAATACCGAAATCCCAGAGTCACCCATGCTCAAGGCATTTTTTGACGACAGTTCGGCAGGCTTTTTTGGATTGGCAAGATTTAACTACCAAGGCTCATACGGAGCGAAGCTTCGGCGTCGTTTGGAAACACTCGCTAGCGAGATCGCGCAAATAACCGGAGCAGAGGCGCTCGATGTCCCCAAAGCCTGATGATCTTCTAAAGAAGCTTAAGCCCACGAAGACGTTCGCTGTCGATGGCGACGCTATACGAGCGCTGGCAAGACTCGCAGTGGACTTGGGACCAGACGACTTTGTAAGACGCTGGGAGGCGGCCACCGCGCCGAAGCCAGCACGAAAACCGCCGCCGACGACCGCCGAAAAAAGCGCTATCGCTGCCGCTAAGAAGAAGATCGCCGCTTTCGGCGCAAGCCGGAAGCTCACCAGCGGACAGACTGCAACTGCACTCCACAGCTACGCGGGCGGAAGACACCAGCTACCGGCCCCCACCAAGACCGCCACTGAAAGCTCGGCGAGTATGGTGGGTTGGCTATCTACTAAGCTTTCCGCGAGCGATGCAGTGTCGCTTGTTGATGACTTCATTGCCCACTTCGGACCCTCAACTAGCCTAAAGCATAAGCTGCCGTCCGACACATGAGCGGCTGGGACAAGGCACCCGAATACGGCGGCCCGCCATGGCGATGGTGGGACTACGTTTGGACGATTGCCGTCGTCGTCTTGATTGCGTTCGGCATCGCGTATTGCTCATCGCAGGCCGACGCCCAATCGAGCCAACGCCCCTTCTCTTCCTTGCGTAACGGCGAACGCTTCGGCGGCATCGCCACAGTGTTGGACGCCGACACCATTCGCATCGACGGTCAGCGAGTTCGACTATGGGGCATTGATGCACCAGAGATCGATCAGGCGTGCTCTAATCGCTCTGTAGGCATTCAAGCGGCCCACCACCTTGCGACGCTCATGGATGGGCAGCGTGT
Organism: uncultured Caulobacteraceae bacterium; assembly: GCA_937967425.1. Next base: position 7,182 of record CALBST010000323.1, read on the forward strand.
GACTTGCGAAGTGAAGATGCGTCCCAACCGAGGCCGGGCCGTCGCTCAATGCTGGGTGAACAGCCGTGATCTTGCGGCGTCGGTTGTTGATGCGGGTTGGGCTTGGGACTCGCCGCAGTTCAGTCGCGGTTATTATGCGGACTTGCAGCAAGCGGCACAGTCACGGCGAGACGGGTTATGGGCGTTACCGGTGTGCGAGGCACCTTGGGACTATCGGCAAGAGCGTAACCGAAGCGGTCCTTAAAGAAGTTCACGCCTACGATTTCGTGGCCGCCTCTGCTTCGGCCTTCGCTGCTTCCGCTCGACCCCGTTCGATCCGAGCAGTGAGCACAAACAAAAAGTTGCCTAGTGCATCGGCGAACTCAACTGACTGCCTTGCTTCGGCTTCAGTCACATGCGGGCGGTCTGCGTCAGCGTGACGTGGTCGATTCGAGCCAAGCCGAACTTCATGTGCCCAATCAGCCATCGCCTGCGTCAGCATGTTTTTTTGGAGAGCCTGGTCGATGCGGGAGTAAAGACTTCCGTCTCGCAATCCGAGTTCTTTGAGCATCGCGTCGACGGCACTGCCTGCCATAACCGCCGCCGCATCGGGAGCGTGCGACGTATCAAAAGCTTGCTGAAGGAAACGCCTCACGACAGGAGGCAGATCATCATGGGCCACACGCGGTCGGGGGAAGATTTGCACCGCGAGTGGGTTACCCAAACTGTCATTTTCGGCGGCTTTAGCCGTTATCCAGCCTCCACAATAAGAGCAAGCGTAAGCACACCACTTGGTCTTCACCCCGTCTGACGCGGTCATCTCGAAAGTGCCGGTCTGTATTCTGGTCAGAAGCGGAGTCGCTATTGAGCAGTGCGGGCACCGCCCCACGCCGCGTAGTGTCGGCTCATTGAGCCGAGCTGCACCATACTCAAAACCTTCTGACATGTCCGACTTCCGTGAAAGGCGACTTGAAAGCGTGAAGGGATTCGGGACGCTTGGAGACACTCAAAACCGTTCGATTCTGAGAGGGAGACGCCCTGCCCGCTAGATCGATGAAAACAGCCGAGTAAAGCCTCTCAAAACTGTCTCTCGAATTGACTCCCTCAAAACATCGTGGTATAGACGTTTTTGAGAGACAGGAGGCAGTCATGGCTTTAGTCGGCTACTGCCGGGTCAGCACGGATTCCCAAAACCTTGGGCTTCAAGTCGATGCCCTGAAGGCGGCTGGGTGCAAACGCATCTTCCGCGAGACGGCCAGCGGTGCTCAACGTGACCGCCCCGAACTTGCGAAGGCACTCGACTACATCCGCGAAGGCGACGTGCTGTGCGTCTGGAAGCTCGACAGGCTGGCAAGGAGCCTGCGTCAGCTACTTGAGACGGGCGAGGCCCTGGCAGAACGCGGGATCGGCCTACGGAGCCTCACAGAGAGCATCGACACCACCACGCCGGGCGGGCGGCTGGTCTTTCATGTGTTCGGTGCCTTGGCCGAGTTCGAGCGAGGCATCATTCGAGAGCGAACGTTGGCTGGGTTGGAGAATGCTCGCCGCATGGGTCGCAAGGGCGGCAGGCCGCGTTCGATGAGTGAAGCCGACATCGCAAAGGCGAGGGCCATGTTGACCGAGCCATCGCTGACGGTAGACGCTGTAGCGGAGACTTTAGGGGTGTCGGCGGCGACGCTGTATCGATACTTGCCGGGCGGGCGGCAAGCACTCGCCTAGCGACATCTCAAGATCAGGTAGGAAGCATCTTCCTGCGAGATACGACGACACACGTCGGTAGGACGGTGGCGGGTGGCTGGTGGCGCTACGGGAGCGCTACCTGCGAACGCTTCATCGTTGGACATCGGAGTCGTGCTTCGCTCGCTATCAGTTTGAAGCCCCGCCGAGTCCGACTGCACGCGATCTACCTTGGCCTCGATGCGAACCAGAGCATTGGAGATAGCCAGCATTCTCGCGTCATCCTGTTGCGCGAAATAAAACGCCGCCAACGATGCTAATACAAACACCGCTGCGGAGATCGATAGCATCTGCAACGGTCGGCGACGAAACCAACGGACCGTGAGTGGCGCTTGCTCTGCCGTTTGGTCTGGGTGCGCCCATCCTCGCCGAACACTAAGGCGGTGTCGGAACCTTGCGAGGGGGACATCGCGACCAAAGTGTTTGCTCACCGCTGCTTCGACGAGCGAACGCACGAGTCCGGGAGTCTCAATAGTGGTGATCATGGCGAACACCGCGCCACCTCCAACAGACAATGATTGTAGTATTGCCCCGACCAGTGATCCGCGCCGAAAACTTCCTTGAGGTGGGCCAACGTGAACGTCTTGGCCTGCAAACTTTAGCTTTAGTTCGTGAAAGAGAGCATCCGCGATACTCTTGCCAGTCTGGTCGGCGGCAGCATTAGATGCCACTTCTTTGGCGGTCGTTAGCGCCTCGAACTCGATCTCCAAATCGAAATAGAGCCGCTCTTCAGGCAATGTTCCTACTCCGTCGTGCGAGACTCAACCAAGGTCGCCAGAGAAGTCGCTTCCTCAAGTGCGGCATCGAGCACGTCTGGATCGCGTCCCACCACCATCATCTCTTCAACGGCGAAGTGCAGATCGCCCGCGCGATCTCGAACCGCGTGTAGCCCGCCTCACTGGCAGCCTCTCGCACACCTTTGAGCCTGTGGCAGAGCATCCGATCCGCAAAGGCTTGGCGGTGCGCCCCTGGCCCTTCTGGGCGCGATTGTGCGGCGTCAGACATGACGTTGCTCCCAGCATTTCCAGGCGTCGTATTGACCTTAGAACAAATGCGGAACATTTACAAGGCGCGATGCTTAGATTTGCCCGTCAGCACTTCATGATGCTTCAGCCCTTCCGCTGGCGGCTCGAACGAATGCGCGACGCTTGCAAGCCCGTTCATTCGTTCGAGTATCGGCGCATCGCTGCGGTGCTAGACGCATTGGATCGAGCGGCTTCGGACCATCTCACACCGGAAGAGCTTGCCGACTTCAAAACCCCGTGGATCAATCCTGATCATTCTTAAGCGCGATGACCAAAATCAGCGAACCCGACGACCCCGAAGCGGCGACGAACCACCTGCCCAAAGAAAACCGCGAAGTTCTTCTACGCGGCGGCAAATGTGGTTCTGATTGTCGGCGCAATAGTCGTTGCGGTTTCCACCGTGACACCCATCGAAAAGTTACTGATCGTCGCTTCATTTGGAATTGCCATCGCCACCGCCGTCGCGATCTGGATGGGCAACGTGATCGAGGGTCATGCCGCGAGAAACCTCGGCGAAGCAAAAAAGCAGATCGAAGAGGCGACCCGCGCTCGCATTGCGCTGGAAGCGAAGATGGCTCCGCGGAGAATCTCCGATAGCCAAAAGGCATTTCTGTCCGCAGCGCTGCTTCGTCAGGCGGGCCAGAAGTATGACGTTCTGTGGTTCCCGGACGACAAGGAAACGCTGAACTTGGGGGAAGACATTCATGCCGTGTTGCGGAACGCCGGATGGGTTATCGACTTCTCGAAAGAATTCCTTGGGTTTGCTGTCGTTGAAGGGGTCAAGATTGAGTGGGCACCGAGCCAGAGGGAGAGATTTGGTCCGGTGGCCATGGCTCTCGCTTCCGCACTAATGGAGATCGGCCTGACGGCAGTTGCCTTCGAGAACGTAGAACAAGAGCGCTTTGCGGATCGCATCCGGATTAAGGTTGGGAAGAAGCCCGCAGATTGACGTGAGCCAACGACGGACAATCGGGCTACACTGCTGCCCCGCAACGAGTGCAAACCATCGTGCATTCGTCGAAGCGTTGAAAAGAAGAAGAAGCGTATGCCAGACGCAATTGATTGGACGAGCATCTGGCGACGCTTTTGGTTCCTGCGCGGCGTAGTTGCGGCAATCACCATAGCCGCGCTCGTTCCTGAATTAACTGACCTTAGCCGTTACGAATGGCTTCGAGCGTTTCACGCATTCGTGGTCGGCTGGAATCTTGTCGCGAGTCACATCGGCAAACTGCTTGACTGGATTCCACTGCTACCTGAACTGAGCGCTGCGGAAGTGAATGCTTTGCTCCTGCTCGCCGCGTTCGGAATACCCTCATCAATAGCAATGTATCGACGTATCACCGAATATCGCGGTGAGCGGGGTCATCCATTTCGAGCATTTCTCATCTCGGTCGCTTACCTCTTTGCGCCCTCCTTCGTGTATCTTTTCTTGGCAATTCCAGAACACCCAATCGTCACCTTCATGCAGCGTGAGGCTATCTATCTCGTTGGGTTTCTCCCGGAGTCATGGGTGTCGCGTGAGATCACGATGCTCAGTCCGCTCTTGGTCTTCGGTGTGATAAGCGTGGCCGGATTCGTTGTTGCGCTATTTCGACTTCCAGGTCTGGCTCGCGGCTTCGTTTATGTCATCTCTTTCCTGCTAATCCTCGAATTGCTCTATTGGGCGAACACACCTTTCCTTACGGAAATTGTGAGTGGCTTCGCCGACTCCGTTCTCGGTCCCCAGCCGAATTGACGAACGCGATCCGGCCCAGGAAACACCGTCCGACGTTCCGGAATAATTCCATAAGCCACCCGTTCTTGAGCCATACAAACTCACTGCGCGAGAACCGCGAGATCACGAAAATCGTCTCGCACCGCGCATCAATCCGGTGTAGTATTTCGCTCATTGTTATGGCGGCTGTTGAACATCGTTCGCACCGCAAGCTCCGACTAAGGTCGTGAGCCTTTGATCCCACCGACCCAAATTCGTCACGCACCTAAATAGCTGGTGCACGCATCACATTGGAGATCACGAACAACCTTGCCCGCCCTAATACTTCTCACGCCCAACGAAACGGCATCCATGTTGAAGCTCGCCGTGGGCACCTTGAGCAACTGGCGCTCAACTGGCATCGGCCCGCCCTTTCTGAAGGTAGGACGGAGCGTGCGCTATCGACTTGATCGGCTCAACGCTTGGCTACGGATCAATAAAAACCAGATGAGCAAGAAAACTTGAGACCCTGCCCGTCGCCGCTCCAAACGTTGGAGCCATCCATATTCAACAGCGCACACATTGATCTGCCCAGGAAAGAACTTCTGGCGCAGATGCGCCGTGAAGTCATGGAGTGGCTCTGGATTCCTGACGTGCCGAAGGTCTTCGTAACGCTCCGCGCCACGGACAAAGCTCGCATAAAAGGAAGATTCTACAAACTCACGGCGGCTGAACTATCTCGCGCTGTAACGGTCTTCATGGAGCGGTTGAGCCGTCGCTACTTTAAGGGACGCGAAGTTCGGCAAGGTAAAAAGCTAAGACATGCATTCGCTTGCGAAGCTGGTGCTTTGGTTGGCCTTCACTATCACGGCTGGATCGAGATACCGGAGCAAGAGCGCGGCGACTTTTGCGAGATCGTCAAAGCGGCGTGGGAGAGATTGGCGTTTGCTGACGACGCCGACGTTAAACCGGCATGGAGCGATGGCGCTCTTTCGTATTCGCTCAAGAGGAAGCCCACCGGAAACTTCTTCGATCACATCGACCTGGATAACGTCTCGCTCACCTAGATCATGACCTTGTGGTGGTCGGGTCGATAGCCACAGCTTTGAATCATCACGCATCTGATCTAAACAGGCGGAAGGGCTTGTGTGCGAAGCATTGCCTAAGACTATCGAACTTGCCTTAGTCTCCACGCCATCAGAAACCTAAAACGTGTTCAACAACAAACACCCTCATCCACGCAAGTGGTCGGAGATGTCTACCGACTTCAAGCTCATGATGGGCTTCCACGGTGGCATGATGATCCTCATGATCATCGGCGGAGGTTTGGGCGTAGCGGCTGAACTTGTAATCGCTGGCGCTCTCATGAGCATCGCCATCGTCATTTCAGTGCTACGCAAACGTGCCGCGAATTGGCGATGGCCCGGCATTGGCATCAAAGAAATAGCCATCGCGAGCTTCATGGCGGCAGCGACGGCACTGTTCGCCTTCGCCCTGACGCCTTTGGCTTCACCCACGTCACCCGACATGCTGCCATGGTTCTTGGCGATTGCAGGCATCGGTGTCTTTAACACCGCGAACGCCCTCAAACTTGTAACGCTTTCAGAGGAAGAGTTTCTCACGCAATGCGGCGAACCGCCGGTGCCTGCGTCACCCTTGGAAACCAAGCCGTCCGAAGATGGGTGGAAGCGCTCCCTTCGCACCGCATACAGCGTCGTCTTCATGCTTGTCTGGATTGCTGGCGTCGCGTCGTTTTACTTCTTCGGCGTCGGAATGCGCGACGGCTCATCCTCACCAACCGCCACACACACAGAGCCACTCACCAACCACGGACATACGGTCTACGTGAGCCTTGCGGACAAGCAGTTGATCGACGCACTTCAGCTATCGATGTTCGTCGGCATTCCCGCCGTAATGCTCGCTGGCGCGATCCTGCATTTCGGATTGAAGGTGCCCGTCTTCGGAGTTCGGGCGAAACGCGATTAGCCCGGCGCAGCCCTCAACCGGCATCGTGGCGCGATTGCGGCCAGGAATCTTGATGGAAGCCGAAGCGACCCCAAATCGGTGTGAGCAACTAAGCCTTAATTCGGAGACGGTCGTGCCCAAAACCCCGAAGCACCCAATCGACAAGGCTTACATACGCAATGACGGCAATGGTGCGCTGTCGCTGCTTATCGGCCTGTCGCAACTCAAGGAGCCGGGCAGCACCCAGAGCTTCGTGGCGCTTGGAATGCGAGCGGGCACAAGCATGGACGAAGCAGCTGAACTGGCGCGAGCCATAAACGACCGGCTCGTGTCAGTGTCTTTGCTCGAATGGTGATGTTCGCCACCGAACGTCGCGCCACAGAACAAGTTGGCCCGTGACGCAAGAAGACCACGAACTTCGCCGCGTCATCGACATGATGAACCGGCGCGGCCACTCCCATGAGTTTGCGGTCGAGACGGCGCTTGATCGCAAGGCCATGGAACGACTGACTGCGGTAGAATGGGCCACGTCCAGCCGATCCAAATTCGGCCTATCCGTAACAAACATCCGCAGTAGCGACCATGATCCACCAGACTGCATCGGGTTGTTGGCAGGCAATGAGATTTCGATTGAGCTCACCGAGCTTGTGAACCCGAAGATTCTTCGCGCCATCGATGCCGCCCGAAAGAACGGCCAACGTATTACAGCGTCAGATGAACTGTTCGATGCTGCACAGTGGACGCCTGACCTTTTGCAGTCCGGCATCCAAGATCGGATCACCGACAAAGATGCACGCTATGACGGACGCATCTGCGTGGATGTCCTGATCATTCATACAGCCGAGACGTGGCTTTCGCCGTTTGACGTGGAAAAGTGGCTTCCCACCTTTAGCTTCGGTGTCCCGCACAATATTGGGTCGTCCTTCTTACTGATGAGATATCACCCCGGCTACTCCGAGACGTGGCCTGTCTTTTCACTGACCGGACATCTACCAACACTCTGACCACGGCTCATGGTGGGCCACCTTGAGATCACTTCAAATACCCGCCGACGAATGCAGCGGCCTCTTCTTCAGGCACGATCTCAAGCACGTCTGCGGGCAACACTCGCGACTGTATTTCCGCCACAGATGCAGCCGACGCGGTGAGCCACTCTTCCCGCGCTTCGGGCGTCGCAAGCACCACTGGCATCGCCTTGGCGTGAACCGGCCTCACAAGATCATTCGCTTCGGTCGTCAAGAAGCTGAACAAGTGATGCTCCCCAACATTCGGCTCTTTCTTTGAGCCGTAGTCGCCTGACCACACACGCCACACGCCTGCGAAGAAAAGCATTCCGCGATGTGGCGGCGCGAACCATCGGATTTGCTTGGCACCCTTGGGCGATGCGTCGTCATACTCGGAGAACGCCGTGAAGGGCACCAAGCAGCGATGCTCGACACCAAGCACGGGCCGCCAGTGTGCGCTCGAAGTATTGCGAATGTTCGTCACTGGCGCGGAACCAAACTGTGGTGGGCCGGGTAAACCCCAACGCATCTTTCTCCATTCGAGAGCGCCACTGTTCGCACGCACGATCACGGGGCCGATGCTCTTCGGGAAAACTTCGAGAAATGCGTTGCCGAGCAACGGCGTGATCCGCGTCTCGCTCCATTCCTCGAAGCCGTAAAAGTCCTTCTCAAGACCGGCCTTGCGGATGTCAGAGGCGTATCTGTTGCACACGGTTTGCTCCCGGAGACAGAGGCCAATACCCCCGGCCTTAAGCAACGGCTAAAGCCGCGTATGAGCAATCCGGCGATTGGGGCACTACATGAGAATGTTGTGAGCGCCGGCCGCTGCGATTTCGAGGGCGCGTTTGGCTTGCTC
>CALBST010000324.1 GCA_937967425.1 uncultured Caulobacteraceae bacterium
GGCAATGAGTGGCACATTTACGGCCCGCGCGGGCTCGGCCAATCGCTCCGCGACGTCCTCGCAGGCCAGATGGAGTACGCTTACTTTCCCGTCGCGCTCAACGCGTTCGCAGCGAAGGTGCACTATCACGAGGTTGTCGAAGGCGGCTTCGCTATCGGCGATACGCGCATCGTCACGCAATATCTGAATCACCCGGCGCTTACTGTCGGCTATCGCCTTGAGGCCGATGGCGCGAGCGTCGTTTACGCCTCGGATCACGAACCACACAGTCCAGACGCCGGCGAAGGTCATGCGGAGGAAGCCGAAGGCGGTGACGTCGCTCACATAGACTTCCTGCGCGACGCCGACCTTGTGATTCACGACGCGCAGTACACGGCGGAGGAATACCCGTCGAAGATCGGCTGGGGTCACTCGACGATCGAGTACGCCGTCGACATGGCCCTGGCCGCGAACGCCCGTGAACTCGCGCTCTACCACCACGATCCGATGCGCGGCGACGATGCGGTAGATAAGCTCCTCACCCGCGCCCGAGAGCGCGCCGCTGCTGCCGGTTCGAACCTCATCGTCAACGGCGCGGCCGAAGGCGAGGTCATCGAGCTGCGCGGCGAGGGCGAACCAACCAAGTTCGCGCCCTTCATGCCGTCCAGTCTCGTGAGGCCGATGGGGGATGCGTCAGAGGAATTGGTTCTCATCTGCGCGGTCGCCGCCAATGAGGTCGCCGTGCTCAAGGCTGCGGCGCGCGAAGATGGCCTCGAGAACGTCGTCGAAACCGCGATCGAGGATCTCGAGGCTGAAATAGCGGACGGGAAGCCGTCGCTAATTTTCATAGGCGATGTTGGCGTCGATCCGATTGTACTCACGGAAAAACTGCGTGCAGGCGGGGTGCCGGCCGAGACTCCGATCATCATTGTGGCGGACCAAGCGAAAGTCGATGCTGATCGCGGCGAAGCCGCTGGCGTGACCGCCTGGCTGACGCGCCCCTACAGTATAGCCTACGCGCGTTCGCGTCTGCGCGCATGGCTGATGCGCTCCATGCTTCGCTGGCGGAAAGCGGCCTTGCCGCCGGACGAGGAAAAGCGGCTGGAGGCTGTCCATCGTCTGGGATTGCTCGACACTGAAGCCGAGGAACGCTTTGACCGGCACGCCCGCATCGCGGCGGCCGCTTTCGATGCGCCGATCGCGCTCGTCTCTTTGGTCGATCGTGATCGGCAATGGTACAAGGCCCATTACGGTTTCGATTTCAGCGAGACCTCGCGCGACATGGGCTTCTGCTCGCACGCCATTCTCGACAGCGCGCCGTTGGTCGTCAGCGATGCGCTGCACGATGATCGTTTCGCCGATAACCCAGTCGTCGTCGGCGAGCCGCATGTGCGCTTCTATGCCGGGGTGCCGCTCCATGCGGCGGATGGCCAGCGCGTCGGCGCGCTCTGCATCGTCGATCACAAGCCGCGGAACTTGAGCGCGGCTCAGTTGCGCATGCTTCAGGATATAGCGCGGCTGGTGGAAGAAGAGTTGGAACCGCGCGCCAAAGCGCAAGCAGGCTAGCGCCCATTTTACCGCATATGCGTCACGCCGGTGCGCTGCTGGCGAATGCTCGCTATCTTGGGCAGATCACACGGAGTCGCTGTCTCATGGCCGACCATTCGCGCGCGTATTCGGAAGGCGCCTTTAAAGCCAAGCTCGGCGCCATCGCCGGGCTCGACAAATTGATCGACGCCGCCAAGCAGGTGCACGCTCTGATGCGTGACCCGCAGACGCCCGTGTGGGTGAAAGGTCTCTGCATCGCCGTGCTCGGCTATTTGATCGTGCCGACGGATGCGGTGGCGGATTTCAT
>CALBST010000325.1 GCA_937967425.1 uncultured Caulobacteraceae bacterium
TGCGGTGGAGAGCAAGATTAAGAGCGCCGCAGGTTTTCTTCTGAGGCTTGTGAATGCTGGCGTTTTCGCGCGGCATGTCTGATCATTGTGCAGCGAAAACAGCAGCATCGCTTCAAATTCAACGTGGCGTGACGCGGCGATGGCCAAATCATCACTGTCCGAGCGGTTGAAGACGTCCGCTCTCGTGCGCCCAAGCGACGTCATGCACAACATCGCAGCTGTGCGTGACATGGCCGTCTTTCGCGACGAGGACGGTCTCACAGGCAAAGTCAAGACGCGCGCTCTGAGTGGCCGGGCGCGTAGCGGCGCCCTCGGCGGTCAATTGTCCAAACTGCTCTTCGGACGCCGGCCCAGTGGACGATTTCGCGCGAGCGGGGCAAATGCTGCATTCGCGCAAGATCCACGTCAGCGCGTTGTCGTGACGGTGTTCTACCAAGGTCATGGCGGGAGCGGGGCGGGCAAGCTTATCGCGCACGGCAAATATCTTGAGCGTGACGGCGCCGGGCCAGAAGGAGAGCCTGGCCAGTTCTACGACCGCGAAGAGGACCGCGTGGAGGCGGGGCCTCGGCTGACCCAGTGGGCGGATGAGGACAAGCGCCACATGCGTTTGATGCTGGCGCCTGAGAGCGGGACCCGCATCGAGGATCTGAAAGACTTTACGCGCGCGACGATGGCCCAGATGGAACGCGATCTTGGCGCGCCGTTGGATTGGGTCGCGGTCGATCACCACAACACCGACAATCCTCATGTGCATGTGATCCTGCGCGGCCGCCGGCGCGACGGACCAGACCTCATCATCCCACGCGACTACGCCACCTGGGGCTTGCGGCATGCGGCTCGCGAGGTGGCCACTCAGATGCTGGGCGATCGCGGGCGCGAAGACGAACGCCTGGCGCTTGAGCGCGAGACGCGCGCTGAACGAACGACACGGCTTGATCAGTTGCTGGCCGCTGAACTGAAACCGGGCAAGGCGTATCGCATTCAGGCGGTCGGACGCGGGCTCGAGCCCACGCTTCGGGCGGCGCTGCGAAACCGGGTCCGGGAGCTGGCGCGAATGGGGCTCGGAAAAGAGGAGAAGCGCGATCGCTTCCGCCTTGATCAAGATTGGGCGGCGCGGCTTGAGGAGATCGGCAAGGGCATCGATCTGCGCCGGCGCCTCGGGCGCGAGCTTGAGCCGGGCCAAGGCCGGCTCAAGCTCTATGATCGCACGATGGGACGTGTGGTTGGCCCGGTGTTGGAAGCGGGCAGACGCGGGGAGACCGGGAAGGGCTACGTGATCGTCCTCGACGGCATGAAGCGTCCTGTGCTCGCCAACGTGCGCGAGCGCGAGGGAGCGGGTCTGCAGCCAGGAGCGATCGTCGCAATCGAACCGAAAGCCCATGAGGGCATGGGAACGCGGGTTAAGATCGACCGGCTGTCCGAAATGCCGCTCGCTACGCAGATCGAGGCTCCCGCCGAGACTGAGCTTGATCGTGAAATCGTCCGTCAGCTCGCAGGCGAGGCGCACCGTCTGCCAAACATCAGAGAGGTGCGCAACGCGATTACCGAGCGGATCGGTTGGCATCAGCGAGAGGGCAATGGTGGCCGCGACCTCACCGGCCGCTTCGAGTTCAATCAGAGCGCATTGGACCGGCTACGCAACTCTGAACTCTCGCGCGCCGAAGACGCTCTGACGCGAACCACCGGCAAACGGGCGATCAATATCGCCGACGGGTTAGAGCGCGAATGGCGCGTGCGCGGGTTCGTGCAGCTTCATCAAGGCAGGTTCGCCATGCTTGAGCGAAACGATGGCGTGGCGTTGGCGCGCGTGACGCGCGCGCTCTCATTGAAGCAAGGAAATGTCTATTCGCTCTCAATCACGAACGGCAAAGTCAAAGCGACGCCGTCTTTAGGCTTGGATCGCTGAACGCTGTTTTCTCGCGATGCGGGAATTCCCGGAACTTTTGTCAGCAACGTGAGGCAGCGTAAGGCAACGCCGGTGCGGGCACTCTAGGCAACGGCGTACGCCTTAAGGAAATCTGAAACAGGCGTGCTGATTGGATGACGTTGCCTTCGATCCTTGCCGTCGTGTGCCGCCAAACAAATCCGTGCTCTCAACTCAGCGACTAATCAGCTTCGCAAGCGCAATGATCGCGCGCAGCATGGCTCACCAAAACGCGGTCGATAGTCATGAAGCTCGCTCGCAAGACAGTGCGTCACGCATCAGCCAATCAGCTCTCGTTTCTGTTCACGGAAGCGCCGCCGCTCGCGCGAACGATGCCCGAAGAGCCGCCACAACGCGAACTTCCAAAGCCGTCAGAGGCTGTCCGCAAGCCACGCCCGAGGCCAGAGAAAGCAGTGCTGAGGCGGCCGACGCCAATCATCGGCCAGGAAGATCGGCGGCTGACGGTGGAGGAGGCGGCGCAAGTGCTTTGTGTGAGTGTCAAAACTCTCGAAGCCTGGCGGCGTCTCGGCAAAGGTCCAGTGTTCGTGAAGCTTGGCCGCTCCGTGCGTTATACGATGCGCGCCCTTGATCAATTCACGCTCGAACGTACCGTGCGCAACTCCGCTGAGGGCCGAATGCTCGATGCGCGGCGCTGATCAGCGCTTGCCTATGACGCCCTATCGGGCACTTTTTGCAGTTACCCACAGAAATGAGAGCGGAACGGGATGCGCAAATCGCGATCCGCGCAAAACGCTGATTTTATACGGCAAAAGCGCGATCTTTTTCTCTGACGTTATACATGTGCCTCGAAATGCGAGCCCTACGCAGCGCTCGCGCACGAATGAGACACGAATGGGATGTGAAAGGTGCGCGTTCGAAAGCGATTGAGTTTGTTCGCGAAATTCGCGCGATCTTCGCTCACGTTGAATGCGTCCCACCCGCCCGTGGCGCGCAAGGCGGCGGTGCGGAAATGGTTGCTGGCGCCGCCCAACGGCAGCGGCAGCCCGAGATCGGCCAGGAAGGGAAGGATTTCGCGGAATTGGATGGCGTATTCGGCCGCGAACTGGCGCGCGATCCAGCTCGCCTCGGCATTGTCGACGACGAGAGGCGCCTGCACGCAGGCCAAGCGCTCGCCGCCATCCTCGAAGGCGGCGAGGGCGGCGCGCAATTGCTGCGGGTGAGGACGGTCCTCTGCGTCGTAAACGACAAGAAATTTACCCCGCGCGCGGGCTAAGCCGATATTGAGTGCTTTGGGCTTGGTGCGCGGCGCAGCTGCTGGGACAACGACGACCTCGACATGGCGCAGGCCCGCCGATGCGGCGAGCGCGGCAGCTGTGGTGTCCTCGTCGTCGCTTTCGGTCAGAATGAGAATCTGCAGCGCCTGCACGGGATAGTCGAGCCGCGTCAGCGCCGAGATCAAATCGGCGGCGATATTGGCCTCGCGGTGCAATGGACAGAGAATGGTGTAGCGCGGCCATTGCGGCGGCTCGGCCAGGCGCGACAGAACCGGAGTCAGGCGCGCCGCCGCGAGCAAGCGCACGAGAATGGCCGCGGCGAAGAAGACGAGCGCGCCGACATGCAGGCTGGCGAGCGTCCAGCGTGTTTCGCTGTAAAGGGCGAATCCGAACAGGCCTGCGATCAGCGTCAGCCAGAACGCCTGCGCGACATGCAGCGTGCGCCGCGCCGAATGCTGCGGCCGCGCGCGGTCGAGCCCGAGGCGGGCGGCGTCGAGTTCGGCTGCGTCGACCGTCGTCGCCACAGCCAGCCAGCCGCCCGCCCGCGCCTTCGCCCCGTCCATGCAACCACCAGGTGGTATCCGCATGTGCGTATAAGTTTCGGAGACGCAACTCACAAGGGAATATTGGCCATATTGCAACACCAACGTGTCTTGTAATTAGTCAATGGACTAATTAGATGGTTGGCTATGAATGCGGTGCTCAAGGCCCTGTCGCATCCCACGCGGCGCGCGGTGCTGGCGATGTTGAGGCGCGGCCCGTTGTCGTCCGGCGAAATCGCCGCAGCGTTCGATATCGCCTGGCCCACCATGACCGCGCACCTCAACAGCCTGAAAGCCGCCGGGCTTGTCACCGCCGAGCGCAATGGCGCCAGCATCCGGTATCGGCTCAACGCCTCGGTGATGGAGGAGACTGCGGCAGCGCTGCTCGATCTCGCTGGCGCCGGCAAGGAAAGGAAGAAGCCATGATCCGCACCGGTTTGATCGCCTCCGCTGCTGGCCTCGCCGTCAGCATCGGCGCGTGGCTGTGGCTGCAGAACGCGCTGCCTCAAGACGCCGCGCATATTCCCGTGCACTGGGGGTTCGACGGCCAGCCCGATCGCTTCACCGCGCGCGGCGAAGCGCTGGCGACGTTCGCGCTCTTGCCCGGCGCCGGCGTGGTTCTGACAATCCTGTTTGCTCTGATCCCCGCCATCGAACCGCTGCGGGAGAACCTGCAGCGAGGGCGGCGCGCCTACCTCACCGCCTGGTTCGGCGCCCAGGCAATGATGGCGCTGGTCAGTGTCGGCGTGGCGCTGCTGATGGTGCGCGCGGCAGGCGGGGCGACATCGGATGTGGACTTGTTCGTGCGTGCGATGATCGCCGGCGTGGCGGTGTTGCTTGTGGCCCTCGGCGACGTGCTGCCGAAGACGCGGCCCACCTTCTTCCTCGGCGTGCGCACGCCCTGGACGCTCACCAGCGACCTGGCCTGGGAGCGCGCCAACCGCCTGGCTGGCCGGCTCATGGTGCTGGTCGGGCTCTGGGGCGTCGTCGCCGCTTTCGTGCTCGACGGCTTGGCGCTCGCCTTTGCGATCAGCGCGCCGCTGATCGTCGCGGTGGCGGTGGCCAGCGTGTACTCTTATTTCGTCTGGCGCGCCGATCCCGAGCGCCGCAACGCCGTCACGGATGCGTAGAGCCGCCGTCGCAACAGTGTCACATGATGCGCCTCGATGTGACGCCGCGTTTGCAATGCATCCGCAGTGGCGAGCCGAACATGACAATTCGCCATGGCGGGGACGAATGCAGAGGCGATCGCGTCGCAATTCGCCGCGCACGCGTCGAGCGTGTGACAGTTCACCTGCTCAGCGCATCAGCTCTCCGGCCAGTCCGCGGCGCATGAGCGCGGCTGTCTCGCGCACGCCAAAGATCGCCGCGAATTGGCCGAAACGGGGACCGCTCTCGACGCCGAACAGCACCTCGTAGAGCGCCTTGAACCAGTCCCGCAGCGGTTCGAAGCCGTGCTCCTTGCCGACGGCGTAGACCTCGTTCTGGATCACCTCGCCGTCGTGCGTGTCGTCCGGCAGCGCGTCCAGCCGCCCGATCAGGTCCTCGAACGCCGCCCGCTCCTTGTCGGACGCGGCGCGGAAGCGCTTGGTCGGCTTCACGAAATCGTTGAAGTACGCGATCGCGTAATCGGTCAGCTTGTCCAGGAAGGGGTGCGTCTGCGGCGTCACGCCGGGCGCGTACTTGCCGATGAAGGCCCATAGCAGGTCCTTGGTTTCCGCGTTCGCCGCGGAGACCAGGTTCATCAGCAGCGCGAACGAGATCGGCGTCAGCGCCTTGGGCGGCTCGCCGGCATGGATATGCCAGGCCGGGTTCTCCAGCTGCTCGGCCGGATTCTGCTGGTGATAGGCGTCGACATGCGAAATGTATTCGTCCACCGCCTTGGGGATGACGTCGAAATAGAGCTTCTTGGCCACGCGCGGCTTCTGGAAGTTATAGAGCGAAAGGCTCTCCGGCGCCGCATAGGTGAGCCATTGCTCCACACTGATGCCGTTGCCCTTCGACTTGGAGATCTTCTCGCCGTGCTGGTCGAGGAAGAGCTCGTAGACGAAGTTGATCGGCGGCTCGACGCCCAGCGCTCTGCAGATGCGCGCATAGATCTGCTGGTTCGGCTGGTGGTCCTTGCCGAACATCTCGAAATCGACGCCCAGCGCCGCCCAGCGCATGCCGAAATCCGGCTTCCACTGCATCTTGGCGCGCCCGCCGGTGACCGGCTGCGTGATCTCTTCGCCGTCCTCGTCGTCGAACGTGATCGTGCCCGCCGCCGCGTCGACGCGCTTCATCGGCACGTAGAGCACGCGCCCGGTCTTGGGGGAGATCGGCAGGAACGGGCTGTACGTGCGCCGCCGTTCTTCTCCCAGCGTCGGCAGCATGATGGCCATGATCTCGTCATAGGCCGACAGCGCCTTCAGCAGCGTCTTGTCGAACGCGCCCGACTTGTAGAGCTCGGTCGCCGACCTGAACTCGTAGTCGAAACCGAAGCTGTCGAGAAAGGCGCGCAGCCGCGCGTTGTTGTGATGGGCGAAGCTCTCGTGCGTGCCGAAGGGGTCCGGCACGTCCGTGAGCGGACGCTGCATGTAGGGCGCGAGCAGATCGTGGTTGGGCACATTGTCCGGGATCTTGCGCATCCCGTCCATGTCGTCGGACACGCAAATGATCTTGGTCGGGATCGCGTCTCCCGTCAGCGTGCGGAAAGCGTGGCGCACCATGGAGGTGCGCACCACTTCGCCGAACGTGCCGATATGCGGCAGCCCGGACGGCCCGTAGCCGGTTTCGAAAATGATCGGCCCATCCTTGGGCGCCTTTTTCAGCCGTTCGACCACCAGGCGCGCCTGTTCGAACGGCCAAGCCTTGGCGGCGGCGGCGAGGGTGGCGAGGTCAGACATCGCGAATCCACATGGTGCAGCCTGCTTAGACCGCCAATGCGCGCGATGCCAAACGAGGGACTAGGGATTGGGGATTAGGGACTAGGGATGAGGGCTTTGGGAAACCCCACGAGCAAAGCAATGACAATGCGAGCCCGCGCGCAGCACCAATCCCCAATCCCCAATCCCTAGTCCCTAGTCCCTAGTCCCTAGTCCCTAGTCCCTGGCCCCGAAGAACCGCTGCTTCAGCCGCTGCAGCGTGGCGCGCCGGCCGGCGAGGAAGGACCAGCCCAGCACCCCGGCGCCGAGCCAGAAGAAGCCTTCCAGGCTGAGCGCCGCCGCCGTCACCAGCGCCGTCCACACGGCCAGGCTGGGCTCGAAGAAGAAGTAGGCGATCGCCAGGGCCGCCCAGGCCGCCGCCACGATCAGGCCGGCGACAAGCAGGATCATCCAACGCAATTTCATACCGCACTCCAGTGGTTTTGCGCCTCTGTGGCCGCTGCCGCCGCGATCGGATGCGGCGCCGTTGCGCTTTTTCCCCAGCAGGGCAGAGTCCCGAGTCGATGCGCACGCTGATCCTGTTTCGCCACGCCAAGGCCGTCCGCCCCCATGAAGCCGACAGCGACGAGGCGCGCGGTCTGACGGGCAGGGGCCGCCGCGACGCCGCCGCCGCCGGCGCGGCCATGGAGGACGCGGGCCTCAAGCCCACGCTGGCCCTGGTGTCGAGTTCGCAGCGGACGCGCGAAACCGCCGAGTACGGCCTGCAGAACTTCGCCCTCGAGACGCGCTTCGAGGACGCGCTCTATCACGCGGCCCCGGAGAGC
>CALBST010000326.1 GCA_937967425.1 uncultured Caulobacteraceae bacterium
TCGGTGCATCTGTGACGACCGCAATTGGGCCGCTAATCACGGTCGTCTCGCCGTCACAACCCGCGAGCGTCAACGCCGCAGCAATCAACAGCGCCCGCTTCATGCGAGCGTCCGGTTCAAGAACGCGATCGTGCGCCCGTCGGCTAGTTGCTTCGCGGCTTCATCGTAGTGCGCGCCGCCTTCGCGGGTGAACGCGTGATCCTGCTCGGCGTACTCGCACACGGTGACGAGCGGATTGCTCGCAAGCGTCTCCCGGATGGTGTTCAGCGCTTCGACCGGGATGAAACCGTCCTTCATCGGGTTGTGGAGCATCACCGGTTTCTTGATCGCGCTGGCTTCGCTGAGCGCGGTGTGGATGCCGCCACCGTGGTAGCAGACAGTCGCGTCCGTATCCGTCCGGCACGCCGCCAGGAACGCGATGTAGCCGCCCATGCAATAGCCCAGCGCGCCGGCTTTGCTGACGCCTTGTGAGCGCGCCCACGTCAGCGTCGCCTGCACATCTTTGACGCTCGCGTTCTTGTCGAGCTGGTTCATGTAGTCGAGCGCCTGCTTCCACTCGGCCTCGCTCTGATCGGTGAGATCGATGCCGGGCTTGATCCGCCAGAAGAGATCTGGCGACACAGCCAGAAAGCCTTCGCGCGCCAGCCAGTCGGCCTTGCCGCGCATCACGGCGTTGACCCCGAAAATTTCCTGGATCGCCACGACCGCGCCCTTGGGCGTTCCCGACGGCCGCGCCACGTACGCCTTGAACGCCCCGTCCGGACCCTGGACTTCAACCCAATCACCCATAGCTCGCTCCTTGGCTGTTGCCGCGTTATAGACCGGCAGTGCGCCAGCTGCGCGAAGGAATTGGTCCGATGAAGTTCACCGTCAATGTCGAGTGCTCGCCCGAGGAAGCCCGCCGCTTCATGGGCCTGCCGGATGTCACGCCGATCAACGAGAAGCTCGTCGAGGAGATGGGCAAACGCATGGAGAAGAACCTCCAACTGATGAGCGGCGAAGCCATGATGAGCTCGTGGATGAGCGTCGGCACCCAGGCGCAGGACGCCTTCGTGAAGCTGATGACCTCGGGCGCGAGCATGGCCGCGGGCGCGACTGCTCCACGTGAAAAGCCCTAATCCGGTCTTAGGCGTTTTCACATGAAACCGGACACCATCGTCGCGCTGGCGACTGGCGCTGGCCGCGCCGGCGTCGCGGTGGTCCGGCTGAGCGGACCCGCCGCTGGCGCCACTCTGAGCGCGCTGACGGCCCGCGATCTGCCCAAGCCACGCATGGCGACGCGCGAGGCGTTCTGCGATCCGCGCACCGGCGTTTCGCTCGATGACGGCCTGGCGCTCTGGTTTCCCGGACCCCACAGCTTCACCGGCGAAGACGTCGTCGAACTCCACGTCCATGGCGGCCCGGCCGTCATCGCGGCGGTCGTCGACGCGGCTCTGAGCCAGCCTGGCGTCCGCCCAGCCCAGCCCGGCGAATACACCCGCCGCGCCTTCGAGAACGGCAAGCTCGACCTGGCCGAAGCCGAGGGCCTAGCGGACCTCGTGGACGCCGAAACTGAGGGCCAACGTCGCCAAGCGCTCCGGCAGCGGCGCGGGGCTCTGAGCGCGGTCTATGAGGGCTGGCGGGGCCGGCTGATCGAGGCGGCGGCCCTGATAGAAGCCGAGATCGATTTCCCGGACGAGGACCTCCCAGGCGCGCTGGCGCAGCGGGCCGGGCCGATCCTGCAGGCTCTCGCCGACGACATGGGCCAGCACCTCAACGACGCTCACCGCGGCGAACGTATCCGCGACGGCTTCCGGATCGCCATCATCGGCCCACCCAATGCCGGCAAGTCGAGCCTCCTGAACGCCTTGGCTCAGCGCGAGGCCGCGATCGTCAGCGACATCCCAGGCACCACCCGAGACGTGGTCGAAGTGCGGCTCGTCCTCGCTGGCTTTCCAGTCTGGATCGCCGACACCGCTGGCCTCCGCGAAGCCGCCGACGCCATCGAAGCCGAAGGCGTGCGCAGGGCGCTGGCGCGGGCCGAGGAGGCTGATCTGCGGATCGGTGTGGTGGAAGCCGGCGCGACGTTGCCGGCTTCAGCACAGGCCGTGCTTGGGCCGGCCGATGTGGTTGTTCGATCCAAGCTCGATCTCCTTGGACCGCCTGCGTCTCGCCGGCATACGCCGGAGCCGGTCGGCGAGACGCCGGCGGTCCACGTGAGCGCCGTGACCGGCGAGGGACTGCGGGAACTGGAGGCGCTGCTCATCGCACGCGTTGCCGAAGCGCTAGGCCGCGAGGAGGCGCCGGTGCTTACCCGGGCGCGGCATCGGCGGTTGGTGGAAGAGGCAAGAGCGGCGTTGCTACGCGCGATCCCGGCGCTCGGTGCTGGCCCTGAATTAGCGGCGGAAGACGTGCGCGTTGCCGCCGATCAGATTGGCCGTTTGACGGGGCGCATCGATGTCGAAGATTTGCTCGGCGAAATCTTTTCGAGCTTCTGCATCGGCAAATGAAATTGCGTGAAAACCCTGATGGAATGCGGCGTTTCACGCGAAACTGGTGAACTGAAATTAGCGGGTTGCACGTGAAGCGATCGTGCGTGGCGTCGTGCTTCGACGAGCTCAGCATGACGCCATTTCCAACACCGCGCCGGCCCATCCATCGCGTCACCCTGAGCCTGTCGAAGGGCGGCGCGACGCACCACTGAGCGAGCGCCAGTGACGCCGCGCAGCGCGTCCTATATGAAGCCCCGCAACACATGAGTTCTGAGCGTTCCTTCGACGTGATCGTCATCGGCGGTGGCCACGCTGGCTGCGAGGCTGCGGCGGCTTCCGCGCGTCTAGGTGCGCGCACGCTGCTGCTGACCCACAAGCTCGAGACCATCGGCGAGATGAGCTGCAACCCGGCCATTGGCGGTCTCGGGAAGGGCCACTTGGTCCGCGAGATCGATGCGCTGGACGGCGTCATGGGCCGGGTGGCGGACGCCGCCGGCATCCA
Source organism: uncultured Caulobacteraceae bacterium (assembly GCA_937967425.1). The sequence goes on from CALBST010000326.1 coordinate 2,974, forward strand.
GTTCCGACTGCTCAACCGCTCCAAGGGACCCGCCGTCCGCGGCCCCCGCGCCCAGTCCGACCGCAAGCTCTATCGCGAGGCCATGC
>CALBST010000327.1 GCA_937967425.1 uncultured Caulobacteraceae bacterium
GCGCAGAAGACGCCAGCGCAACCGCAAGCGGCTTCCTTAGTGTGCACGGCGTGCGGCGCTGAGTCAGTGCCGAGGAAGAATTTGGGTGAGCCTGATGTTGCGGCTTTGCGCAACGCCAGCCGGTGATGTTCCCGCTTGGCGACGGGGAGACAATAAAAGTGCGGGCGGATGCCGCCTTCGAACATGGCGTTGCGATTGTAGTCCAGGTGATGCGGCGTGATCGTCGCCGCTAGCGTGGCTGAGCCCTCCGCAACGAAGTTTGCCGCCTCTTCCGTCGTAATATGCTCAAGCACGATCTTGAGCGCGGGAAAATCGGCGATCAGCTTTGACAAGATGCGTTCGATGAAAACCGCTTCGCGATCGAAGATATCGACGTGCTTATCGGTCACCTCGCCGTGCAAGAGCAGCGGCATGCCGATGCGCTGCATTGCTTCCAAGGCGGCGTAGATGTTCTTGATGTCGGTTACGCCGTGGCTGGAATTGGTCGTCGCGTGCGCGGGATAGAGTTTGCACGCGGTGAACACGCCAGCTGCAAAGCCGCGCTCGATCTCGGCGGCGTCGATATCGTCGGTCAGGTAGCAGGTCATCAGCGGCGTGAACGAAAGCCCCGGCTCAAGCGCCGCCAGGATGCGCGACCTGTAGGCCTCTGCCGCAGCAACCGTGGTGACCGGCGGCGCGAGGTTCGGCATGACGATGGCGCGCGCGAACTGGCGCGCGGTGAAGTTGACCACGCCCGCAAGCATCGCCCCGTCTCTGAGATGGACGTGCCAGTCGTCTGGCCGGCGCATCACCAACGTGCTCATCTCAAGCCTCCGGCGTGCAGCAAATCGAGCGCGGCCGCCTCCACCGCGTCGATGCTGATGTCGTCCATTGCGGCGGCCTCGTCCAGGGCCGCCTCCTCGAAACTCTTGCCGCGCAGCGTGCGGGCGCGGGGGCCGCGTGGGGCGCGCACGCGTTCGTCGGTGGGGCCAAAGAGCGTCAGCGTCGGCGCGCCCATGGCGGCGGCGATGTGGGTCATCGCATTGTCATTGCCGATGCACAACGTCGCGCGCTCGGCGAGCGCGGCGGCGGCAAGGATGTCCAGACCGGCGCCGCTGGCGGGGACGCCATCGGCGTCCAAGCTTGAGACGATGCGCGCGGCGATGTCATCGTCGCGCGTGGCGGCGCTGAGGACGACGATGCGGGCGCCGCTCAGCGCGCCTGTCGCAAGACGCCGCGCGACGGCGGCGAAGCGCTCGTGCGGCCAGCGTTTAGCTTCGCTGTTGCCTCCCGGCGCAATGATGAGCACAGGCGCGGCGTCTGGCGCGATAGCAGCGGCCGCGCTCCGAGCCCGATCGTCGAGCCAGATCGTAGGCTGAAGGCTGCGCTGAGCGCCGACGAGATCGCTCAAGTCTTCGATGAAGTGGCGCAGTATTTCGGGCTGCTTCAGCGTCAGGCGGCGCTTCGCTGGGATGACGAGCGAAGCCGGTGAACGGCGAAGATCAAGCGCGAGATCGAAGCGGCGCCCGCGGCGGCTCCAAGCGAGTTCGATGAACGGGCCGACATCCCCCGCGCCCTCCACGGTGTATTTGGCCGCAAGCCCCGGCGCGGCGCGGAAGAGCGGCGCGGCGTCAGCGCTGGTAAGCACGGTGAGCGGCTCGCCTTCGCCCAGCACATGCGCCAATGCCCCCGTGGCAAGCACGGTTTCGCCAAGGTCGGCGGGGGCGAGGAAAAGCACGGCCATGTGGGCTGGTTAAAGGCGCAGGCCGGGTAAATGTGAAGTCAACAACCCAGCGGGTCAGGGTTGCGCGCAGCAGCGGCGCGGCCCAAGTGGTCGCCATGACACGCCCCGGCCGACTTGAGCGCAGTTTAATCGCCGTAACCGGGCCGGACGCGCGGCCATTCCTGCAAAGTCTTCTGACGCAGGACTTGGATCGCCTAGGAGACGCAGGCGCCGCCTATGCGGCGCTGCTCTCTCCACAGGGCAAGATCAGTGCGGATATGTTCGTGTGGGCGCGGCCTGACGGCGTGTTGCTTGACGTCGATCCTACGCGTGGCGCGGATCTGCTCCGGCGGCTCTCGCTCTACAAGCTGCGTGCGAACGTGACCCTGGCCGACGTACGCGACGACTTTGATGTGGTGGTGAGTGATGTAGCCTTTGATGGCGGCGTCGCCGATCCGCGTCTGGCGGCGCTCGGTTTTCGCGGTCTTGCAGCCAAGACAGACGCGTCTCTAACGTCGATTGAAGCGCTACGCATCACGCTTGGCGTGCCGGATCTGGCGCGCGATGCCGCCCCTGAAGAAGTATTCGCGGGCGAAGCGCTGCTCGAGGAGCTGAACGGCGTCGCCTTCGATAAGGGCTGTTTCGTCGGCCAGGAAAACGTCAGCCGCATGAAGCGGCGGGCGACGACGCGGAAGAAGTTTTGCCCGGTCGTGTTTGAGGGCGAGGCGATTGCCTACGGGACGCCAGTGCACGCCGGCGAAGCCGAGATTGGCTCCATTCGCACCGGCGTGCCGGGTCGCGCGATCGCCTTGCTGCGGTTGGATCGCGCGCTGGAGGCGGTTTCGTCCGGCAAGACGCTGACTGCCGCGGGGCGCGAAATACGGCTCGATCCGCCGCATTGGCTCATCCTGCCGCAGCGCGAGCAAGGGCCGCAGTGATGTGGTATGGGGAGGCAGATTGACGCCTCGCCCCCTGCGGGTCTAACGGCGTAGCGCGCTTGTTGCAGCGCGGCATGCGGGGACTACGCTTTGACTGTCGCCATTTCCGCGACCGGCCTTTGGACGCCGTCGGATTCCATAACCAACGCTGAGTTGGTTGCGTCGTTCAATACCTACGTCGAGCGCTTCAACGCCGCGCACTCGGCGGAGATTGCATCCGGAACCAAGACCGCGTTGCAGCCCTCGAGCGTCGAGTTCATCGAAAAGGCCTCGGGCATCAAGCATCGCTTCGTGTTGGATAAGGAAGGTTCGCTCGATGTGAACCGTATGGTCCCACGCATTCCGGAGCGGCCGAACAGCGAGCTTTCGCTGATGGCGGAAGTCTCGGTGAAGGCCGCGAAGCAGGCGCTGGATCGCGCCAAACGCGATCCAGCCGACATCGGCGCGGTGATCTGTTCGTGCTCTTCGCTGCAGCGTCCCTACCCGGCGCTGGCGATTGAGGTGCAGAACGCGTTGGGCGCGGGCGGCTTCGGTTACGACATGAACGTGGCCTGCTCGTCGGCGACGTTTGCAATTCAAAACGCCATCGACATCGTCCGCGCGGGGCATGCGGCGTCAGTGCTGGTGGTGAACCCGGAGCTGACCACGGGCCATCTCAATTTCCGCGACCGCGACTCGCACTTCATCTTCGGCGACGCGGCCGTCGCCATTTTGGTTGAACGCGCCGACATTGCGCCGAAGGGCGCGTGGAGCATTCTCGGCTCGAAGCTGAAGACGGTGTTCTCCAACAACATTCGCAACAATTTCGGCTTCCTCAATCGCTGCGACGAAGCCCATCGTGACGATCCCGACAAGCTGATCACGCAACAGGGCCGCAAGGTGTTCAAGGAAGTGGTGCCGCTGGTCTCGGAAATGATCCTGCAGCATATGGCCGAACTCGATCTGAAGCCCGGCGACATGCGCCGGCTTTGGCTGCATCAAGCGAACTCCAACATGAACCGGCTGATCGCCGAACGCGTGCTAGGCCACGAAGCCTCACAGGATGAAGCCCCGACCGTGCTCGATGTGTACGGCAACACCGCCGGCGCCGGCTCGATCATCGCCTTCCACAATCACAGCGACGACCTGAAAGCCGGCGACAAAGGCCTCATCTGCTCCTTCGGCGCCGGCTACAGCGCCGGTTCAATTTTCGTTCAGAAGAGCGCTTAAAAAGCGCCGCCCCTTTCGAGGCGGCGCTTCCGTTTCAGTGCAAGCTCAACTCACCAGCCGCAGGTGCGGCCGCGGTTTTGCTCCTGCATGTAGCTCATCAAGGGCTGGAAGTAGCGGGCCATTGCGCCGCCATCCATTTGACGCGTCCCAGTGAAGGCTTCGAGCGCATCCGGCCATGGGTGCGAGGCGCCCATTTCCAGCATGCGCGCGAAACGTTCGCCAACTTCACGGTTGCCATAGACGGTGCAGCGATGCAGCGGCCCTTCCCAGCCAGCCTGACGGCAAGCGGCTTCGTAGAACTGGAATTGCAGCACGTACGAGAGGAAGTACCGGAGATACGGCACGTTGTTGGCGATGTGATACTTGGCGCCCGGATCAAAGAATTCTTCGCCGCGCTCAGTCGGCGGCCGGATGCCTTGATAGCGCTCGCGCAGCTCCCACCAGGCGGCGTTGTAGCGATCCGGCGTGATACGGCCATCGAACACCTGCCAGCGCCACTGATCCATGGTCAGCGCGAACGGCAGGAACGAGATTTTCTCCAGCGCACGCTCCATCAGCAGGCTGACGTCCGACGAGGCTGATGGAATTTGGTTGCGGCGCAGAAGGCCGATCTCAACCAGGTATTCCGGCGTGATGTTCAGCGCGACGAAATCGCCGATGGCTTCATGGAAGCCGTCGTGCGCGCCGTTGCGATAGAGGTACGGCTGTTGGTTGTAGGCGCGCTGATAGAAGTTGTGACCGAGCTCGTGGTGGATGGTCTGGAAGTGCTCGGCGTTGATCTGAATGCACTGCTTCACGCGGAGATCATCGACATTGTCGATGTCCCAGGCTGAAGCGTGGCAAACCACATCCCGGTCACGCGGGCGGGTGAGCAGCGAGCGCTCCCAGAATGTGTCCGGCAATTCCGGGAAACCGAGCGAGGTGTAGAAGCGCTCGGCGGTTTCCGTCATTTGCACCGGCGTGTAGCGGGCGCGGGTGAGGAGTTGCGTCGTGTCGTACGTCGCGCGCGCGCCCGGCGGGCGGGCGATCGGCATCAGCGTGGACCAATCCTGCGCCCACATGTTGCCGAGGAGATCGGCGCGGATCGGCTGATCTTCCGGAACAATGGCATCGCCGTAGCGATCATTCAGACGGGCGCGGACGTAGCAGTGCAGCTGCTCGTAGAACGGCTGCAGCTGACCCCACAGACGTTCGACTTCGCGCTCCATGTCGTCAGCCGGCATGTCGTAATTCGAGAGCCACATCTGGCCGACATTGTCGAACCCGAGATCGCGGGCGCCTTCGTTGGCGATTTCGACCATGCGCGCATAGTCGTCGCGCATCGGCGCGGCGACCGCGTGCCACTTGGTCCAGATCTCTTCCAGGCGCGCCGGATTGCGCTCGGTGCCCATCAGGGTTTCGAGTTCATCAAGCGTGACTTGGCGGCCTTGGTAATCGATGCGGCCAGTCGAATAGATCGAAGCGAGGCGGGTGGTGATTTCCGAAAGCTGCCCGGCGGCGCCTTCGCGCTGCGGCGCTGGCAACACCAAGCTCAGGCGCAGCAAATCGACCTTACGGCGCGTATCGGCCGGCAATTCGACATTGGCGTAACGGCCTGCTTCAGACGCCAGACGCACGCGCGCTTCGGTGCCTTCGGCATCGGCGCGCTGCAGCAGCCATTCCGTGTCGAAATTGATGTAGGTGTTGTACACCCAGGCGACGCGGCCTTCATATTCTGACCGGCGCAACAACTCTTCCTCGGCTGCTTGCACGAAGGCTGCGGCGGACTCCGCACTTGGACTCGCACCGCCGGCGGTCTCCGTGGCCGGGGCTGTCGCACACGCCGCCGTGAAGGCGAGGATGGCGATCCAGGACACGGCTGTCCTGAGCAATGGTTTCGCGATCATAGTCTCTCCCTGTCCGTGCTCGGCGCGCTCCCACGCGCCGCCCCCTAATTGCCTTCCGCGGCAAGCCACTCGATGCCGTCAGCCGACATCATGAACACCGCCGCTTCGCGCTTCTTGGCGCCCACGGCGTTGAAAAATCTCTGCGCCACTTCGTTCTCGACGCCTGTGGTGATCGCCAGTTCGCGCGCGCCGAGTTCACGGGCGCGTCGCGCGACCGCGCTCATCAGCTTGCGGGCGAGGCCGCCACGTCGATGCTCGGGAACGACGTAAAGCTCGCACAGAACGATATTCGGCGCGGCGCGGCGTACATCGTAACTCTTGGTGATGATGGCGTGGGCGACGAGTGCGTTGCTGCGCTCCTGCGCCACCCAAGCCTCGAACAGCGCATTCGAACCAAACGCGTGCGCCTTGATCCGGTCGGCCTCCAAGCTTGAGGCAGCGCCCTCCTCGCTCGCGGCTTGAGCTGCGAGTTTGGCGATGGCGTCAGCGTCACGCGAGACCGCGCGCCGGATAGTGAGAGGGCGCTCCATTATGCGCGCCCATGTAAGGCGCACGCGCTCGCCTTACGCAAGCAAAACAAGAGCTTCGCCGCGTGATTGTGGACGAGTGGGCCGCTAGTGGTCGACCCAGGGGCCCATCGGCCCGCCATCATCATGGTCCCAGCCCCCTGAGCGGCGCGTCATGAACGCACCCAAGAGGGTCAGGCCTACAACGGCGCCAACGGCTACGAGGAACCAGAAGAACATATTCGCTCCACGGTGGCGGCTTCCCGCCGGAGGCTAATGCGCCTCCCCAACGACTTGTGGGGTTAATGTAGTCGCCTTCACCGGACTTTTCGAGGGCAAGCCGATCCAAACGCGCAGGAATGGAACCCGGCGCCCCAGATCGAAGAAAAGCCAGCAGCCGAGAGCGGTGACTGCAATCAACAGCGGCGCCTCGATCACGAGCGGCATTCGGAGCTCATCGAGATGGTGGCCAGCGACGACGATGATGGTCTGATGGATCAGATAGAACGGGAAGATCGCCTGCGTGAGCAGCTGGCGCGCAGGGCCATCAGCGGTCTTCAGATGGCGATGTGCGAAGCCAATGCAGGCAATGATCGCGCACCATGCATCGAGTTCGCGGACGCTGCGCATGATCGCCCGCAGCCATTCCGGCGGCGTGACGCCTTCAGGATGCGCATTGAAATAGACGATGAGCGAAGCCCAACAGATCAGCGCGATGGCGAGCGCCACCCAGCGCAATTGAACGCAGCGATCGAAGAACGGCTGGAATTTCGCGACCGCGAATCCAAAGAGAAAAACGCTGAAATAGAGCGCGTGCAGATACCAGTCTTCGCGGAAATCGTGGCTTTCGCCAAAGATCGGGAAGAGCGTCAGACGCAGCGCGGCCATGATGAGCCACGGTGTGATGATCAGAAACGGGCCAGCAATCAGCACGCTCACGCCTTTCGGGATGCGGCGCAGCAACGGCAGCAAGGGAACCAGAGCAAGCGTGTAGAGGATCAGATACGCGACGAACCACATGTGGTTGTACGTCGGCGTGGTGAGGCAGCCATCGGCATCGCACCAATTGCCGCTGGCGGTGACGTACTTGATGTAGAAGGTGTCGAGGGTGAGCGGATATTGCGCCGCGATCGCCGGCGGCATCGCCTGCAGCGCCTCGACGATCTCGTAATAGCTCTGAGGCGGAACGATCACGAACACCGCCAGTAGAAGCGGCGGCCAGAGCCGGCCCATACGGGCGCCGGTGAGCTGCGCCACACTCATCTTGTCGGCCATGAACCGGGTCGCGGCGCCGGCGATCAGGAAGAGCAATGTCAGCCGCCACGGATTGGTCAGCATCATCAGCGGCTCGATGGCGTCGCTCGCCGCGCGGGATTTCACGTGCCAATCCCAGGTCACGTAAAACATGCCGCAGTGGTAGAGGATGAGCAGGCCGAACGCGATGATGCGGAGCCAGTCGAGGTCGTAGCGGCGGTCGGTCATGGGGCGAATTCTCTCCTTCGCCGCCAGCTTCTTTCGCGCCCGGCCCTGCCCCGCTAGTTTCAAGCCACGCCCGGCGGCCCGCTGGGACGAACGGGGAGCCTCCGGTGACCACCGGCGACAAAAAAGGGACGAACGGATGGGCCCGGGCCGAGTGGCGGCCGTGGGCTTTCATCGCTCTGGTCTCGCTGGTGATCGTGGTCGTGAATGCGTCTTCCGATCTTTTGGAGATGCGCCGCGCGGGGCTCGAATTCGAGTGGTGGGAGCCATGGGTCTGGGAGGTGACGAGCGCGATCGTCATCGTGGCGATGGCGCCGGTGATCGGGATGGCGGTGCGGCGCTGGACGCCGAGCCGGGACAATCTGATCCGCCCGGGACTCATCCATCTCGGCCTGACCATCCCCTTCGCTGCTATCCACATCATCGCGATCTGGCTGATGCGCGAGGCGATCTATTGGGTGGGTAAGTCCCAGTACGGCTTCTTCGACGACGGCGTAGCGTTGGTGGCGTTCTACGAATGGCGCAAAGACGTACTGAGCTACGCCACAATCGCCGCCACCTATTGGATATTCCAGTATGTCGCGGAACGCCGGAAGCTGGCTTCTCAACCCCCGGCGGACGAGCGGATCGAAGTGCGTGACGGCGGAACCGCCGTATTCCTCGCACCGGGCGACATCACACACGTCGAGGCCGCCGGCAATTATGTAGAGTTTCATACGGCGACGAAAACCCATCTCGTGCGCGGAACGCTTGCCTCCTGGGAGGCGCGCCTGGTGGCGCGGGGATTCATCCGCGTGCACCGCTCGCGGCTGGTGAACCGCGCCAAGATCGACACGTTGAAACCGACCCCTTCGGGCGACATGGAGATCACTCTAAGCGGCGGACAGGTCGTTCTTGGTAGCCGGCGGTATCGCGCCGTGCTGGCGGGACCGGTCGCTTGAGGCGAACGCGCTTATGAATTTCGCCCCTGCGGCCTAGAGTCAGAATCAATGGCCCAATCACCAAAGCCTGTCGAGAAACCGCGCGCGTGGCAGCGTATGCTATCGGGGCGGCGATTGGATTTGCTCGATCCCTCTCCGCTGGACATTGAGATCGAGGACATCGCGCACGGGCTGGCCCGCGTGGCGCGGTGGAATGGGCAAACGGTCGGCGCGCATGCATTCTCGGTGGCGCAGCATTCGCTCGTCGTCGAAGAGATTTGCCGAAAACTGGCGCCGGACTGGGACAAGAAGCGGCGCATGATGGCGCTGCTGCACGATGCGCCGGAATATGTGATCGGCGATATGATCTCGCCCTTCAAAGCCGCGCTGGGGCTCGACTACAAGGCATTCGAAGGCAAGCTCGAAGCGGCGATCCATATGCGCTTCGGCTTGCCGGCGCACGCCCCAGCAGTGGTGAAAGGCGTCATCAAGCGGGCCGATATCATTTGCGCCTATTTCGAAGCCACGCAGCTCGCGGGCTTCACAGAGGCGGAGGCCAAGCGATTCTTCGGCGCGCCACCGCGCGGGCTGAAGCTGAAACTGACGCCCAAACCGACAGGCGAGGTGCAGGAAGCCTTCTTGAAGCGCTTCCGGTCATTGATCGATCCGGCCTAAACTGGCGGCGTATGACCATCCATGTTTGCCCCCTGTCGCGCGCGCCAGAGCTTGCGCGGCGCAATAAGGTTTCGCACGTCGTCAGCTTGCTCGATCCGCTGACGCCCTTCCCAGTGATCCAGGACGTTGGCGAGCGACACCTCTGCATCGAAGTGCACGACATCGAGACCGAAGAAGACGGTATGGATCCATTATGCGCCGTCCGAGCTAAGCGGATACTCGAATTCGTCGGCGGCTGGGATCGCACGCAACCCATTCTCATCCACTGCTACGCCGGCATCTCACGCTCAACAGCGACGGCCTTCATCACGGCGTGCGCACAGAATCCCAGCGTGGACGAAGAAGCGATCGCACTCGCGCTTCGGCAAGCTTCGCCGTCAGCGTCTCCGAACCGGCGCTTCGTCGCGCTGGCCGACGCCGAACTCGGCCGCGGCGGGCGGATGTCACGCGCGATCGAGCGCATCGGCCGTGGCTCCAGCTGGCTCGATATTGGTGAGGCGCGCCCCTTCTCCATTCCAAGCAGCTACGCATGAGCGAAGCGCGCGTCACTATCGGCCTGTCCGCCGTCATCGTCGCGGTGACGGAGGATAGCCCTTATGTGGTGGTGACACGCGACGGCGGTGATGCCGCTGGCTTGCCGTTTGGCGCATTCGATCCTGCCGGTGATAGAACCCTCGAGCTTTCGCTGCGCGGCTGGGTGCAGGAGCAGACCGGCTTCGAAATCGGGTATGTCGAGCAGCTCTACACGTTCGGTGATCGCGGACGCGAAATGCCGCTGGCCGCGAGCGCCGGTTCGGAACGGGTGATCTCGATTTCGTATTTGGCGCTGACGCCATCACGGGCGGTGCTCGATCGCGCAACGGCGCGCTGGCGCTCATGGTATGATTTCTTTCCCTGGGAGGACTGGCGCACCGGCCGGCCTAGCGTCATCGACGAGATCATCGCGCCTCGGCTGCGCAAGTGGGCGCAATCGGCCAAGGATGCCGAAACTGTCGGCCAGCGCCGCGCGCGCGCCCGGCTCGCGTTCGCACAGGATGGCGCTGTCTGGAACGAAGAGCGCGCGTTGGAGCGCTACGAACTACTCTATGAAGCGGGACTGGCGCCCGAAGCGGCGCGCGATCGGGCGCGCTTCGCTGGAAAGCCAGCGCCGGCGATGAACACTGAGGCGGGCCTTGGCGAGCCAATGGCCTCCGACCACCGGCGTATCTTGGCAACCGCGATCGGCCGGTTGCGCGCCAAAATCAAATATCGCCCCGTCGTGTTCGAGCTTGCACCGGAGCAGTTCACGCTGCTGCATCTGCAGCGCGTCGTCGAAGCCATTGCCGGCCTCACCTTGCATAAACAAAACTTCCGCCGCTTGCTCGATCGCACCGGGCTCGTGGAAGGCACCGGCCAATTCGACAGCAGCGCCGGCGGGCGCCCGGCTGAACTGTTCCGCGCGCGGCGCGAGACGCTAAGCGAGCGTCCAGTCGGCGGCGTCCACGTCCCGGCGCCGCGTGGCGAGTGAGCGGGAACAATTCGGGGCGGCGCGCGTCCTTATCGGCTGCATCAGGAGGTTCCGTTGGCAATGAAAGTAAAGGCGGCGCTTGCCGCGGCGATGGCCTGCGCGCTGGCGGCGTGCGGCGACCGCGATAGTCAGGTCGGCGAATTTTCCAATGATCTGCTCGGCAACGAAATCATGGTGGAAGCGCTGCCTGACCCCGCCATCCCTGGCGTTGTTTGCCACGTTGCGTACTTCGATCGCTCGATGCTCGATCGCATTCGGCAGGGCAATTGGTTCGAGAACCCGTCGAACTCGGCGGTCTCATGCCAGCGCATTGGCGCGATCAATCTCGCCAACGTCGAGATGTCGCGTTCGGGCGAAGAGATTTTCAATCAGCGCACCAGCCTGTTTTTCAAGAACACGGCCATCCGCCGCATCGTTGATCTTCAGAACCACACAATTCTCTATGTCTCCCACTCGCGCGAACTGGTTGAAGGATCGGCGAAGATGGACATTTCAAGCGTGCCGCTAACGGACGCCGAAATCGCGACGGCGCGCGCTCCTTGATCGATCAGTACGGACGCTGCAGCCGCACGGGTTCGGGATAGCTCTCTGGCGCTGGCGCCGTCTCCGGCGCCGGGACGGTCACCGGATCGGCCGGTGCGATTGCAACGGGTTGCTGATATGTGTTGGTCACCGGCGTCGTGACATAGGGCTGCGGCGCTCCGTAGTTCAGCGGATCGACGAGCAAGCCGTCGATCACCACTTCATAGTGCAGGTGCACGCCGGTTGCGTTGCCCGTCATCCCCATGCGGCCCATCGGCGTGCCGGCGGCGATACGCATGCCGGGACGCAGGTTCGGATCGAATTCAGCCAGATGTGCGTAGCGCGTGCGGACGCCGTAGCCGTGATCGATCTCGATATAGTTGCCGTAACCGCCGCGATAATCGGCGGCGACGATGCGGCCTTCGCCTGCGGCATAGATGAAGCCACCTTCGCGATTGGCGAGATCAAGGCCGTTGTGCTGGCGCCCGCTGGCGCCGCCGCGATAGCCGAAGCCTGATGAGAGACATGCAGCTTCAGTTGGATTGCGCAACAGCGCGCCAGCCGGGGTATCGATGTAAGGCGTGTAGTTAGCGGCTTCGCCGCGCTGGCCGATGAGGCCGAGATTCGATCCGTAGCTGTTGCAGGCGAACAGCTCGCTGTGCAACGGCGCGCGTGGCGCATTGGTGTAAATGTTCGGGCCGTAGTCGACCGGCGGCGAGATAACCGTCGTCATTGGCGCCCGTGCGTACGGCGTGTTTGTCGTGGCGCAACCCGCAAGCGCGCAAGCCGCCGCCAATGCTAAAGCGATACGTCGCATGGTCTCCCGCCCAAGTCCGCCGCATGCCGCCCAAAGCTCTACCCTTGCAGGCGCGCCTGAACGCTGGCTGAACAAGCATAGCTTAAGAACTGCGAAGCGCAGCTAACCGATGCGTTCACGCAGCAGCGCGGTGTCGGCGCGCGGGCGGCTTGAGATGCCGAGCGATGTGGAATGTCCGTAACATTCGCCTTCGGCGGTGGCGAAACCGGCCGAAACCAAACGCCCGCTCGGGATGCCCGCACGCTCGACGAAGCGCGCGTGAATGATCACCGGCTCGAAGGTTTCGAGAACCTCGTCGCCGTCCTCGTCGACGTAACAGACGTACTTCCAGCGCGCTTGCATGGACTAGGAGATCGGCGCGCTGCGCGGGGTCAACGTCCACCAGCGCGGCGACTGCGCATTCATGCGCTCTGCGGCCCGGCCGGCTTCCGCGCCGGAGCCAAAGAATACGTCGCCTCGCAACGGCCCACGGCGAATGGCGCCGCCCGTGTCTTGCGCGACAAGCAAGCGGCGGAACGGCTGGCCGTCATACTCAGCATCGACAAACACAACCGCGCCGTAGGGATGGAATGCGGGATCGACGGCGATGGAACCCATCGGCGTCAGCGGCACGCCCGCGGCGCCGCGCGGGCCGGCGGCGGGATCATCGATGCGCTCCTCTTGAAAGAAGACATAGGACGGGTCGGCATTGAGCGCTTGTTGCGTGGCGGCGGCGCCGTTGCGATCGCTCCAAGCGCGGAAGTTCGCCCACGTCGCGCCGCCTTGCAGTTGGCCGGAGTCACGGAGCGCGCCGAGTGCGGAGCGCCAACGATAGCCATTCTGCGCAGCGAATGCCGCGCGCGCCTGTGTGCCATCTGGAAACGCGATGCGGCCCGAACCCTGAATTTGCAGATTGTAGACATCAACGGGATGCGCCCACGCGAACACTTGATCCGGCGATGGATTGAGGTTCTCACGCTTGGGATACGGGCGAACCGTTGTGCCGTTGAGCTGCCCCGTCAGCGCACGCGGCGCCCCACGCAGCGCGTCGTTGTCATAGGCCTCCGCGAACGCCGCGATGTCGACTGAGACCATGTCTCCAGGCCTGCGCACAAGCGGCGCCGAGTAGACGGAATCGGGCGCACGCCGAGCCTCAATGATCGGCTCGTAGTATGCGGTGATCCGCGCTTCGCCGGAGCCACGCACGACGTTCGGAATGAAGTTGGCTTCAAAGAACGCACGCTCGCCGCCGGGCGCGACGTTTTGCGCGGCCGCGCACGCCGGCGCCCATTCCGCGACTGTGCCGCCGTAGCGGCCGCCACCCGGGAGCGCGGCGCTCGGATCACGCAAGCGCCTGCCCTCGCATGTGCGGCGGAAGGCAAGCAGAGCCGGCGCGAGATCGACGCGCGTCCAGTCTGGAATGTCTTCGAAACGTGCGGGCTGGAGCGCGAACGCTGCCGCGGGGGTTTCGGACTCAGTGGGGCCAGGACGCGTTTGCTCGGTGCTGGCGCAGGCGGTGACGAGGGTTGCGGCTGCGAGCAGCGTCAAAACATGGCGCATGAAGGCTCCTCTGGGACGAACCGGAGTTCTAACGCGCGAGGGAGGGACAAGTCGCCTTTCGCTTGCATGGGGGAATTCCTGGGAGTATGGTCCGCCCATAGGTTATGCTCATTTGTAGCATAAGGGTGGGGCCGAGGGTCTTCTCGGCCATGTTTTACACCCTATATATGCTCCGACTGAGCATAAGCGCCATTCTGGCGCGAGGAGGCCAAACATGGCCCGGATAATCGATGCGCCGCTTACCGGCAGCGAAGGCAGCTGCGATCCCCGTTCGGTCCACGGCACTTGGGGCGCGCTCGACGCCGCCCAGCGCCGGGGCCTCGCCTACACGCCGGAAGTCGCCGCCGAAACCGCCCCGCTTTATGAACGCGTGAAGCACGTCATACCGGCGGTCGAGTGGCCGGCGTATGCGCCGCTGATCAGCGCCATCAACAAGATGAAGCGCGCCAAGAACGCGGTCATCCTCGCGCACAATTACATGACCTCGGAAATCTTCCACTGCGTCGGCGATTTCCGTGGTGACTCGCTGCAACTCGCGCGCGAAGCGGCGGAGACGGATGCAGCCGTCATTGTGCAAGCCGGCGTGCGCTTCATGGCGGAAACGTCGAAGACCCTGGCGCCGGAAAAGACGGTGCTCATTCCAGATCTCCGCGCGGGCTGCTCGCTTGCCGCCTCGATCACCGGCGCGGACCTGCGGCTGATCAAGCAGCGCTATCCCGGCGTGCCGGTGGTGACGTACGTGAACACAAACGCGGACGTGAAAGCCGAGAGCGATGTTTGCTGCACCTCTTCGAACGCCGCAGCCGTTGTCGAATGGGCGGCGCGCGAGTGGAACACGGATCGCGTCATTCTGCTGCCGGACGAATATCTGGCGAAGAACGTCGCGGCACAGACCGGCATAAAGATCATCGCCTGGCACGGCCGCTGCGAAGTGCACGAGCGCTTCACCGCCGAAGACATCGCCGATCTGCGCAAGGCGCATCCCGGCGTCGTCGTGCTTGCGCACCCGGAATGCCCGCCGGACGTGATGGCGGCTGCGGATTTTGCCGGCTCCACGGCGGCGCTGCAGGATTATGTCGTCGAGAAGCAGCCGCGCAAAGTCGTGTTGCTGACGGAATGCTCGATGAGCGACAACGTCGCGCAAGCGGCGCCGAACGTCGATTTCGTGCGCCCCTGCAATCTCTGCCCGCACATGAAGCGGATCACGCTGGAGGGCATCTATGATGCGCTGGCCGAGATGAAGCACGAAGTGACGATCCCAGAGGATGTCCGCGTGCGCGCGAAGCTCGCGATCCAGCGCATGCTCGACCTGCCGAAGGAAAAGCCGCGGGCTTTTGCGACGGGGCGTCCGCCTGTCGCGGTAGAACTCATTTAAGCGCCAAATTGCCGCCGCTTTCGCCGCCCAACACGCTCCGCGAAAGAGGAGCGTACTATGCGTGGATTTCTGATCGCGGCGATGGCTTTGGCGGCCGCGCCTTTGGCGCAAGCTCAAACCGGCGACGCGTTCGAGGGTACGTGGGCGTTTCAGACGCAATCGTATGGCACCGAGCAAGTCGGCGCGATCATGAGCGGAGCGGCGGTGATCACGCGCGAAGCGCCGAACCGGTATGCGATCCGGCTGCTTGCGAACGAGCGGCTGGTCAACCGCGACACCGGCCAAGGCGCGTTCCTCACGGCCAGGCAAACTTGCACGGGTGTCAACGACGACGGCCAGTTCACGATCACCTGTCAAATGGCCGAACCGCTGGAGGGCTATCAGCCGGACAACTTCGTGCTTCAAGCAGGCGAGGCCGATCAACTCGTCGGCGTTCTGAACTCCAACGCTTCGAGCCAAGTGACCTTCTCGCGTCTGCGCTGACCTCCTCCTCGATGGAGGAGGTGGCCGCAAAGCGGCCGGAGGAGGTGCGCACTCCGTTTTTGAGGGAAGAGCCTCGCGAGGCTTACTCTTCCAGACCATTGGCCGCACCTCCTCAGTCAGCGCTTCGCGCTGACAGCTCCTCCATCGAGGAGGAGCGAAATGCCTAGCCTGGATCGCTCTGATTCAGTTCTTATCGTCGGCGCAGGGCTGGCGGGATTGTTTCTCGCGCTGAAACTCGCGCCGCGGCGGTGCGTGGTGCTGAGCCTAGCGCCGCTGGGCCAGGGCTCCTCCTCTGCTTGGGCGCAAGGAGGCTTGGCGGCAGCTTTGGCGCCGGGCGATGATCCGAAGCTGCACGCGGAAGACACCGTCGCAGCCGGCGCCGGGCTGGTTGATCCGGCGGTGGCTTCGCTGATTGCGCGCGAGGGACCGGCGCGCGTGCTTGATCTCATTGAACTCGGCGTTCCGTTCGATCGCACCTCCGACGGCGCCCTGGCACAAAGCCTGGAAGCCGCGCATTCGCGGCCGCGCGTGGTGCGGGTTTCGGGCGATCTTGCCGGCAAAGCGATCATGGACGCGCTGATCGCGGCGGCGCGGGCGGCGCCGCATATCGAAATCGTTGAGCGCAAGCGTGCGCGAGCGCTGTTGCGCGATGCGAATGGGCGCGTGTGCGGCGTGCTGTGCGATGGCGATGAGGTTTTCACCGGCAACGAAGTAGTTCTTGCGACGGGCGGCGCTGGCGGGCTTTACGCTGTGACTACCAATCCGACTGAAGCGCAGGGCCAAGGGTTGGCAATGGCGGCACGGGTCGGCGCGCTGATCGCGGACCCGGAGTTCGTGCAGTTTCATCCGACTGCGATCGACATTGGCCGCGATCCGGCGCCGCTTGCTACGGAAGCGTTGCGCGGGGAAGGCGCGCACGTCGTCAACGGCAAGGGCGAAGCTTTCGTCGATGATCTGGCGCCGCGCGATGTGGTGGCGCGGGCGATCCATCTTGAACGGCAAGCGGGTCGCGGCGCGTTTCTTGATGCGCGCCAGGCGGTCGGCGCAAAGTTCCCGGCGCACTTCCCCACAGTTTTCGCCGCCTGCATGAGCGCAGGGCTCGATCCGCGCGAGACGCCGATCCCGATCGCGCCCGCCGCGCACTATCACATGGGCGGCGTCGCCACCGATATTTGGGGCAGAACCAGCGTCGATGGGCTTTGGGCGGTGGGCGAATGCGCATCGACCGGCGCGCATGGCGCGAACCGGCTCGCGTCCAACTCGTTGCTCGAAGCGGTGGTGTTCGCGCACCGAATCGCGGCCAGACTGCGCGATGACGCTTCACAACTTTCCCTCGCCCCGGAACCCGCAACCGCGCCGCCAACACTCGCTGACGGACCTCGCGCTGAGCTTCGCCGGCTTATGGAAGCGGACGCGAACGTCGTCCGAGACGGCGCCGGGCTCAAACGCGCCCTCGCCCACGTTCACGCGCTCGGCGAAAGCCATGGCCAAGCCAATGCGCTTGTCGCAAGCGAACTCATACTCAGCGCCGCGCTCGCTCGAACCGAGAGCCGCGGCGCGCACTTCAGGAGCGATTATCCCGATGTCGCGACACCGCAACGCACGTTCATCGCAGGTGCGCCCGATGCTGCCGCCGCTTCCTGACGTTGTGCTCGAACCGATCGTGAAGCTCGCGCTC
>CALBST010000328.1 GCA_937967425.1 uncultured Caulobacteraceae bacterium
GCTTCAAGGTTGCCGAAGACAAGCGGGATATCGAGCGTGTGCGGGGCGCCGAAAATGCCGCCCTCGGCGGGGGCTCGCCAATCGAGCTGATAGGCAAAGGCCGGCGCGTTGGCCTGCGCCCGCGCCTCCAGTTCGATCAACGCGCCGCGCCAGGATCGCGCTGCCGTCGAGGCAGCAAAGTAGACATCGCTCGGCGAATAATGCGGATAGAGCTGGCGGTAGGTGGCGATAACCTGCGCCGGCAGAATATCGACGCGCATGGCGCCGGCGAGCCGTGCAGGGAGATCATCCCAGTTCAATGTAAACAGCGAACGATCAGCGCCGACAAAGCCGCGTGTCTCGTCGTGCGTGTTGCCGATCATCATCGGAATTGAGAGCGATTGGGGCGCCGCGTCGGGATAGAACGGATGGCGTGTGAGATGACGTTCGTCCAAGACCGGGCCGAAATAGATCGAGCCGAAGCCGAGCACCGGGTCGGTGGGTTGAAGAGCTTCGACCAGTTGTGATGCGGGCAAGCTCGCGATGGCGCGTGAGTTGTCGAGCGTGAGATCGAGGGCGCCGAGATAGGCGGCCGTACGGCGCGTGGCGTTGAGCGGGCCGGAGGCTGTGACTTGTTGGCCGCTCATCGTCGCGGCGCGATGGAAGAGCCCCGCCGCCGCCGGCATCGCCATCAGCGTTGCGATCTTCGCGCCGCCGCCGGATTGGCCGAAGACAGTGACGCACGCCGGATCGCCGCCGAACGCGGCGATGTTATCGCGCACCCATTCGAGCGCGAGGATGAGATCGAGTTGGCCGGCATTGCCGCTGTCGGGAAAGCCGTGCGCGGCGAGATAGCAATAGCCGAACGCGTTAAGCCGGTGATTGAGCGTGACCACCACCACGTCGCCATGCGCCGAAAGCCTTGCGCCGTCTGTGACAGGGTCTGAGCCAGAACCGGTGTTGTAAGCGCCGCCATGAATATAGACCAGCACCGGCCGGCGCCCGCTCAGCGCGGGCGTCCAGATATTGAGGAAGAGGCAGTCCTCGCTTTGCGCCTCGCCTTCCAGCCCGCGTTGGGGGCACGCGGGGCCGTAGCTCAACGCACTGCGCACCCCGCGCCAAGCGCGCGGCGGCTCCGGCGCTTGGAAGCGCCGCGTCGGCGCCCCGTAGCGAATACCTTTGAACGAGAGCACATCGCCCGCTTGCGCGCCGCGCACGCGGCCGTACGCCGTGTGTGCGATCGGCGAGGCCTGTGCGCGCGCCGGTACGGCGGTAGCAGTCAGGACCAGGCCCGCGCCGAGGAGCGTTCTGCGATCAATCATGATCGCAGTCTTGCCGCGCCGTGGTTTAGTTGCAATCGCCTGGCGGCTTGCGCAAGGTCCGCGCATCGGAGGAATCGCGTGACACAAGCGTCGGAAGCCGTTGACCTCGCCCGTCTGGACGATGCGGCGTTCGAGCGGCTCTACAGAGAGCGGATCGAGCCCTGCTTTGTCGCCAACGAGGGCGATCGCGTCGCCGCTGTGGCCGCGTTCAAGAAGCGGGCTCTGATCGGCGGCGGGATCGTAGCGGCGCTTGCGATTGGCGCGTACCTCTTCTGGCAAGCGTGGGACATTATCCCGATCGTGCTGTTGATGGGCGGCGTAGTCGCCGGCGTCATCGCGTACCAGCCGCTCGCGAAAGTCGGGAAGACTCTGAAGCAGCAATATTGCGCGGCGATCGCCGACGCGATCGGCGCCGACTTCAAGATGGGTGGATTCCAGGCCCCCGCGTTCGATCGCCTGCGCAGTTTGAACCTGGTTCCGAGTTTTGCGCGATCGAACTTCGAGGACTTGTTCAGTGGGACCTATAAAAGCTCATCGTTCGAGCTCTACGAGGGACACCTCGAACAGCGCAGCACCGATAGCAAGGGCCGGACGCGCTACACGACCGTCTTTCGCGGCCAGCTCATCCGCATGCATTTCCCGCGTGAGTTCTTGGGTGTGACGATCGTGCGGCGTGATGCGGGCGTGTTCAATGTCTTCGGCGGCGGCAAAGCGCAGGGGCAAAAGCTTGAGCGGGTCCGCTTGGTGGATTCCCGCTTAGAAAAGGCGTTCGAAGTTTGGGGCACCGATCAGGTCGAGGCGCGCTATCTGCTGCATCCGGTGATGATGGAGCGGCTGTTGGAGCTCGAGACCAAACTGCACGGCAAGCGCCTACGCTGTGCGTTCGAGGGTGGCGATTGTTTGGTCGCGGTTGAAGGCGGCAATCTATTTGAGCCCGGCGATCTGTTTAAGCCGCTCGTCGATCCAGCGCGGGCGCGGCGGATCGTGAATGAGATTTCCGGCGTCTTCGGCGTGATGGATCAAGTGCTGACCGCGCAGGCGCAGCGGCCGCCAGCGAATGGATAGTCTGCCGATCGAACCGGCGGCGTTGGCGCCGTTCCTGATCGCGGTGCTTCTCATCGAACTCACGCCCGGCCCGAACATGGGCTACCTCGCGGCGCTGAGCGCTTCGCAGGGACGTACGGCGGGGTTCAAGGCGGTTGCGGGCGTTACTCTCGGCCTTGCCTTCTACATGTTGTTGGCGGTGCTCGGCGTCGCTGAGATTCTGGCCGCGGCGCCGCTCGTGTATGGCGCGCTGCGGTGGGCGGGCGTGGCGTACTTGCTCTACCTCGCGTGGGAAGCTTGGCGTGGTGCGAGCGAGACTTCGCCAGGGCATGCGCGCGATGTCGATCACGCGCCGTTCTGGCGCGGCTTGATCGCAAATGTGCTCAATCCAAAGGCGCTGGTGTTTTATGTGACGCTCTTGCCTGGCTTCATCGCTGCCGATCATGCGCCGTTCTGGGTGCAGGCGTTGATCCTGGGCTCTCTCCATCTGCTGGTCAGCCTCATCATCCACGGTCTGATCGTGCTGGGCGCGTCTCACGCCGGCGCCGTGATCGCAAAGTCGCGCGGCGCCGCGCCGGTGCGGCGCGCGCTCGCCATCGGAATCGCGTTGATCGCGGTGTGGCTGGCGTGGGAGACGCGCTGATCAGACGGTGATGATCGCGCCGCGACCGGCTTCGTCGGCGAGGGCGATGTGTTTGCCGTCCGGCGACCAAGCGAGCGCGCTTACTGCGCCTTCGCCCGCTTCGTCCAACTCCATGCCGAGAGAGTCCGCAAAGCGCACGAGAATGGCGGCGCCATCGGAATAGCCGATGGCGAGCACTTCTTCATTCGGATGAAACGCAACGGCGGTGACGAGCGCCTCGCCGCGTTCGCCGGGCTGCAGCGGCGGTTTGCCCTGGGGCCCGAGCTTGCCGACGAAAGGCCAGACGATGGCGGCGTTGGCGCCGGAGGTCGCGAGCCAACGGCCGCGTTTGTCCCACGAGAACGATTTGGTTTTCGCGGGATAGCCGTCCATGCGCAGATCCGTTTTCTCTGGCAAGCGCCAGCCGTGCAGGGCGTTTTCCTGCATGCCGGTGATGACGTATTCGCCTTCGGGTGATTGCGTGATCGCCAGATGTGATCCGGCCCATTTGAGGGCGTTGCCCTTGTCATCGGCCGCCAGCACGAGGCGCATGGTGACGCCGCCATAATGGCTCACCGCAAGACGGCGGCCCTTGGCGTCGAGCGCGATGCCGCCGATGGTCGAGGGGTGCGTGAAGCGGTGGGCCTCCTTGTCGCCTTTGAAGACGATCGCGTCCCTGCCGACGCCGGCGACGATCACGCCGGACGCCGGGTTCGAGACGAGATGATCAACCCACTTGCGGACGTCTCCGAGCGTGATGACTTCACCATCCGGTGAGATCGCCTTGATGGCGCCGTCATCGCCGCCGGTGACGAGGCGCTTGCCGTCCGGGTGCAGCGTGGCGCTGAGGATGACGCCGTCATGGGCGGTGATGCGCCGTGTTTCGCCTTCACGCGCCGCCGCGAACACGCTGCCATCGCTCAGCGAAAATAGCGCTTCGCCGCCGATCCAGTGGACCGACGTTGCGCCCGGGCCGATCGCCAGGCGGCGGCCGTTTTCGTAGACTTGCGCTGTCACGCCGCGCACGCCGCGAAGGCGGTCTCCAGTTCGGCGCGATCGAGGTTCTTGCCGATGAAGACCAGGCGCGAGATGCGCTTTTCGCCCTCTTTCCAGTCGCGCTGGGTGTCGCCTTCAACGATCATATGGACGCCCTGTACGACGAAGCGCTTCGGTTCATCCGGGAACGCGAAAATGCCTTTGAGGCGGAGAATATCCGGGCCGCGCGCTTGGGTGATTTCGTTCAGCCAAGGCAGCAGCTTCTCTGGGTTGATCAATTTCTCGGTGGAGAGCGAAACGCTGGTAATGCCGCTGGCCGAGACGTGATCGTGGTCATGTTCGTGGTGGTGATGATCGTGGCCGTGGTGGTCGTGATCGTGATGTGCGCAGGCATCGTCGCAATCGTGATCCGGAAGGAAGTGCGGATCGATTTCGGTGACGCGATCGAGTTCGAAGGCGCCGAGGCCCATGATCTTATCGAGCGCAATATCGCCGCGCTGCATTTTGTGCAGGAGCGCTGTCGCGTTAACCTGACGGATGGCGCGTTCGACCGCCGCGAGTTCGTCCTTCGAGACGAGATCGACTTTGTTGAGAAGGATTACGTCCGCAAACGCGATCTGCTCGCCCGCTTCCTCATTGTTCTTCAGCTGCTCAAGGACGTGCTTCGCATCAACGACGGTGACGATCGCGTCGAGCTTGGTTTTGGCGCGCACGTCGGCGTCCACGAAGAAGGTTTGCGCAACCGGAGCGGGCTTCGCCAAGCCGGTTGTCTCCACAAGGATGGCGTCAAAGCCGCCCTTACGCTTCATCAAACCTTCAATGATGCGGATCAGATCGCCGCGCACGGTGCAGCAGACGCAGCCATTGTTCATTTCGAACACTTCCTCGT
>CALBST010000329.1 GCA_937967425.1 uncultured Caulobacteraceae bacterium
CGCAACAATCGTTGGGCTACGCGCGCGGGCGCGCCCGCCAAAGGTTGAAATATGCGCGTTGCGAGTGCGCGGCGGGACAGCTAAAGACACCGCTCCTGCGGGCGGCCCAAGCGCCCGCGGACGGTCGGAGCGTGGCGCAGCCCGGTTAGCGCACTAGTCTGGGGGACTAGGGGTCGTGGGTTCGAATCCCGCCGCTCCGACCAATTTTTCCGATTACGGGGCCCGTGCCGCCGCGATGATGCGGGCGCGGTTGCGGACAGGAACGTCGAGGCCTTCTGCGGTCGTCGCGCCGCGGGCGCCTGTCGCCAACAATTGGAAGCGCGACCGCGGCCAGCTTGCTCGGCCAGCGAGATAATCCGCCAACACTTCGGCGCGGCGCACGGATAGCGCGCGTGCGGATTCGGCGTTGCCCTCTTCCTGATCAGAAAGGCCGATGATGCGCACGCTATCGATCGTGCACCCACGAATGTCCCGCGCCTGCAGATCGATGATCCGCCGCGCTTCTTCAGTAAGCTCGCTCGAATTCTCATCGAAGTAGATCACGAAATCCTTCTCGACACAGGCGGCGGCGTTGAAGGCCGGCGCAGGCGCGCCCTCCTCCCCGCCGGTGAGCGTCGCGCAGGCGCCGAGCCCCAGGAGCGCAGCAGCGCCGATCAACGATTTCAGATACATCCCACCCTCCGAGCGTAAGTCTCGGGAGGCAGAACATAGCCTTGCGATAAAAAGATCAAGCGCTCGCGCGCGCTCAGGTCTTCGCGCGCCCGCGGCCGCCCTTTTCCACAAACTCGCGCAGCATTTGAGACGGACGGAAGGTCACCACGCGGCGCGGCGTGATTGGCACTTCTTCGCCGGTTTTGGGGTTGCGACCGATGCGCTGGCGCTTTGCGCGCACGTTGAAGTTCCCGAAGCGCGACAACTTAACTGTTTCGCCTTCGACGAGCGCGTCCTGCATCATTTCGAGCATGCGGGTGAGAAGGCGGTTAGCGTCGGCGCGCTGCATATTGGCGCGTTTCGCCAACGCTTCGACGAGATCGGCGCGTGTAACGGTCTTGCCTGTCACCGGAGCCCCCTCCGCCGCGCACACCTCATGCGCCCGGAAAAGCTAGTCGTCTCTGTAGCTTAGGTCAATTGTTGCGGAGACGTTCACATCCGGACCAACGCCGCGCCCCATGTCAGCCCTCCGCCGAGCGCTTCCATCAGCACCAAATCGCCCTTCTTGATCCGCCCATCCCGCGTCGCGACGTCGAGCGCCAAGGGCACTGAAGCAGCCGACGTGTTTCCGTGCTGGGCCACGGTGGAGACGACCTTATCCACATCGATGCCTAACTTGCGGGCCACGCCATCGAGAATACGCTGATTGGCCTGGTGCGGGACGAACCAATCGACCTCATCAAGCGGGATGCCCGCACGGGCGCATGCTTCCAACATGGCGCCGGAAATGTGCTCCACCGCCTGACGGAACACGGCATTGCCGACCATCCGCACCTTGCCGACCGATTGCGTCTGCGAAGGGCCGCCATCGACGTAGAGCAGATCGTGCATGCGCCCATCGGTGCGCAGGAAGGTGGAGATCACGCCGCGATCGGCGACTTCCTCGCGCGCCTCGAGCACGACCGCGCCGGCGCCATCGCCGAACAGCACGCAGGTACCGCGATCTTCCCAATCCATAATGCGTGAGAAGGTTTCGGCGCCGATCACCAGCGCCGCTTTCGCCTGCCCGCGCGCGAGAAAGTTGTCAGCCGTCGCCAGTGCGAAAATGAAGCCGGAGCACACGGCCTGAAGGTCGAACGCCGCGCCTTCAGCCACGCCGAGCTCGGCTTGGACACGCGCAGCTGTGGCCGGAAAAGTGAGGTCGGGTGTGGTGGTCGCGACGATGACGAGATCTATGTCCTTCGCGTCACGACCCGCTGCTTTCAGCGCGTTGATGGACGCCGCACAGGCGAGATCGGAAGTCCACTCATCGTCCGCCGCGATATGACGCTCGCGGATGCCGGTACGCTCTACGATCCATTCGTCGCTTGTATCGACGCGCTTGGCTAGTTCGGCATTCGAAAGCACGCGCGCCGGCAGGTACGAGCCGACTCCCGTTAGAACGGAACGCAGCGCCATTATTGCGCGTCTCCGGCCGATGCGGCGGCGGCGCTCGCGTTGGCTTGCGATAAGCGTTGGATGTTGGCCGCAACCTCTTCCCGATAATGGCTGCGTGCGAGTTTTTCTGCGACGCCGATTGCAGCCGCGTACCCAGGGCCCGTGGCGCTGCCGTGGCTCTTCACCACGAGGCCATTGAGACCGAGGAACAATGCGCCGTTGAAGGCGCCAGGATCCATACGCGTTCGAAGCTTCTTGAGAGCGGGATAGGCAATCAACGCGCCGAGCTGCGAGAGGGGTCCGCTGGTAAGAGCCTCGCGCAGCAATTGGCCCACCAGGCGCGCGGTGCCCTCACCGGTTTTGAGCGCGATATTGCCGGTAAAGCCATCTGTCACGACCACGTCAGCCGTGCCCTTGGAGATGTCGTCGCCCTCGACGAAACCTTGGAAATTTATGTCTACCCCAGTCTCGCGAATGAGCTTGGCGGCTGCGCGAATTTCCTCGTGGCCCTTCTGATCTTCGGCGCCGACATTCAGCAGCGCCACCTTCGGGCGCGCTTCGTCCGAGACCGCGCGGGCGAATGCCTCGCCCATGATCGCGAACTCAACGAGCTGCTCGGCATCGGCTTCAACATTCGCGCCGACATCAAGCATTACCGTGTATCCGCCCTTCATCGTCGGCCATCGCGTCGCGAGCGCCGGCCGATGGACGCCATCCATGGTGCGCAGACGGAACATCGCGATCGCCATGTAAGCGCCGGTGTTGCCCGCTGAGACGACAGCGTGCGCATTGCCGTGCTCAACCGCCTGCACCGCATTCCAGAGACTTGAACCTTTGCCTTGGCGCAGCGCCTGGCTCGCTTTCACTTCCATACCGATCGCCTTTTCGGCCGGCACGATTTCGGAGGCCGCCTTCGCAGCGGCGTACTTCTCCATCAACGCGCCGATGCGCGCGGCGTCACCGTGCACAAGGAAGCGAACGTCAGGATGTGTGCGTGCGAAAATATCGACGCCTTCGACGACGATGTCCGGCGCGGAATCGCCGCCCATCCCGTCAATGGAAAGAACGAGACCGTTCGTCATATGGCTTGTGATTGTCCTGATCGTCCCTGCGCCTGGCTCTGGCGAAGTGGCCGGACCATAGTCCCGCCCTAGCGGAAAGCCAAACGGCCCTCCTCACAGCGCAGGCCAGCCCTCCGCGGAGAACATGGCTGAAATCGGGGCGGCAGCCTGAGTTTGCGCCGTGTTTGCGACGTACGCCGCCAGCGCGGGAGCGAAAGGGTGTGATTCCAGCCGCCAAACGTTGCGTGCGAGGGCAGCCTCCAGCGCAAGCGGGTCCGACAAGGCCGCGCCGTAAGCGTCCAACCTGCCGTAGAAGTCGCCAGCGAGCTTGTGCATGCGTTTCGGCACTGCGGTATCGCTGGCGCCCGCTTCGCGGAGCCCCGCATCAAAGAGGCTGAACAGGCGATCTATGAAGCTCTGAGCCAGAGGCTTCAGGGCGGGGTCCGCCTGGAGGCGCAACATCGCCAGAACGCCATGAACCGTCATCAGCTCGAACCGGCCCTCCATGGTGTCAGGAACACGCCCAGGCGCATAAAACTCGGGGCGGCGGCTTGCCGCCGTTACGGCCGAAACCAGGGTTTCGGCGTCAGCGTCCGCCCGTGACCGGTGAAAAGGCCAGATCGGCATGTCCTGCCCTGTGCTCCCCTCTTGCCCGCCCGCCCGGCACGCCGTACCCCGTTCCACGCGGGCATGACGCCCAAAAGGGTGACGGATGAAGCGCGGACTTTTGCGTCTTTCGGCAGCGGCTCTCGTTGCTGCCGCTGCAGCGACATCGGCGTGCGCGCCGACGCACACCTACAATGGCTTCTTGCCCGACCGCAACAATCAGGAGATCCCTGATCCGCAAGTCGGGGTTGATACCCGAGACACGGTTGTGCAGCGCTTCGGCTCGCCGTCGACCACTGCGGTCTTCGACCAGACCGCTTGGTACTACGTTAGTTCGGTACAGGAGAGCGTCGCGTTCTACACGCCGCGCATCACCGAGCGCCGCGTGATGGTCGTTCGCTTTGATGGCGACACGGTTTCGGCGGTCGAGAAGTACGGCCTCGAGCGTGGCCGACTCGTCGCCTATAGCGATGAAATCACGCCGACGCGTGGCCGCGAGCTCGGCGTCATCGAACAATTGCTCGGCAACGTCGGCCGTGCACCGCCGATCCAGATGGAAGAGCGCGGCGGACGCCCGAACCAATAGATTTCTCTTTCGAGAGCGAGGACAGAAAAACGCCCCGGCATCGCTGCCGGGGCGTTTGCTTTTCAGCGTGTCGCTGAATTAGCCGTTCCAGTGCGCCAGCACCGCGAGCAGCAAAAGTGCGACGATGTTTGTGATCTTGATCATCGGGTTCACAGCGGGGCCCGCCGTATCCTTGTAGGGATCGCCGACGGTGTCGCCTGTGACGGCGGCCTTGTGGGCGTCAGAGCCCTTGCCGCCGTGATGGCCTTCTTCGATCAGCTTCTTGGCATTGTCCCAAGCGCCGCCGCCCGAGGTCATCGAGATGGCGACGAAGAGACCCGTCACGATCACGCCGACAAGCAGCGCGCCGAGCGTGGCCAAGCCTTGGCTCGGGCCAGCGATGGCCCAGACCACGAAGAACAACGCTATCGGCGCGAGCACCGGCAGCATTGACGGGACGATCATTTCCTTGATCGCCGCTTGCGTCAGGATATCGACGGCCTTGCCGTAATCCGGCTTGGCGGTGCGTTCCATGATACCCGGGATTTCGCGGAACTGACGGCGGACTTCCTCGACGACCTGTTGCGCCGCACGGCCCACCGCGGTCATCGACCAGCCGGCGAACAGATACGGCAGCAAGCCGCCAACGAAGAGACCGACGATCACATACGGATTGTTGAGCGCGAAGTCCGGCACGACGTTCGCGAAGAACGGATACTCGGCGGCGTTTCCCGCGTAGTAGCGCAGATCTTCAAAGTACGCCGCGAACAGAACCAGGGCGCCCAGACCGGCCGAACCGATCGCGTAGCCCTTGGTAACCGCCTTCGTCGTGTTGCCAACGGCGTCGAGCGCATCGGTGGTGACGCGTACTTCCTTCGGCAGTTCCGACATTTCGGCGATGCCGCCGGCGTTGTCCGTCACCGGGCCGAACGCGTCGAGAGCTACGATGATGCCCGCGACCGAGAGCATGGTCGTGACAGCGATCGCGATGCCGAACAGGCCGGCCAGCGTGAAGCACGCCACGATGCCCGCGACGATGGTGATCGCCGGCAGCGCTGTCGATTCCATCGAGACCGCGAGACCTTGGATGACGTTTGTGCCGTGGCCCGACTTCGAGGCTTCAGCGACGCTCTTCACCGGACGGAAGCCCGTGCCGGTGTAGTACTCCGTGATCCAGACGATCGCGCCCGTGACGAGCAGGCCGATTAGACCGCAAACCAACAGATCTTGGCCGGTAACGCCGGCGAGTTCGGAAGTCGGTCCGAGGCTCGGCGCGATCGCACTCCAACCCACCGTCAGGTGGATCGCAAGCGCGAGACCGAAAGCCGAAAGGATGCCGGCGGCGATCAGGCCCTTATAGAGCGCGCCCATAATGTTGTTCGACGGGCCGAGCTTCACGAAGTAGGTGCCGATGATCGAGGCTACGATGGCGAGACCGCCGATCGCCAACGGCAGCAACATGACATCAGCCACTTCCGCGGCTTCGCGGAAGAGGATCGAGCCCAACACCATCGTGGCGACCGCGGTGACCGCATAGGTTTCGAACAGGTCGGCGGCCATGCCGGCGCAATCGCCAACGTTGTCGCCAACGTTGTCAGCGATCGTAGCCGGGTTGCGCGGATCGTCTTCGGGGATGCCCGCTTCGACCTTGCCGACCATATCGCCGCCGACGTCCGCACCCTTGGTGAAGATGCCGCCGCCGAGACGGGCGAAGATCGAGATCAGCGAAGCGCCGAAGCCGAGAGCGACGAGCGAGTCCACAACCGTGCGGCTCGTCGGCTCCAGGCCGAGCATTTGCGTGAGGATCGCGTAGTAGAAGGCAACGCCGAAGAGCGCGCCGCCGGCGACGAGCATGCCCGTCACCGCGCCGGCCTTGAACGCCATCTTCAGGCCGCCGGCGAGCGACTGGCGCGCCGCTTCCGCCGTGCGCACGTTCGCTTGCACCGAGACGTTCATGCCGATGAAACCGGCCGCGCCCGAGAGCACCGCGCCGATGATGAAGCCGACTGGGATTTCCCAGCCTTTGAACAGGATCGCCAGAACGATGACGACGCCGACGCCGACGATCGCGATCGTGCGGTACTGACGGTTCAGATAGGCCTTAGCGCCTTCCTGAATCGCCGCCGCGATTTCTTTCATCCGGTCCGAACCGGCGCTGGCTTTCGTAATCGCTTGTGTTTCGAGGTAGCCGTAAAGCGCGGCGATAACGCCGGCGATGACGACCAACCACAAGATGAGTTCGTTGCTCATTTTTGAGGTCCTGGGCGCGCGCCATCGAGACGGCGCCGGGTTGGGGAATTGGGTTGGCCGCCCCGCGACAGTCCGTCTGCGGAAACGCTTCCCCCTCAGGTGGCGCGGTTACTGCCAAAACTCGTTAGATTCCGCAATGGCGGGGCAGCCTTGCTGTCTTAGATGCCGGAACCTTGGCTCGAATAGGTCGCGATGACCGTAACCGGCCCGACGGCGTTCTCGCCTAGCGCTTGAATTGCCGCGGCTCGGTACACCTCAATGGCGCGCGCTTCGTTCAACGCATTGGAATCGTTGGGGTCCGTCAGATCGTTGCTATGGCTGGCCCGGACTAACGCGTCGCGGAGAAAGTGCGCCCGCTCGCGCGTTCGCCACAGATCCACGCCCTGGCTGACTTCAATGCGGATCGAAACGAAGAGGTAGTTCACCAACTGGCCATCACGAACCACCGGAACGGCCAGATACGGCGCATCCATTGAACGCGATGAGAGCTGCTCGCCCCCTTCTGCCTCACCCTTCGCTTTGCCTTTCGCCGATGGCCCCGACGCATTCGCGAGCCCGGCAAGCAAGGTCGAAGCGATCATGGCCGCGGCGATTGCGCGGGCGACGGCGTGCTGCTTCTTCATGCGCGGGAGCGTCCGCCACAATGGTTAGCGCCGCGTAAATGTTTCGGCAGCGATCAGCGGCCGAGCTTGTGCGCGTAGCCTGCTTCGGAGATAGCGACGATCTGTCCCCTGAGGTCAACCACGGCCACACCGTGTCCGGCCTCGACAACGCCAATGCGCGCAAGACGAAGCGCTTGGCTGCCTTCTTCCGCCTCTATCGCGGTGCGCAGCTCAGACGGCGCCGTAAACAACACCACATAATCATCGCCGCCGGTGATCAGCTTGCGGACATCGCCGCCCGTAAACGCCCAACGCTCGGCGGCAACTGAGAACGGGACTGCGTTGATCTCGATTTTCAGCGCCACGCCTGAGGCATCGGCGAGCTTGCGCGCGTCGGCAACGAGCCCGTCCGAAACATCCATAGACGCCGAGGCAAACTTGGAAACTATACTCGCGCACTCCGGGCGCACGAACGGCGCGAGGTACGCGGTCATCAGCCAAGCGGCTTCCGCATCGAAATCCTCGTTTGGCAGCTTCAGATAGTCGGGCATTTGCGGCGACAACGCGCGCGAATCCATCTGCGCCTGCATATCATCGCGCCCCTGTCGCAAACGCGCCAGATCCAATGCGCCGGTGCGTAGCTGCAATCCAAGCCATGCCGATCCGATCTCACCGCCGATCAGCCAAACATCTTCGCCGACCTGCGCATCCGCCCGCGCCGGCACGCGCGTTCCCAGCGGTTCGCCGAAAAGGGTTACGGAAACGGTCAGCGGGCCAGGCGTCGATGTCGTGTCGCCACCGATCAGGCTCACCCCGAAGAACCTGAGATCGCGGCCGAACGCTTCCGCAAATGGCGCGATCTCGGAGGACGGCCGCGCGTCACTCCAGGCCAAGTTCAGAAGCGCCGCTGACGGTCGCGCACCCTTCGCGATAATGTCGGACACATTCACGCGGAGAGCCTTCATCGCGATCGTCTCAATCGGATCGGTCGCGAGGAAATGGACGCCTTCGACGATTGTATCTGTCGTTACAACGAGTTGGCCCTGCGCTTCGAGCACGGCCGCGTCATCGCGCAGGGCGCGCGCGCCTGCAGCGGTGGCGTGCGGTGCAAACAAATCTCGAATCACGGCGAATTCGTCAGCGGACATGCCGCCGCTTATGCGCCTTGTTCCGTCGGACGCAAGTCGCGCGCTGCAACATCTAATGTGGCGTTGATGAAGCCCGGCTCCGGTCCCTCGAAGAAGGCTTTTGCGATCTCGACATATTCGTCGATCACGACCGCAACTGGAATATCAGTACGTTGCTCCAACTCCGCGGCGCCTGCGCGCAAGATGGCGCGGGCCACGGCGTCGATACGCTCCAAACGCCAACCCTTGCTCAAATGCCGCGCAATCGCGCGATCGTAAGTGGCCTGACGATCGACGGCTTTCTCTACAAGTACTTTGAATAAATCGAAATCGCCCTCGGAGTCGGTGTACGAGGCTTCCGTCTCGCGCGGCAGTTTACCCGCAGTAAAGTCAGCAGTCACATCAGCCGTCGTGGCGCCCGATACTTCCATCTGATAGAGCGCCTGCACCGCCGCCAAGCGGGCGACGCTACGCGACAGATTGGTGTTGGCGCTCATCGCTGGCCACCTGCGAAACGACGCTTGATCGCAACCATCGAGAGCGCGGCCTTCACCGCCTCGCCACCCTTGTCGCCACGAGCGGGATCGGCGCGGACCTCGGCCTGTTCAAGTGTCTCGACAGTCAGGATGCCATAGCCAATGGCGAGCCCTTCGAACGTCGAGAGGTTCATCAATCCGCGCGCACTCTCGCCGCAGACATAATCGTAATGGCTCGTTTCGCCGCGAACGACACAGCCGAGCGCCACAAACCCGTCGTACTGATTGGCCTTCGCGGCGTGCGCGATCGCCGCCGGAATCTCGAACGCGCCGGGCACAAATATCCGGTCGAGCGTCGCCTCGCCCTGCTCAGCGGCCGCTTCCGCGCCACGCTGCATCATGTCCGCTACGCCGCGATAATAGGGCGAAACCACAAGCAGCAGCTTTGCGCCCGGCACCTTTGGCGCCGGTGATTTATCGCCGACGTTCTTCACGACTTGAACTCGCGCCAGCCTTCGATGGTCAGGCCGTAACCATCCAACCCAGCGATCTTCTGCGGCGCGCCAAGCACCGTCATTCGACCAACCCCCAATTCACGCAGAATCTGTGACCCCAACCCAATCACGCGGCGAATATCATCCGCCTCAACCTCGAGCGGCTCGCCTTTAAGGCGCCGCGAAATTACGTCGGGCACGAGATCGCGAAGGAGCACGACAATACCCGCGCCTTCCCGCTCGATCTCGGCAATGGCGCGCTCGATCAAGCCAGCGCGGGCGCCGTAGCCGCCCATGACGTCGGCGCCGAAGTCGATTCGGTGAACGCGCACGAGCGTCGGCTTGTCGGCGACTATCGCCCCCTTCACCAGAGCGGCGTGCTCGATGCCATCGAGCTTGTTGCGGAATACGACGAGCTTGAAGCCACTACCGGCGCGCGTCTCGAACGGCGCCTCGGTGACCTTCTCGACCAAGCGCTCATTCACACGCCGCCACGCGATCAATTCGTCAATCGCGCCGATCTTCAGATTGTGAAACTGCGCGAACGCGATCAGCTCCGGCAGCCGTGCCATTGTGCCGTCGTCGTTCATGATTTCGCAGATCACAGCGGAGGGGTTGAGCCCCGCAGCGCGCGCAATATCGACGCTCGCTTCCGTGTGCCCCGCACGCACCAGCGTGCCGCCTTCGCGCGCCGTCAGCGGAAATACGTGGCCGGGCGAGACGATATCACGGCGATCTTTGGTAGGATCGATCGCGGTTGCGATTGTCAGCGCGCGATCGTGCGCAGATATCCCCGTGGAGACGCCTTCGCGCGCCTCGATGGAAACGGTGAATGCGGTGCCCATGCGGGTCTGGTTCCGTGGCGTCATTGGGTCAAGCCCCAGCGCCTCGGTGCGCTCCGGCGTCAGCGCCAAGCAAATCAGGCCACGGCCATAGCGGGCCATGAAGTTGACCTTCTCCGGCGTCGCGAACTGCGCCGGGATAACGAGATCGCCTTCGTTCTCGCGATCCTCCTCATCGACGAGGATGAACATGCGGCCCTCGCGGGCCTCCTCGATAATCTCCGGGATCGGCGAGATCGCGCGCTTGAGTTCATCCACAGGGGACGGCTTGGCCGCCATTACTGATTTCTCCGCGCTTCAACGAGACGCGCGGCATAGCGCGCCATCATGTCGGCTTCCAGGTTCACTCTATCGCCGGGCCGCAGCTTTGACAGCGTCGTCACTGCCCACGTGTGCGGAATGACCAAGACGCCGAAGCCCTCGCTGTCCACTTCGTTCACCGTCAGCGAAACGCCGGCAATGGCGATCGAGCCTTTTTGCGCGATGAGATGGGCGATCTCGTTCGGCGGTTTCACCCGGATACGCCAGCCCTCGCCGTCCTGCCGCACCGACAACACTTCACCGAGGCCATCGACGTGTCCTTGGACGATATGGCCTCCGAGTTCGTCGCCGACCTTGAGCGAACGCTCCAAGTTCACACGATCGCCGGCCTTCAAATCTCCCATTGTGGTGAGCGCCAGGCTCTCGGCCGCCACTTCGACGACATAGCTCATGCCGTTTTGGTGTGTCTCGGTTTCAACAACAGTGAGGCACACGCCGTCGTGCGCAATGCTCGCACCAATTTCGGCGCTCGCATACGGCGCCGCAATGGTGAGGCGCGTCAGCCCCGGCAGAGCCTCCACCGACTTCACCTCGCCCAACGCTGTGACAATGCCCGTAAACATCAGGAAACCCGCTCGTAGCTTTCCCAGATGTCGGGTCCAAGCTCACGCAATGCAACGCGTTTGAACCGTGGCGCGTCGGCAAGGCTGCTCAACGCTAATGCGGCGACGCCTGAGCGTCCCTCGGCGCCGAGCACGATCGGCGCCCTAAACCACTCAAGCCGGTCCACAACCTCCGCCGCAATAAGCGAGGCGGCAATCTTGCCGCCGCCTTCGCACAACACGCCCTCAATGCCATGCCCGACCATGACGCCCAGGGCCGCTTCCGCATCGATGCCAGCCGGCCCGCGCGCGACACCCGCGGTACGTGCGCCAGCCCGCTCCAGCGCTTCGCGCCGCCCACTATCCGCATCGGCGGCGCCGATAATCAGCAACGTCGCACGGTCCAGCGTCTCAAAGAGACGCCCGCCCGGCGCAATCGAGAACTCGGTGTCCAACACCACGCGCACCGGCTGCCGCTCTGGGGCAGGCACGGTTCGCGCCAGCAACTCGGGGTCGTCGGCGCGCGCCGTGCCGGATCCAATCAAGACGGCATCGTGCGCGGCGCGCAGCTTCTGCACCTCAGCGCGCGATGCTTCGCCAGTGATCCAACGGCTTTCGCCCGCGGCGGTCGCAATACGCCCGTCGAGCGAAGTCGCCAGTTTCAGCGTGACCTGCGGCCGGTTCATGCGCCTCTACATGCGCGCGGCGCGTCGCCCGGTCCAGGGCGCTCGCCTAGCCCTTGCCCTTGGGAGAGGTTTCCGCGCCCTCGATGAAGTCGGCGAAGTCACTCGCCTCGGCGAAATCTTTGTAGACGGAGGCGTAGCGAACGTACGCCACGGAATCGAGTTCGCGGAGCCCCGCCATCAGCATCTCGCCGATCACGCCGGACGTGACCTCGCTTTCACCCGAACTTTCGAGCCTACGCACGATATCCGAGATCATTTTCTCGACCTTCTCCTCGTCGACCGGACGCTTGCGCAACGCGATCGCCACCGAGCGCGCAAGCTTGTCACGATCGAACGGAACACGACGCCCCGAACGTTTCAGCACCACAAGGTCACGGAGCTGCACGCGCTCGAATGTCGTGAAGCGCGAACTGCACTTGTCGCACTGCCGGCGTCGGCGGATCGCAGCGCCGTCCTCGGTGGGACGGCTGTCCTTCACTTGGGTGTCTTCGTTCTGACAAAACGGGCAGCGCATTCGGCGAACTCCCTGCGGTCGCGCCCGAATCAGCGCTGCCGCACCACTAATTGTATATCGGGAACCGCGCCGTGAGGGCCTCGACCTTCGCGGCCACCGCGGCTTCCGTCGCCGAATTGTCGCCGTTTGACTTCGCGAAGCCATCCAGGGTTTCACAGATCAAGTCCGCCACCTGCCGGAATTCCGCGGGACCGAAGCCTCGCGTCGTGCACGCCGGCGAGCCCAGGCGAATGCCAGACGTGACCATCGGCTTCTCAGGATCGAACGGAATACCGTTCTTGTTGCAAGTGATGAGCGCGCGCTCAAGCGTTTGCTCGCCCGCCTTGCCGGTGACTTTCTTGGGCCTGAGGTCGACCAGCATCAGGTGGCTGTCGGTGCCGCCGGAAACAACCGCGAGACCGTTCTCGATCAGTCGCGAAGCCAACGCCTTTGCGTTTTCGACGGTGCGTTGCGCATAAACCTTGAACTCCGGTTGCAATGCTTCGCCAAAGCTCACGGCCTTGGCCGCAATCACATGCATGAGCGGTCCGCCTTGAAGGCCAGGAAACACCGCCGAGTTGATCTTCTTGCCGATGTCTTCATCGTTGGACAGGATCATGCCGCCGCGCGGGCCGCGCAACGTCTTGTGCGTCGTTGTCGTCACCACATGCGCGTGCGGCAGCGGCGATTGATAGGCTCCGCCCGCGATCAGTCCCGCATAGTGGGCCATGTCCACCATCAACAATGCACCGACTTCGTCGGCAATCTCGCGGAAGCGTTTGAAATCGATCTGCCGCGAATAAGCGCTCGCGCCGGCCAAGATCAGCTTCGGCTTTTCGCGGCGCGCGATGTCAGCAACCTCGTCCATATCGATCAGATGATTGTCCTCGCGCACGCCGTAGGCGACCGGGTTGAACCACTTGCCCGAGATGTTCACCGGCGATCCGTGCGTGAGGTGGCCGCCGCAGGCTAGGTCCATGCCGAGGAATTTGTCCCCCGGTTGCAGCAACGCGAAGAACACGGCTTGGTTCGCATTGGCTCCTGAGTGCGGCTGCACATTCGCAAACTTGCAGTCAAATAAGCGCTTGGCGCGATCGATGGCGAGACGCTCGACTTCGTCGACAAATTCGCAGCCGCCATAATAGCGACGGCCGGGATAGCCTTCGGCGTACTTGTTCGTGAGCACCGAGCCTTGCGCCTGCAGCACCGCCTTCGAGACAATGTTCTCCGAAGCGATCAGTTCGATCTGCTTTCTCTGGCGGCCCAGTTCATCGGCGATGGCCGCATTGATGTCGGGATCGGCGCGATCGAGCGGCGCTTCGAAAAAACGGTCGCGTTCAGCGGCGTTGCCGGCTGCCTGGGTCATCTATCGGGGTCCACAACTTCAGGTGTTGGAATCTTCTGCCAACATAGTTCGCTCGCCGCTCGTAAGCAAAATTACTGAACTGCTCGCGTAATCGGGAACAAAAGTGCCAGGAATATGGCCTAGGCCAATAGTTATACTTGCGGGTTCTATGCTTTAACGCCTATACGCGGCAGACTTCACTGTATTCGGCTAGAAATAAGGCGTGCTAGATGGGGGAGGAGGATGAGCTCGACGTCGCCAATAAAGGTGACGCGATGCGCATGACCACCGACATCGTGGCGGCCTTCGTCGCCAACAACAAATTGTCGCCTGATGAGCTGACCGAGCTAATTCGCTCGGTTCACAGCACTTTGGCGACACTTTCAGGCGGCGCGATCGAGCGTCCGGTAGAGCGTCCAAAGCCAGCTGCGCCAATCAACAAGTCAGTCCAGCATGACTTCATCATCTGCCTGGAAGACGGCAAGAAGCTCAAAATGCTGAAGCGTTACTTGCGCTCGACTTACAACATGAGCCCGGACGAGTATCGCAAGCGTTGGGGCCTTCCCGCCGACTACCCCATGGTGGCGCCTGCTTACGCTGCGCGCCGCTCCGAATTCGCAAAGAAGATCGGCTTGGGTAAGGGCGTGCGCCGCAAGGACGGCTAAACCAGCTTTCCGCGCCGGCCATCGCCCGCGGCGCCATTCTCGCCCAGAGCGCGCTCCAGCTTCCGCAACGCCAACGCGCGCACATCCGCCAGCGCGGCGCTTGCTGGCGCCTGCACCACGACTTCGACACCGCTCGCGACATCAATTGCGGCGACGCGCTGCGCGTCCCCTATGCGGGTGATTTCGAAGATGACTTCCCGGTCTTCGCCGCTCACGCAGTCAAATGCACGGGACACATCGCCCAAACGGCTTTGAGCGACGCGACGAGGCGATCCATCAGCTCGTCGTCGTGGAAGGGGCTGGGCGTGATGCGTAAGCGCTCGGTGCCGCGTGGTACAGTCGGATAATTGATCGGTTGCACGTAGATGCCGTGATCTTCGAGCAGAATGTCCGAAATCTTCTTGCAGCGCGCCGCATCACCCACAAGCACCGGCACAATGTGCGTTGTGCTTTCCGACATCACCGGTAGCCCGGCCTCACGCAACAGTGCTTTCAAACGTTCGGCGCGATCCTGCAGGCGATCGCGCAAATGCGGACATTCCCTCACGATCCGCACGCTTTCCAGCGCCGCCGCCGCCACCGATGGTGCGAGTGAGGTAGTGAAGATGAAGCCCGATGCCGTGGAACGGATTGCATCAATTGCGGCGGCCGGCCCGGTGACGTAGCCGCCCATCGTGCCGAATGCTTTTGCGAGCGTGCCTTCGATGAAGTCCACACGATGCATGACGCCGTCACGTTCAGCGACACCGCCGCCCGTGGGCCCGTAAAGGCCGACTCCGTGAACCTCATCGAGATACGTCATCGCGCCGTAGGCTTCGGCAAGATCGCAAATCGCCTCGATCGGCGCGGTGTCGCCGTCCATCGAATAGACGCTCTCAAATGCGATCAGCTTCGGCGCATCCGCCGGAGCTTCGTTCATCAACGCTTCGAGATGCTGAATATCGTTGTGACGGAACACCCGGCACTCGCAGCGTGCGCGCTTGATGCCTTCGATCATGGACGCATGGTTCTGCGCGTCCGAGAATATCCATAAGTTCGGGAAAAGCTTTGCCAGTGTCGAAAGCGTCGCGTCGTTCGAGACATACCCCGAGGTGAAGAGCAGCGCCGCTTCCTTGCCATGCAATGACGCAAGTTCAGCTTCGAGGTCGACGTGGTAGCTCGTGGTACCGGAGATATTGCGCGTCCCGCCGGCGCCGGCGCCGACCTTGTCGAGAGCCGCATGGGCCGCATCGAGCACTTCGGGGCTTTGGCCCTGGCCGAGGTAATCGTTCGAGCACCAGACAACGATGTCGCGCGTCGTGCCATCGGCGCGCCTCAGCGTTGCGTGCGGGAAGCGGCCCCGCTCACGCATGATGTCCGCAAACACGCGATAACGCCCCTCGTCGCGAATGCTCGCGACGGCGTTCTCGAACACTTCTTTGTCGGCGTCTCTCACGTCGGCATCATCTCACGGGCGTCAGCTCTTGGCCTAGCCTGTGTTATAGGACATTGCGATGGCTCAAAGTAACTGAAGCCATGGTTTAGGTAACTGAGGCGCGAAACCGCATCCGGCGACGCGCAGTTGCGAACGGTTCGCATGAATTACACTGGAAAGTACCCGAATTCTCGTCCGCGCCGGCTTCGCCAAAGCGATTGGGTGCGCCGGCTCACACGCGAGCATCGCTTGAGCGTCGACGACCTCATCTGGGCGGTCGTTGTCCATGAAGGTAGCGAGGACGAAATCGCCGTCTCGGCTATGCCGGGCACGGCGCGGCTTTCGGTACGCGCTGCGGCAAACGCGGCGAAGCGTGCACAGAAACTTGGCATTCCAGCGATCGCGGTGTTTCCGTTCATCGACAGCGCCAAGAAGGACGCGACCGGAAAGGAAGCGCTGAATGCCAACGGGCTGGTCTGCAACGCCGTGCGCGCGATGAAGGACGCGGCGCCTGACGTCGGGATCATGGTCGATGTCGCGCTGGATCCGTTCACGGATCATGGCCACGACGGCCTGCTAAAGGACGGCCGCATTGCCAACGATGAGACAGTGAAAGTGCTTGTTGAACAGGCGATCGTTCAAACGCGCGCGGGCGCCGATATTGTTGCGCCGTCCGATATGATGGACGGGCGCATCGGCGCCATTCGCGCGGGTCTCGATGAAGTGGGCTTTCAGGACACGCTCATTATGTCGTACGCGGCGAAGTACGCGTCAGCCTTCTACGGCCCTTATCGCGAAGCGATCGGCTCGGGAAAGCTCGGGTCAGGCGACATCGCCAACCCAGGCGACAAGAGCACCTACCAAATGGACTTCGCCAACAGCGACGAAGCCATGCGTGAAGTCGCCATGGACGTCGACGAAGGCGCCGACCTGCTGCTGGTGAAGCCGGGATTGCCGTATCTCGATATCGTCGCCCGGGTGAAGCGCGAGTTTGCACTGCCGACTTATGCGTTCCAAGTGAGCGGTGAATACGCAATGATCAAGGCCGCGAGCGCGAACGGCTGGCTCGACGAGGAACGCGCGATCCTTGAGAGCTTGACGGCGTTCAAACGCGCCGGCGCCGACGGGGTCGTTACATATTTCGCGCCAAAAGCTGCAGAACTTCTGGGCGCTTAGGCCGCACGTTGCATTGAAGCCTTTCCGACCGCCTGGCGCACGCCTTCGGCGATCTCTTCGCGCCGCGCGCCCTGATCGGCGCCCAGAGAGACGAGCTTGACCACACCGTTGACGCACACTTCCAGCGAGGCGCGAACCGCTTCCGGACGGAGGCCCTTGGCCGAGGAGAGCTGCAGAGCAAACGCCGCGCACGCCCGCATCAGCGGCCCATCGCCAGCGTTCACAGCATAGGCCTGAACCTGACGCAGCGCCGCTTCGCAGGGCTCGAGCTTCCTGGCGTCCAGCGCGTAGGCCGCGGCAGCAGCAACAAGACTTTCGACCACCGTCTGCACGGTCCTCGGATCAACCTGCGAGGCCACTTCGCCGTCCACCTTCCTGCGCTTCTTGGGCGCGCCCGCGGTGACGATGCCGGCACGCCGGCACGGACCGACATAGCCCTCCGCATCGATGAACTCGCGCGGTTTGCT
The DNA here is from genome assembly GCA_937967425.1 of uncultured Caulobacteraceae bacterium. Next base: position 17,221 of record CALBST010000329.1, read on the forward strand.
GAGAACCTTCGCAATCGTCGCCATCAGCACTTTGGCCGAGATCGGCTTGCCGATGAGCGCATTTGCGCCAGCGTGGCGGCACTGCTCGGCCATAGCGAGCGAAAAGGCGCCAGATGTAATGAAGATCGCTTGTTTGCGGCCGGGCAGCTTGCGGTTGCGGCGGTAAACGCGCGTCCAGGCCGCGCCATCGAGCGGGCCCATCTCGAACGACGCGATCACGACATTGGCGTTGTAAACCTCAAGCAGGTCCAACGCCGCAGCTTGGTCCATGACGACCTTCACTTTGTCGACGCCTGCATTCCGAAGCAGATCGAGAATGATCTGACCTTCGAACTTGTTCGGCTCGACAACCAGAACGGTCCAGTTCTTCACGTCCAAGGCACAACGCTCCCGCCCAGCGAAGCGCGCAACTTACACGACAGCCTTTAAGAGAGATTGAAACGTGCTCGTAACGTCAATTACGAATTCAGCTTCCCGATTAACGCGGCGCTCACCACGTTCACGTCTTCGGAGGCTCTAACCGCGCGATGAGGCTCGACGTATCCCAACGTTTGCCGCCCATCGCCTGCACATCCGCGTAATAGCGATCGACGAGTTCCGTGAGATCGAGCCGCGCGCCGTTGCGCTCCGCCTCATCAAGCACAAGCCCCAGATCCTTGCGCATCCAGTCGACTGCGAAGCCGAAATCGAAGCGGCCTTCACTCATCGTCTTCCAACGATTTTCCATCTGCCAACTCTGCGCCGCACCTTTGGAGATCGCTGCAATGACCTTCTCAACGTCGAGATCGGCGCGTTTGGCGAAGTGCAGGCCCTCCGCGAGTCCCTGCAGCACGCCCGCGATGCAGATTTGGTTTACCATCTTCGCGAGTTGACCTGATCCAGCAGGGCCGATCAGCGTCATGTTGGCCGCATAAGCAGCCATGATTGGTTGCGCCTCCGCAAACCAGGAGGGCTCGCCACCGGCCATCACGGTGAGTTTGCCGGCTTCGGCGCCGGCCTGCCCGCCGGACACTGGCGCGTCGAGAAAGCCCAAACCCCGCTCTTCGGCCTTTGTTGCCAGCTCGCGGGCGATTTCCGCAGACGCTGTCGTGTGATCGACGAAGATCGCGCCTTTGCGCATCGCGGAGGACGCTGCGTCGAACACTTCGCGCAAGTCGCGGTCGTTGCCGACGCACGAGAACACGATGTCCGCGCCTTCCGCCGCCTTGGCGACGGACGTGTACGTCCTACCTCTATGCTTCTGCGCCCAGTCGCGCGACTTCTCTTCCGTGCGGTTGTAAACCGCGACGTCGTGCCCGGCGCGCGCGAGGTGGCCAGCCATTGGCCCGCCCATGACGCCCAGTCCGATGAATGCGGTTTTCGCCATGCCAGTTACTCCCGAGTTTAGTCCGTGGGACCGGCGATCGAGCCGTAGTCGCCACGGAAGAATGTCAGCGCGGCGCCTGTACGGACGCGCACGTCCAGCACCTCGCCGATAATAATCAAATGATCGCCTGCCTGAGCTTTATGGTGGGTGCGGCAAGCCAGTTGCGCCAGTCCCCCGCGTATAACCGCCACGCCGGCAAGCGCCTCCGTTTCTTCCGGTCGCACATTTTGCGCCTGTGACCGCGCAAAGCGCCGCGCCACATCCTCACTGTCAGCGCCCAACACTGTGACGCCCCAGGTGTCCGCAGCAGCGAACGGCTCGTAGTGCGCCGAGCGGTCACCCAGGCACCACAGCACCAAGCGCGGCTCCAGCGAAACCGAGGTCAACGAATTGACTGTCATTCCCCACAGCGCGGCGCCTGGGTCCAGCGCGGTCACCACGGTGACGCCGGTGGCGTAAGCGCCCATGGCTCGCCGGAAGCTCTGTTCGGGGTCGATCTCCACGCCTGCTCCGCTTTTGTTCAACGTGATCTTAACGCTGTTCGCCCAATGGTGCGCCACTCTCCGCCAGAACGGACGGACAATGGCCGCTGCGACCAATCAACGCCCTATCCTCATTAAGAAGGTCAAGAAAGTCGTCGGTGGGGGACACCACGGCGGGGCTTGGAAGGTTGCCTATGCCGACTTCGTGACGGCCATGATGGCCTTCTTCCTGCTGATGTGGCTGATCAACACCACAAGCCCGGAACAGCGAAGGGGTATTGCCGAGTTCTTTGCGCCGGCCAGCGTAAGTCGCGTCTCCTCAGGCGCCGGGGGCCTTCTCGAAGGGACCAGTTTCGCCGAGGAAGGCGTGCGCCACGGCCACTCCGCGCCCGTGGCCGCCACCGCCGAGCCACAAAACACATCGACCGCCAGCGCCGAGAACCGCGCCGAAGAAAACCCCGAAGCCGGCGGCCAAACCAATCCGAACCAGGACAGCCTTTCACGCGCTCGCACGATCCGGGAGAACGCCGAGTTCGCGCGGGCCGAGATCGCGATCCGTCAGGCCATGCAGGACATGCCCGACGTTGCCGAGCTCTCCCGCAACGTCATCATTGAGCAAACGCCCGAGGGCCTCCGCATCCAGATCGTGGATCAGGAAGGCCGCTCGATGTTCAACCCCGGCGACTCCGCGCCAAATGACCGCGCCCGCCGTTTGCTGATCGCCGTCTCCACTGGAATTGCTCAGCTTCCCAACCGGCTGACGATTTCCGGCCATACGGACGGGACGGCGCCAGGCGGCCGCTACGCTTCGAATTTCGAACTCTCCTCAGCGCGCGCGAATGAAGCACGCAGGATCTTGCAGGCGCAGGGCATCCCGGTCGATCGGATTTATGAGGTTGCGGGCCGCGCCGACAGCGAGCCTCTTTTCGCAGACGATCCGACGCTGCCCGGCAACCGTCGCATCGCGATCACGCTTCTGCGCGAAGCCCCGCCGCTGCCGTCCAACCACGATCTCTGACGCGGCGCTGGTGAAATATTCAACCGGTGGGCGGGCAAGGCTCGCTTCGCGCGAAGGCAGACCCTTGCCAATCTAGCAGACCTGTTATTCTGCCCGCTGCGGACTCAATCGCCCGCCACAGGATCAAGCATGCTCAATGGCGGCGGCAACGAAGCGCTTCGGATGTTTGCGATGCGGGCCGCCGTTCTGGCGTGCCTGGCGGTCGGCGTGTTCTGGGCCTTCTACATCGCCGACTTCTTCATTCACACAGCGATTGGCGGCAAGACAGATGCAGGCCCGGACCCGTTCTCCGGCTTTTTCAGTTTTGACGCGCCCAGCATCAACAACCCGATCTCATCGCTCGCCGGCGTCAACGCGGCCGTGTTCGGCATCGTCATCACGGTCTGCAGCATCATCGTTCAACTGACCGCGGACCGCTACACAGGCGTCGCCGGACTCTTCCTACGCGATCGCGCCAATATGATCGTCGGCGCGTATTACGTCGTGGCGTGCTGTGTCAGCGTTTGGCTCTCGGGCGCGATGCAACCGGAATACGTGCCGCCGATCACGGTCGTCCTAGCGCTTTCTCTCACCACCGGCGGCATTGTGCTGATGGTGCCATATTTCGCTTACGTGTTTTGGTTTCTGGAGCCGCAAAATCTCATCGCGCGCATTCGCGGGCAAGCGCTCCGGGTCGCGACCAATGGAGCGCTCGAAACCGACGCGAAACTCTCCGGCGCAGCCCAGGCCCAGATCATTGATGCGCTCGAAGAGCTGACGGACATAACCAGCAACTCAATATCTGGCAAAGACAAGATCATCGCGAGCGCGGCGGTCGACGCGCTGCGAGACATGGCGATTGAGTACATTCGGGTGAAGCCGCAAGCATCGCCGATCTGGTTTCAGGTTGGCCCGGAGATCCGGCTCAACCCCGATTTCGTGGCTATGGATCCTGAGTCTCTGCGCGATCTTGAGCAGCGGCACACCTGGGTCGAGTGGAAGGTGTTGCGTCAGTATCTCAGCATCTACAATGAATCGCTCGGCGCGATGCGCGATATCAACTATCTGATCGCGATCGACACCCGTTACGTCGGTGAAGCTGCGGCAAAAGCCCAAGACCACGAACTGGTTCAACTGGTCTTCCGCTTCCTCAACTCATTCCTGCGCGCGACGCTGAATGCACGCGACGTGCGAACGACCTACAACGTGCTGAACCAGTACCGGAAGCTCGGCGAGTTCATGTTGCTCGACGGCCACCACGAGGCCGCTTTGGAATGCGTCCGTCATATTAAGTACTACGGCCTCGTCGCCTTCGATATGGACTTGCACTTCGTGACCGAAACCGTAGCGCACGATGTCTCGGCTCTGGCGCAATTGGCAAATCAGGTCGGCTCGCCAACCGAGAAGAATATCCTCGACGAATTCCTCTCGCTCGACCGTCCGCCTTTCGTACGCGGAAGCGACAGGGCGCTGATGGGCGTTCGCAAGGCGCAAGTTAAGCTCGCCGCCTATTACATCCTCACCGAACAAGACGAACGCGCCCGCTCCATTGCTAACGACATGCGCGAGGAACCGGTCGAGCGCTTAACTCTCATTCGCCGACAACTCGAAAACGTGGCCAACAAGGATTTCTGGGAAATCACAGACCGCGGACGCAACTTCGAGTACATGCCGCCTAAGCAGCGCGCATGCCTCGAGAAGTACTTCAGCTGGCTGAACGTCGAGGCGCCGCATCCGGAAGCGCCACAGCAGCCGCCGGTATCCGGAGAGCAGTAGCGCATCCGCTAGAACGGAAGGTCCGCCCGCTGCCCGCCGCGATCAATGCTGATCGTGCCCGAGGCGCTCTGGGCCATGAGCCGATCGAGCTGCGCTGCATCGCGGACAGTCTGGCCATTGACCGCATAGATCACGTCACGCGGCCGCAAGATGCGCGCGGCCGGCGCCCGCCGATCGATGTCCTGGATGATGACCCCGGTCATGAACGGGTCGAGCCCCGCAGCCTCGGCAGTCGCAGGCGTCAGCGTCACCACTTGCACGCCCACCAGCACATGGCGGCCCTGCAGCACGCGCGGATCGGGCGAACCGCCCGGAGGCGCCTCAGCGTTGGCTGTCAGCGTTATCTGCCGGCCATCCCGTAAGACGAGGAGCGGCACGCGCGCGCCTGGACGCTGGGTCGCGAACTGGTATCGCACGCCGCCTTCATCACGGACGTCAACGCCAGCCACACGCAAGATTACGTCACCTGCGCGCAACCCTGCACGCTCACCGGCGCCGCGCGGATAGAGGTCACTAACCAACACGCCCTCGGGACGCGGCAGGCCGAGTGCGCGCGCCTGATCTTGCGTTACCGCCTGCAGACGCGCGCCGAGCCATGGGCGCACGACCGTGCGCCCGCCGGAGACCGCCGACTCGACGACCCGCCGGACCATTTCCGACGGAATGGCGAAACCGATGCCATTGGAGCCGCCCGTCTCAGAAAAAATGGCGCTGTTGATGCCCACCAACGAACCACTCATGTCCACGAGCGCGCCGCCGGAGTTCCCACGATTAATGGCGGCATCGGTTTGAATGAAGAACGCGTAGTCAGAGATTCCGACATCGGTGCGCGCAAGCGCCGAGATGATGCCGCTCGTTACTGTCTGCTCGAGGCCGTAGGGATTGCCGATCGCCAACACGAGGTCTCCGACCTGTAGGCCGCTCTGCGTGTTCGCGAACGCCAGGGTTGGCAGCCGCTCACCACCCGTATTGATACGCAGCACGGCGAGATCGACTCGGGAGTCGGCCAGAACGAGCTCGGCGTCGAACTCACGCCGGTCCGAGAGCACAATCTTCAGAGATTGCGCGCCATCAATGACGTGGTTGTTCGTCACGATGATGCCGTCCTCGCGCACAATCACGCCCGAACCCAGAGAGTTCTCAACCCGCGGCGCGCTGAAGCGGCCAAAGAAGGGGTCCCGCGCCATCGAGCGGACAACGCGCTGAGCATAGACGTTGACGACGGCGGGGCCTGCGCGCGCAGCCACCGGCGCGAAGGAAAGTTGCACCTCGCCCCGATTTGACGGCGCCGTCCGCACCAGCGGCTCCGCCTGCACGAGCTGCAGGTAGGGATCGCCGCTCTCCGCCGGAACTTCACGCTGCGTCGCCAACGGCGATACAGCCAACGCCCCACCTGCAAACCCCGCGATAAGCGCCGCGTACGGGGATGCCTTCAACAAGGTTGCGCGCGTGATCTTCATGCCTGCCTCGTCTAAATCGCGGCCACGGCTTTCGCTCCGGGACTGGGCAAAAACGTGGCATTCGGGCCTGAAAGACGGGCAGCCGACGCTGCCAGGAGCGCCGCTTATCGCTTTCCTGCAGCCTTAGCCAACGCTGCCAGTAGCGCTCGCCAATGCTCGCCCTGCCGGATTTGGAAGACGTGCAACGGGAAGCCATGACGGGCGACATGTTCCTGCGGGATCGCGTCCCAACCACGGTGTTCGACGGTAACGCGCGTCTCTCCGTCCACGGGCTCAAAACGAACGCTGACGTGAGTAACCTGATCGTCCGCGAAGGTCGCTTGGCGCCAAGTGAATGCGAGGTGAGCGCCGGGACGCCAGTCGGTTATCTGGCCGATCTCGAACGTTTTCCCACTTGGCAGGTCGGTTACCAAGCGGCCGCCTTCGCCGGGCTCGAAGCGCAGCGCGCCATCGCCTCGGGGCGTGAGTTGAAAAAGCCCGTTCGGGCGCCACCAAACAGCGATGTCCCGGGTGAATACATCGAACGCTTCTTGGGGCGTCGCTTTCACGCGCACAGAGACGATTACCGCGCTCACTTGCGCTTGCGTTCCACGTGCGTCTTGAACGATGCCAGCTGATCCGCCCACAGGCGTTCGGTATCGGCGAGCCACTTTTTCAGATCGGCCATTGCGCCATCCCTCAGCGTATAGATCCGAACGCGGGCGTCGAACTCGGGATGCGTTTCTTCAACCAGCCCACTCTGCTTCAACATCCGCAGATGACGGCTCATCGCGGGGGCCGGCAAACCCAGAGCATCCGCCAGTTCACCGGCGCGCCTCGGGCGCTGCCCAAGCAACTCCACAGCGCGGCGGCGCTGGGGATCGGCGAGTGCAGCCAAGGTTCGATCTATGCCGCGCTTCGCGCTCACAGGCGTGTCCGTGTGCGCAATCCGCCGCCAGCAGCCTTGTCCCACTCGGCCGGCGACATCTCTTGCAGCGTTACGCCAAACGTCCAGATGTGGCCCTCTGCGTCACGCGCGCGGTAGGTGCGGTCGCCGTAAAACTGTGTCGCAGGTTCCTGAATGATCTCGGCGCCGGCGCGCCGCGCACGTTCGCAATGCGCATCGATATCCTCGCCGCGCGCCAACTGAACATGCACGGTTTGGGTGTTTTTCCCGCCCACGGACTTTGGACTCTTGTGATCGGCGCTCCACTCGTTGCCGATCATCACGACGCTCTCGCCGTACTTCATCTCGGAGTGGGCGATGTTGTCGTTCTCATCGAGGATCACCATCAGCGGCTCAAAGCCAAACGCCTCTTCCAGCCAGCGAAACGCAGCTTTCGGGTCGACGTAGCAAATCGCGCTCGACA
>CALBST010000330.1 GCA_937967425.1 uncultured Caulobacteraceae bacterium
TGGGTCCCGGATCGCACCCCGGCTCAAGGCCGGGGCTGCGTCCGGGAAGCGTGAGTGTGGTTTTCTTTTGGGTGCTCACATGCGAGACGACCGCCCATGAGCATTATCGACCCGAGGGCCGCCGTGGCGGCGGGGCAAGAGACTATTCGCGTTGAGGCCAGGGCGTTGGAGCAATTGGCCGACGCGCTGGCGGGGCCGTTGAACGAGCCGTTCGTGCATGCGGCGCGATTGCTGGCGGAGACCAAGGGGCGGGTGATCGTCTCGGGGATGGGCAAGTCCGGCCATATCGCGCGCAAGATCGCCGCGACCCTGGCTTCGACCGGCACGCCCGCGCAATTCGTTCATCCGGCGGAAGCGAGCCATGGCGATCTGGGGATGATCGTCGAGGCCGATTGCGTGTTGGCGATTTCGCGCTCGGGAGAGACGGCCGAGCTTTCCGATCTTCTCTATCACTGCCGGCGCATTCATGTGCCGGTGATCGGGATGACGTTTAAGCCGGGGTCTTCTTTGGCGAAGGCTTCGACCGCGGCATTGGTGATGCCCGATTGCGGCGAGGCGAGCGAAGAGGCGCCGGCGCCGACGACATCGACGACGATGTGTCTGGCGTTGGGCGATGCGCTCGCGGTGGCGCTGATCAAGGCGCGCGGATTCAGCAAGGACGATTTCGGCGCCATCCATCCGGGCGGGAAGCTTGGCGCGGCGTTGAAACGCGTGCGCGATGTGATGCGCGAAGGCGGCGATGATCCGTTGATCGCGCCGGACGTGACGGTGCCGAACGCGATGAAGGCGATGAGCGTTGGCGGCATTGGCGCTGTTGGCGTTGTCGAAAGCGGCAAGCTGATCGGGATTATCACGGACGGCGATTTGCGTCGGAAGCTGACGCCGGAAATGTTTGCGAAGACCGCTCGCGACATCATGACCGCGAACCCGAAGACGATTGCGCCGGATGCGCCGATCGCGGATGCGATCGCGATCATGAACGAGAAGCGGATTACGCTTTTGTTCGCGGTTGAAGATGGGCGGCCGGTGGGCGTCGTGCACATGCACGATCTGCTGGCGGCTGGGGTACGCTAGTGCCTCGTTCGCCGCATATCCTCAAAGGTATGGCTGTTGGCGCTCCGCTCGGCGGCCTTCTGCTAGCGACAGTATTTCTCGTCCCGATGGGAGCCTTCAACTATCTCGGGGAGTGGTTTTTCTTCGCTACCCTGTTCGTATTGGCTACTCTCGCGGTTCTCTTTGTTCCGGGATGGTTCGCGTTCCACAAGCTTGGGTGGACGAATTGGACTGTCGCGCCAGTCTGGGGCGCGTTGTCAATGTTGCTAGCGCCGGTACTGGTGCAAGTGATCATTGATCGAGGGCTGCGAGGTTATCCGCCCCTCAACGCGGGCCTTGAGGTGCTTGCGCCCGCAGTCATAGGCGCCATGGTCGGCTCAGTAGTTTGGTGGATCGCTCATGCCGAGTTGGCGAAGAGCGCATAACGTGGGGGCACTATGAAGACTTTCGTCAGGTCGTTGCTGGCAGCTGCGCTGCTGGCTGCATCCACGGCGGCGAGTGCGCAGACGGCGACTGGGTTTGTGCCTTCCGTCGAGTCCTCCATCCAATCCGTGCTCCCGCGGATGATCGCGTGGCGGCGGGATTTTCATGAGCATCCGGAGCTTTCTTACGAGGAAGTTCGGACGGCCCGCGTCGTTGCTGCGCACCTGCGTTCGCTACGCATGGAAGTACGCACCGGCGTGGCGCAAACCGGCGTCGTTGGCGTTCTGCGCGGCGGGCGTCCCGGTCCGGTGATTGCGTTGCGCGCGGATATGGACGCGCTGCCGGTGACGGAAGAGGGCGATCTGCCGTTCCGCTCGCGGGCGCGCGGGCGCTACAACGGCCAGGATGTCGGTATCATGCATGCGTGCGGGCATGACACCCACGTTGCGGTGCTGATGGCGGCGGCGACAGTGTTGGCGTCACGCCGTGCCGAACTCGCTGGCACAGTAATCTTTGTGTTCCAGCCGTCGGAAGAAGGCGCGCCTCCGGGCGGGCTGGGCGGCGCGCGGCGGATGCTGGCGGAGAACGTGTTCGGTGACCTGCGGCCGGAGGCGATGTTTGGTCTGCACGCTTGGCCGGGGCCGAGCGGGACGGTGACGATGATCTCCGGGCCGATGATGGCTGGCTCGGATCGCATCGACATCACCGTGACCGGCAGCCAGACCCACGGCGCCCAGCCCCATGCCGGCATCGATCCAATCGTGGCGTCGGCGCAGATCATCAATGCGTTGCAGACGGTGCCTTCGCGGCAGATGGACGCCGTGAACTCACCCGTGATCGTAACGATCGGACTCATCCAAGGCGGAGTCCGCTACAACATCATTCCGCAAACCGTGCAGATGCAGGGAACTCTGCGTTACCTTAATCCGGAGACACGCGAGGATTTCTACGAAAGCATCCGCCGCACCGTCGGCCAAACTGTCGGCGCGATGGGCGCGACGGCGGAAGTGACGATCACGGAGAACGCGATCCCGACGGTGAACCCACCCGCGCTCTACGCGCGGGCGCGTGCTGCGGCGGTCCGCGCGTTGGGTGAGGACGCGGTGCTTAGCGGCAGTCCTGTGATGCCGGCGGAGGACTTCGCGTACTTCCAGCAGGAAGTACCCGGGTTCTTCTTCTTCTACGGCGTCAACCCGCCGGGCGTGACCACGGCGGAGGCGGCGCCGAACCATAATCCGCGCTTCTTCGTGCACGAACCTTCGATGGAGACGGCGCTGCGCGCCATGCTGGCGGTCGCTTTGGACCGCGTCGGCGGCGAACAGACATAGTTGATCTTCTCTAATCTTGCGCGGGCGCCTTGGCCCGGTAAGCTTCGGGCAAGGGACCTTAAATGACGCGTTTTTGGGTCGGCGGGTGCGCCGCGCTGGGTGTGATCGCGATTGCCGCGCCGGCTCTTGCCGACGTGCAATGGCAGGTGTTCGAGCGTCGCCGTCAGCAATGCTACAATTCTGCTGAAGAATTCACACCGCAGGAAAGCATTCGCGGTTGCTCAGATCTCATCAGCATGCGCAGCATAACGGGCGATGGCCGTGCGCAGGCGTACAAGCTCCGCGGCGACCGCTATCGCGGCTTGCGGGATTGGGATCGCGCGCTCTCGGATTACA
>CALBST010000331.1 GCA_937967425.1 uncultured Caulobacteraceae bacterium
GGCTAGGTGCAGCTCAAACGCCGGCGCCAGACGAGTGGCACATGGATGCGCTGGCCGATCGAGCCGTTCCAATTCGGCTCCAGGCCATGGTGCTTCAGCGTGGTGACGATCTCGCGCGCAATGGCGAGAGCCGCCGCCTCGCCTTCCTTCTCGGCGCCATAATTGAGGTAGACGCCATCGCCTTCGACGGCGCGCTCGGTGTCCTGCTGGTGGTAGAAGGCATAGCCCCGGACATGAATGCCGCGGCGCTCGGCCTCGTTGAGCTCAACGCCGATTTCGGCGACGCCGCAATTGCCACAGCAGGTGAAATCCTGGCGGCAAATGACGCCCCGCTCTTCAAGATCGGCGAAGGCCTTGTCGAGCCGGTCACAATCGGTGCTGCCGCTCCAGGTGGCCTCGGCGGCGCGTTGCTCTCTCCAGAGCAGCTCCAGTTCCGCCGACGCATAGACGCGCAAGGTATCGGGGTCCTCGCCCTGCTCGCAGATGTCGTCGATGACGAGCCAGATTTCGTCACGCGGGGCAAAGCCGCCGCGGACCATGGCGGTCAGCGTGGCGTCAATGTCTCCACGGAGGTCTTCGTCGGTTTCCTTAGCCATGACGCTTATTTAGCCCCGACTGGGCGCGACTTCCATGTGAGCGCTCACCACCCTATATTCCGACTCGTCCGGGCAACCGGACTATGGCGATAAACGCGCAGAGATAGGCGGATCGGACCCGGGTGCGATGCCCGGCGGCTCCACCAGCCTTCGCGCTGAAGCGCTTCGGCTGGCTTGCGCCAACCAGGCTCGAGGCAAGAAGGCGGATACCTCATTCGGGTGACCATGAGGGGCCGAAATAGGATCGACGGACGTTGAAGGCTGTTGCTTTTGCTCGGGTGGTCCCGTCACAGGCCAAACAGCATAGTTGCGAATGACAACAACGCTGAGGAATTTGCTCTCGCTGCGTAAGCAGTGCGGGTTGTTCCGAACCTAAGTCCTACTGAGTAGCATCACTAGGCGGGGCCCCCCGGCGCCCGGCAACAGAAGCCGGGGACTTCTCCCCTTACGACTCCGAACCGCGCGCGTGAGCGTCGCGCTTTGCGCGCGCCCGGTGAGTTACGTCGTCATTTTCCTTTATTGCGCAAACGGTTGGAGAGTTATTCACAACCCTGCTCGCGTTGCGCGCGAGCCTACATTGTCTTCGGCGTCATTTTTGCAGTGCGGGTGCGAACTACAGTTCGTCGCAAACGTTTCTCCTGCCAACGTTGGAAACGTTGATGTTTTCGCGCCCTGTGGATGAACAATTGACTGCCCGAAATGAGCCATTAAGGGTTCGTGACGGGAGCCAAGGAGGGGCGGCTGTGGCCGACGACATGATCGGATACGAACAGCTGATGCAAGACGCGCTGCGCAGCGTCGTTCGCGCAGCGTTGCAAGAGGCCGCAAGCCCGCGCGGGCTGCCCGGCAAGCATCACTTCTACATTACGTTCCGCACGCATGCGCCGGGCGTGATCATCCCCGATCATCTTAAGGCGCGCTACCCAGATGAAATGACGATCGTGCTCGAGCACCAATTTTGGGATCTCGAAGTTTACGCCGATCGCTTCCGCGTCATCCTGAAGTTCTCGGGCCAACCCCAACCGATCACAATTCCGCTGAACGCCATCACCCGTTTCTTCGATCCGAGCGTGAAGTTCGGCTTGCAGTTCGAGCAGCATCAGCAGGACGAAGCCCGTATGGCGTCCGGCGATGATTCCGGCCATCCAGCGCCGCGCGAAGCCGTCGAGACGCAACAAGCGGCGCCAAGCGATGGCTCGGTTGTGAGCCTGGACGCGTTCCGGAAGAAGTGAGCTCTTTGGAGCGCGGGCGCTCTCGTCTGCATTTCCGGCTCATCTCGTAGCTGAGTAGGTCGCGCGCACCGATGCGGGCGAGGACGCCCGCGCTCCATAAAGCGCTTCAATCTGCTAGCGCTTGCGCAGAACCTTCAGTCCCCGCCACGTGCGGCTGAATACGGTGGCGATGGAGCCGAGAAGCACGAGCCAGAGCGCAAACGCGATGAAGACGTTTTTGCCGGGCTCGGGGACATAAGCCCAGTCGAGCAACGCCGCGACCGGAGCGCCGATCTGCGGATCGAAGATTGAGACGAGTGCGAACACGGTCATCCAAAACATGCGGTGCGGCTTCGCCATCGGGCCGGAGAAGTCCGCGGGCGCGCCGGCGCTTTTGACGACTTCGCGCACATATGCGGTCATTACCGCGGCGACGGCCGCAGCCCATCCGAGTGTTGGATCGAATAAGCCAGTCGCGGCGACTCCGTAGCCAGCACCGACCAGGATGAAGATGTCGGCGAAGCGGTCTGGCAGTTCGTTCCAGACTGGTCCGTCAGGCCCGCCCTTCCCGGCTTCGACGGCAACCATCCCATCGAGCATGTTGGCGAGCAGCCGCAGCTGGCAGAAGAGCGCCGCACCGATGAGCAGCATGATCCGATCGCCGCCTTCGCTGACGCCGCTGGCGTAGAAGCAGGCGCCCGAGAGAGCCGCCCACACGATGCTGGTGAACGAAATGAAGTTCGGCGTGACGCCCGATTTCGCCAACACCCGCGTCAGGTACTTAGCATAACCACGATTGCGCTGGCCGATGGGGCGGCGGTTTTCTTCAACGACCATGTGCGGCTCTCCAGAGTCGCAGATTGTAGAGGATCGCGTAGCTCGTCGACACCGTGAACGGGACAGCGATGGTGGGCAAGATTTCAGGCGTGCCGGCCAGCGTGTGGGCGGCGGTCAGGATGGTCCCGATCGCGCTCGCGGTGACAAGTGGCGGCAGGATCAGCGCCGGCATGCCCTTCAGCCGCGCATTGAACCATTCCAGGAATTTCTTGAGGACGAGCGTCAGCAGCCCCGAGATCGTCCCTTGCACGAGACCTGCCAGCAGCGCCTGCGGCAGCGGGTGTTCGCGGTTGGCGAACACGGCCCAGGCGCCCATCGCGATGAAGGCGAACGCGACGTGCACCAAGGTGTTCGACGCCAACTGCTCTCGAAACGATTTCGCTTCGCTCATTGACGGCGCCCTTTGTTGCGGTGAGATGAGCGCATGGGCGTCGAGCTTCCTGGCGGGACTTCAGTGTACATCGTGAACCCGGCGCTGACGTTCGGGTTCGCAGCCGTGTTGGCGCTGCTTATCCTCGGCACCGTCGCCGCTCTCCTCCTGCCAGCCATGCAACCCGGCAAGTGGACCGATCTCGGGCCGCGGATGCGATCTTGGTGGGTGATCGCCGCGCTTGTGGGCGGCGCACTACTGCTTGGCTGGCAGGCGACGGCGGTGCTGTTCGCGTTCATCTCGTTCCTGGCCCTCAAGGAATATCTGACGCTAGCGCCGACGCGGAAAGAAGACCGGCTGAT
>CALBST010000332.1 GCA_937967425.1 uncultured Caulobacteraceae bacterium
TGCCCTTGATGCCGCCCGTGGCGTCGACGGAGACTTGCCCCGAGACGTGCACGATGTTGCCGACAACCTGGAACGGCACATACGACGCCACCGGCGCCGGCGGCGTCGGCAACGTGACGCCCAGTTCCTGCAGCCGCGCCTCAATCCGCCCCGTCATCGCTTGCTCCCTGATCGTTTGTCCTATTGTGTCCACGCGCCGAGGAAATCAGGCTTATCAGCCCGTAGACGAAGAACGCCCCGAAAACAACGATGATAGTCCAGCCTCCAAGCAAGTGAGGCTGTTGCAGCAAGAACAATGCGGCCAGCACAAGGAATGCGGGAGTCAGAAAGGCGATCCAGGACTCGTTTTTGGAAACTGAGTTTGAAGGATGCAACAACTTCACGGCGGCATTGCCTAACAAGAAGCCCGCCATCATACCTATGCTCCACCAGATGCTACCAATCGCAGCGCCCACCAGCGCGCCAAGCAAAGCGCCCGCGCCGCTTGCCATGACATGAATCTGAACATCTCGCCCGCGCCAGCGCTCACTCACTCGTCGTCCTCATCATCTTCCCATTGCGTCTTCAGCGCGCGGCCGGTTTGGACCGCGCCCTTGCCGAATTTCTGACGCGCCTTCGCAATCGCCGCCTCCGCTGCCGCGCGCTTGGGCGTTTCGGTGTCGAGCATGTCGCCTTTGTCGGCGGCTGCCGCATCGCTGAAATCGGAGAGGCCGACGCCGATCAGGCGATACTTGGTTTTGCCATCAGCATCGGCATGCAGAAGCTCGCGCGCTGCGGCAAAGATGCGCGACGCCAGCAGCGTCGGCTCGGGCAATTGCCGGCGGCGGGTGATGATCTTGAACTTCGTGTCCTTGAGCTTCAGCGTCAGCGTCAGCCCAGCGGTTTCGCTGGCGCGGCAGCGCGCGGCGACCTTTTCGCAAAGCGGCCAGAGAATGTCCTCCAGCGCTTCGATCTCAGATACGTCTTCGAAGAACGTCGTCTCCGACGATATGCTCTTACGCTCGCCGTGCGGGTCAACCTTGCGCGGATCGTCGGCCATCGAAAGCGCGAACAGGTGCGCGCCCCAGTCGCCATAGAGCGCGCGCATGCGTTGGGGGCCGACGGTGCGGATGTCGCCGATCTTCTTCAGCCCGTTGCGCTCAAGCGCGGCGGCGCCGGCGGGGCCAACGCCTGGCAACGTACTGACCGAGCGCGACTCCAGAAATGTCAGCGCCTCGCCACGGCCAATGACGGAGAAACCGCGCGGCTTGTCCAGATCGCTCGCGGTCTTGGCCAGAAACTTGTTGAACGAAAGCCCTATCGAAACGGTGAGATTGCGCTCCTCCCAAATCCTGTTCTGCAGCTTTATTAACGACTGCGCCGGTAGGCCGCCGTGCAGCGCCTCAGTGCCGGTGAGGTCCATAAACGCTTCATCGATCGAAAGCGGCTGCACTTGCGGCGTCAGATCCTCCATCATCCGGCGGATGATGCGGCCTTCCTCGACGTATTTGCGCATATCGCCGCGCACGACCTTCGCCTGCGGGCACAGCTTCAACGCCTTGAACATCGGCATCGCACTGCGCACGCCGTAGGCGCGGGCGACGTAGCAGCAGGTGGAAACGACTCCGCGCTTGCCGCCGCCCACAATCACCGGAAACGGCTGTAAGCTTGGATCGTCGCGCTTTTCGATGGAGGCGTAGAAGGCGTCACAATCCAAGTGCGCGATGGAGAGCTGCCCTAGCTCCTCATGAGCCAAAGGCTGCTGCTCGCCACAGTATGTGCATTGTGGCGAAGCCGTTTCCAACGCGCACGAACGACAAAGGATCACGTTCCCCCTCTCCCCTGCGGAGAGGGGGTTAGGGGGTGAGGGGCGTTCAGGCTTCGCGATATTTGAAGAGCGCGCCTGTGTCTTCGCCCCTCACCCGGCCGCTGCGCGGCCACCCTCTCCGCAAGGGAGAGGGTTAGATGGAGCCCACTCACGCCATCTGCTCCGAAGCGTCGCCATCGGCGTCAAACAACCAAGCCGCGCCACGCACGCCCGAACTGTCGCCGTGTTTGTTCTTCACGATCTTGGCGCCGATATAGTCCGAGAACACGTGCGCGATGAGTTTGCCGCGAATGCTTGGGTACAGGCTATCGATGTTCGATACGCCGCCGCCGAATACGATCACATCCGGATCAAGAATATCGATCACCACAGCTAACGCGCGCGCAATCCGATCCGCCAGCAAATCCAGCAACACCCGCGCCTGCGGAT
>CALBST010000333.1 GCA_937967425.1 uncultured Caulobacteraceae bacterium
CGCTGCTCATCCCCCTGGATGGCGTCGTCCCCCCCGCTGACGGATCCAGCGCGGCGGCCCTGCCGGACTCCCCTGCCGGCGAAAAAGCGCCCCCCTCAAAGGCGCGACATCGAGGCCCGGTCGCTGAATGCGATCGGGCCTCTTTGAATTTCCGGGCGCGAGACGCCACACACGGGCCCGATGCTGAGAATCGCGACCTGGAACATCAACTCCGTGCGCCTGCGCATTGGCACTGTTTGCCGCTTCCTTGTGGAGGCGAAGCCAGACGTGTTGTGCCTGCAGGAGATCAAATGCCGTGACGGCGAGTTTCCTTCGAAGGCGTTCAAAGAAGCGGGCTACAAACATATGCACGTCGTCGGCCAGAAAGGCTGGCATGGCGTCGCCATTGTTTCACGTGTGAAGCTGGAGCCGGTCGAGGCGCCGGCGATCTGCCCGAAGAAAGAAGCGCGGATCGCGGCGGCGCTGATTGATGGCGTTGAAGTGCACAATCTCTATGTGCCGGCGGGCGCGGACGTGCCGGAGCTGACGAACCCGAAGTTCGTCCATAAGCTCAACGTGCTCGACAAAATGAAGACGCTTTACAAGAAGCGCAAAGGCAAGACGCCGACCGTGCTGGTGGGCGATCTCAACGTCGCGCCGGGCGAGTTCGATGTTTGGAGCCACAAGCAATTGCTCAACGTCGTCTCGCACACGCCGGGCGAAACCGATCGGCTGAACGCGGTGCGCGATCTTGGCGGATTCGTCGATGTCGCGCGCGCGCACAAGCCAGACCCGGAGAAGCTCTTCACCTGGTGGAGCTACCGCAGCCCAGACTGGACGAAGAATAATCGCGGCCGCCGGCTCGATCATATTTGGGCGACGAGCGATGTGGCTGTGACCTCACAGGCTTCGGCGTTTCATATCCATGTGCCGTGCCGCTCATGGGAGCGGCCCAGCGACCATGTTCCCGTGGTGGCGGGGTTGAAGCTTTAGAGCATTCGTCGCGGACGGATTGAGACGCCGGATTGCGCCGCTACAGTGCGAAGAAAGCAATACGGGGATCGATCATGAGCATTTCTCGACGCGGCGTTCTCGGCGCTGGCGCAGCAGGCGTTGCGGTCCTTTCGGGCTGCGCTTCGAGTGGCGCATCGGCCGGCGACGCGGCGTTGGCGCCAATCGA
This sequence comes from uncultured Caulobacteraceae bacterium, assembly GCA_937967425.1. Next base: position 1,160 of record CALBST010000333.1, read on the forward strand.
GCAGTTGAACGCGGTTCTCGATAGCGCGGTTGCGAATGCGTTCCGCCGCTCGCCCGAGCGCTGCACGAGCTTGGGGCTTACGGAAGAGCGCGCCGGCTATCGCTTCATTGATAAAGTGAGCGACCCGTCGAAGGCGGCGGCGCGCGAGGCGCGGGCGCAACTGCAGCAATCGTTAGCAGCGCTACGCGCCGTGGACCGCGAAGCGCTCGAACCGCGCGATCGCGTGACTTACGATGTCGTCGAAACATCGTGGGTGAATAGCCTCGACAGCAGCGCGTTCGAGTTCGGCGGCGGCGCGGGATCGCCGTATCAAGTGACGCAGCTCACCGGTTCCTATCGCTCGATGCCGAACTTCCTGAACGAGCAGCATCCGCTGCGCACGGTGGATGAAGCCGATGGCTATCTGGCGCGCGTCGATGGCTTCGCCGGACAGCTCGACGCGGAAACGCAGATCATCGCGGAGGACGCGGCAGCCGGCGTGATCCCGCCGGATTTCGCGATCGATAAGGCCATTCTGCAGCTGGGCCGTTTTGCGGAAGGCGAGCCGAACCAGAACATTCTTGTGCAGTCACTGGTGCGGCGCCTGCCCGACGCCGCGGCGATTCCGGAAGCGTCACGCGCCGGATATATCAGCCGTGCTGAAGCTTCGGTGCGCGAGCGGGTGATTCCGGCGGTGCAGCGACAGATCGCGGCGCTGCAAAGCGTGCGGCCGCGCGCCGTACATGACGCCGGCATCTGGCGCTTGCCGCAAGGCGCGGAGATGTACGCCGTGGCGCTGCGTTCGCGGACGACGACGAACATGTCGCCGGATGAAATCCATGATGTCGGCCTTGAGCTGATCGCCCAGTTCAATGCGGAGATGGATGCGATCCTGCGCGCCGAGGGTATGACTCGCGGCAGCGTCGCGCAGCGTGTGCAGGAGCTCTCGCGCCGCCCTGACCAGCTCTATCCGAACACGGATGCGGGCCGCGAGCAGATCCTGGCGGACTTGAACCAACAAACGCGCGAGATCGAGGCGCTGATGCCGCGCGCCTTCAACACGCTGGCGCAGGCGCAACTGGAAATTCGCCGCGTGCCGCCCTTCACAGAAGCCGGCGCGCCGGGCGGTTATTATCAGCGCGCGGCGCTCGATGGCTCGCGTCCGGGCGCGTACTTCATCAATCTGCGCGACACGCATGAATGGCCACGCTTCACGCTGCCAACGCTGAACTATCACGAAGGCGTGCCGGGCCATCACTGGCAGATTTCGATTCAGCAGGAATCAGGCTCGATCCCGTTCATCCGCAGCGCGATGCTGGGGTTCAGCGCGTTCAGTGAGGGCTGGGGCCTCTATGCTGAACAACTCGCGGACGAGTTGGGAATTTACCAGAACAATCGCTTGGGCCGGTTGGGCTATCTGCAGTCGGCGACATTCCGCGCGTCGCGTCTCGTGTGCGATACGGGTTTGCACCACAAACGCTGGACACGCGAGCAAGCGATCCAATCGATGATGGAAGCGACGGGCGATCTGGAATCTTCGGTAACGACCGAGATCGAGCGCTATTGCGTGAACCCGGGCCAAGCCTGCGCGTACATGATCGGCCGCCAAGCCATCAACAGCATCCGGCAGCAAAGCATGGCTGCGCTTGGGGCGCGATTCGACCTGAAGGCGTTCCACGACACGATGCTGGCGAACGGCGCTGTGCCGCTCTCAGTGCTCGAGCGCGTGCTCGCGGATTGGACGTCGGCGCAGAATTAACCTTCGCCGCCGTTTCAAGCACGTTCTAAGCGTGCGCGTTTCGAGGGCGCCAGCTGCGCATTACTGTCCTCCAAACGCGATTGCTACCGGTGTCATAGGCGAGTGGGCGGGTACGTCACAGTGGTCCGAAGAACGCGTTTGACATAAACAGCCCACACCAGACCTTTGGGATGAAACGCTACTGGAGCGCCGCGGAACAATGCGGCGCCTGGAGGGATTCCGTGACTGCACAAATCGCCGGCCTGCACCCGGCCCCGACGAACCACAAGAAACTGATCGCCTGGGTCGAGGAGATCGCCGCGCTGACGAAGCCGGATCGTGTCTATTGGTGCGATGGCTCGGAAGCCGAGTGGAAGCGTCTGACGGCGGAGCTCGTCGCGGCTGGCACGTTAAAGCAGCTCAATCCGGAAGCCCGTCCGAACTCGTTCTACGCCGCGTCCGATCCAAAGGATGTCGCGCGCGTCGAGAAGCAGACCTACATCTGCCCTGAGAACAAGGACGACGCAGGCCCCACAAATAATTGGATGGCGCCGGCTGAAATGCGCGCCAAACTCGGTTCGCTATTCGATGGCTGCATGCGCGGGCGCACGATGTATGTGGTGCCGTTCTGCATGGGGCCGCTCGGCTCGCGGATTTCGCAGCTTGGCGTCGAGATCACGGATTCCGGCTACGTCGCCGCTTCGATGCGGATCATGACGCGCATGGGTAAGGGCGCGCTGGACCAGCTGGGCGAAGACGGGTTCTTCGTGCCCGCGGTTCACACGCTCGGCGCGCCGCTGCAGCCTGGCCAAAAGGACGTTGCCTGGCCGTGCAACGAAGAAAAGTGGATCGTGCACTTCCCGGAAACGCGCGAAATCTGGAGCTATGGCTCCGGCTATGGCGGCAATGCGCTGCTCGGCAAGAAGTGTTTCGCGCTGCGGATCGCTTCGGTGATGGCGCGCGATGAGGGTTGGCTCGCCGAGCACATGCTGATCCTGAAGCTGACGAACCCGAAGGGCGACGTGAAGTACATCGCGGCGGCGTTTCCCTCTGCCTGCGGCAAGACCAACCTCGCCATGCTGCAACCGACGATCCCCGGCTGGAAGGCCGAGACGATCGGCGACGACATTTGCTGGATGCGTTTCGGCGACGATGGCCGCCTCTACGCCATCAATCCGGAAGCCGGATTCTTCGGCGTGGCGCCCGGCACCGGCGCGAAGACGAACAAGTCGGCGCTCGATACGCTCTACGCGAACACGGTGTTCACAAATGTCGCGCTTACCAAGGACGGCGACGTTTGGTGGGAAGGCCTGACGAAAGAGCCGCCGGCGGGTCTCACCGACTGGCAAGGCAATCCGTGGCTGCCGGATTCGAAGTTCCCGGCAGCGCACCCGAACTCACGCTTCGCCGTGCCCGCGGGCCAATGCCCGGTGATCGCGCCGGAGTGGGAAGATCCGGCCGGGGTGCCGATCGATGCGATCCTGTTCGGCGGCCGCCGCGCCACAGCGGTGCCGTTGGTGACGGAAGCGTTCGATTGGGCGCACGGCGTGTTCCTGGCTTCGAACGTCGCCTCCGAGGGCACGGCGGCGGCAGAGAACAAGGTTGGCGAGCTGCGCTACGATCCGTTCGCGATGCTACCCTTCTGCGGCTACAACATGGGCGATTACTTCGCGCACTGGCTGAAGATCGGTGAGCGCAAAGGCGCGAAACTGCCGAAGATCTTCTTCGTCAACTGGTTCCGCAAAGACCAAGACGGCAAGTTCATCTGGCCGGGCTTCGGCGACAACAGCCGCGTGCTGAAGTGGATCAGCGATCGCCTCGACGGCAAGGCCGAAGCGCGTGAAACCGCGATCGGCTTGGTGCCTGCGAAGGGCGCGCTCGATACGAGCGGGCTGACCATTAGCGACGAGGCGATGCACACGCTCACCAATGTCGATCTCGACGTGTGGGGCGAAGAAGCTGACCTGATCCCGGCGCACTACGAAAAGTTCGGCGACCGCCTGCCGCAGCGCTTGTGGGATGAGTACGCCGCCCTGATCGAGCGCCTGGGTGAAGCGCGTTCTGGCAAGCCGATGAAGGCCGCCGCGGCGCGCGCGGCTGCGGGTCCGCGCCAAGTGGCGGATCGCCCGGCTGCTTCGTAAGCGCCACGTCTGATCGGCAATTAGCCTTCCGCGGATCAAGTCGCGGCGGGCTTGCCGCGTCGCATAAGGCGGGGCAGCTCGGTGCGCGCCAGACGCAGCGAGTCCGCCATTGTGGAGCGGCCGCGCTTGAACAAAGCGATTGTTCCCCACGCGGCGGCGTAAGCGACGACGGCGCTTACAGCGAGTTGGACGAAATCGCTCGGGAACGACAGACGTTGCACGGCGCTGAGCACGATGAAGGCGACACCTGCGCCTGCCGCGAAAGGCGCGGCGCTGGCGTAGAGATCCAGCATTCTGATTGGGCCACGGCGCGTCACCCACCACCAAAGCACCGGCATACGCAGAAGCAAATCGCTCAGCGCGAAAGCTGCGGCGACACCGATTGCGCCCCAGCGTAGGCCGATGAAAAAGGCGGCGAGACTAGTGACAGTGCTGAAGGCGCTCCAGATCAGGTAATCGCGCGTTCGCGCCTGGCTGATGAAAAGCATGTCCATGGTCATGCTGACGGGACGGTGCAACGCGGCGAGCGTGAGCCAAGCGAAAATCGGCGCGGCAGGCGCCCATTGCTCGCCGATCACGAACGGCACCAACACCGGCGCCGTGACGCCTACCGCGACAACGCCGGGGGTCATGAACAGCATGAGTTGGCGAATGACGCGCAGATAGGCGTAGCGATAGCGCTCCCCCTCCTCATTCAGGCGCGACAGGATCGGCAGCAGCAATTGCTGCAGCACCGTTCTGATGCGATCGAGCGGGATAATTGCGAGCTTGTTGCCACGATCGTAATGGCCGAGGCCGACATCGCCGACGGCGCGGCCGATGAGAACGCTATCGGCGTCGCGCGCCATGACCACCGCTGCGTCGGCAAGCATGATCGGGCCGCCAAATTTGTAGAAGTGCAATAGGCCCTTAAAGACCGGCTTCTCCCGCGGAATCCAGCCGACGCCCAGCCAATTGCCGATCAAGCTCACCACTTGCTGAACGCCGAAGCCGAGCACGAGCGACCAATATCCGGCGCCCATCAGAGCCGCGGTTAAGCTGGCGCCAAAGCCAAGCGCCACGCTGACGGCGCTGATCATCGCCACCCAACCAAACTTCATTTGCCGGTTGAGCAGGGCCTCGTGGATGTTGGTGAAGCCTGTGAGAACCAAGAAGATCGATGAAACCGCCGCCACCAAGCCGACGCGCGGATCGTTGTTGTAGAACGCCGCGATCAGTGGCGAGCTGGCCAGCATGATCGCACCAGCGGCAAGTCCAGCGACGACCGTGATCCAGAACAAGCCCGCGACCTGAGGGCGCTGCAAGGCCGGCGCTTGGATCACAGCCTGGCTGATGCCGAAATTGAGAATGAGCGCCGAGA
>CALBST010000334.1 GCA_937967425.1 uncultured Caulobacteraceae bacterium
ACCTCCGCCGCAGCGTCCGGATCCGGCGGCGGCTCCGCCGGGTCAGCGCAGGCGACAATTCCAAAACAGACGCCGGCGCCAGCGGTGCGGCGCACCAATCTCAAAAATCGCATCACCTGCGTAACGGCGCAGGTGATGCGTTGTTCCTAGGCGGCGACGGGCGGACGCTGCATGGCGCGAACGGCGCTCCATGCCGGCAACTCGCTTATGCGCGCGTACCAGCGGCGCAGGTCGCCGTACTGTTCAAGCGGCACGCGCGCTTCCTCTGCGAGCGTGAGCCCGGCGGCCAGCGAGAAATCCGCAAGACTTAGCTTGCCGCAAACGAAGTCACGCCCCTGCAGCTGCGCGTCAAGAATGGCAGCGGCGATGTGAAATTTGGCTTCGCCATCGGCCTCGCGCGCAGGATCGGGCGCGCCGATGCCAAAGAACGACTTTACGACGCGTTCAAAGATGAGAATGGAGACGGCCGGATCCCAGGTCGTCGACTCCCAAAACATCCAGCGCGCTATGTCAGCGCGCATTTGCTCGTCGAGTGGCAATAACAAGCCAGGCCTCTTGCTGGCGAGGTATTGAATGATGGCGTTGGACTCCCAGAGCGTGAAGTCGCCGTCTTCGAGAACAGGCATTTTCTGGTTTGGATTGATTGCTGTGAACGCTCGGGTTTTCTGATCGCCCTTGGTGAGGTCGCAGAACACGAACTCGTAGGGAACGCCAAGATGCTCGGCGACAGCCAACACCTTGAATGCGCGCGGCGTCATCGGAAACGCGTGAATTTTCATCACAGTACCCCCTAAGCAAGCCCAGCGCGGCTGCCGAAGCCCTTTTCGAACACAGAAACCCAACCGTTGTTGTAGCCCTCGCGCAGCTTTGGCCCCTCTTCGCCCATGCGCTGCCAATTCTCATGCGTAAGCGTGACACGGCACGATTGCGCCGATAGCGGCTCGAAGCGAACAGTGACGTCCGTAAACTGCTCGGCGGGACGGCCCATGCGCCACTCGAGTGCGAACAGAGCGCCGGGTTCGTAGGCGGTGACGTTGCCCCATTCGAGTTCGCGGCCATCGTTCAAAGTTTCATAGACACGCCCGCCAACATGCGGCTCCACTGTAACGCGTATGGTTACTTCGCCTGCGGCGTCACGGGCGCGCGAATGCGTCTTCACTGGCCACCAGGCGGATATCTCCGCGGTGAAGATGCGGAACGCGTCGGCGGCCGAGCGGCGCACGTTGATCGTCTTCACGATCGGCGCAATCTCCACCACGCTCATTGTTCCTCCCTTTCGGCATGCGCTTTGAAGTTGGCTAGCGCGTCGTCCCAGAAACCATCCAACCATTCACGCAGCTCGACGAGGCCGTCAGCGTGAATGCGATAAATGCGAGCTGTGCCGCGCGGCTCGTCAGCGACGAGGCCCGCTTCCTTGAGCACCTTCAGATGTTGGGAAACTGCAGGCCGGCTGACCGGAAGCTCGGCGGCGATCTCGCCCACGCCCTTCGGACCGCCGCGCAGACGTTCAAAAACGGCGCGGCGCGTGGGGTCGGCAAGCGCGGAAAGAGCCTTTATGTAAGCCACAACTAACCGTAAGCTTGCACTTACGATAAGTCAAGCGACTTGTGGAATTGTTCCTGTTTCGTGCCTGGCGAAGCAGCTAGTATGTTTGCGTCGTGACAGAAGAATCTCTGCCCATTTCCGCGCGCGCAGCAGCGGCCGCGCCGTACCTGGCGTCGCTCAATCCTGGGCAACGCGCGGCTGTGGAAGCTTTGGATGGCCCGGTGCTGGTGCTGGCGGGCGCCGGCACCGGCAAGACGCGCGTGC
>CALBST010000335.1 GCA_937967425.1 uncultured Caulobacteraceae bacterium
CGCGCTTGCGGGCGCAGGGTATGTGCCGCGAAGAACTGCCAGATCGTCTCGCTGGCGCTGAAATCGAGATTGGTTGGGCCGAAGAACTCCGCCTCCATGATCCCGTCGGCGCCCGGCCAGGTGTGGCCTCCGCCGTTGATCAGATAATAGGCGATGTCGGCGCCCTCGTCGCAGCCGTGTGGGACGTAGAGCACCACATGCGTGCCGGGTGAGCGGCCGCTTTCGGCAAACGTCGTGCTCGTACCGCGCATTTCGCAATTGTTGCGGCGCGAGAAGATCGCGACGGTCTCGCGGACAGAGCGGGTGATGCGGATGGGCTCGCCGCCTTGGGGGTTCGCCACCTCTACGCCATCGATCGGCACGCTCGGATCGCCGCTGCCGTGCATGAAGAGGATCGGCGTCGGCGGGCTGCGCTGGCAAAGCTGCGTTAGCTCGACATAAAGCGCTGCGCCTACAGCCGCGAAAGCGGCGAATGTATCGCCCGCCGAGCACGCCATGCGGTGAGTCATAAAGCCGCCATTGGAGAAGCCGCCGAGGTAAAGCCGCGATCGGTCGATGTTAAAATCGACTGAGAGGTCATCCATCAGCGTTTTCAGGAAGCTGACATCGTCCTGCGGCAGCGTCGAGCGTTGGCCAGTAAGCGATATGGAGCGTCCGGCCACGTCGAACTGGGCGTTCCATTCATTGTCCAGCCCTTCTGGGTAAACGGCGATGAAATTGTGCCGCGCGGCGACCTCGTTCATGCCGCTGATCAACGCCATCGCGCCGGCGTTGCTGGGGCGGCCGTGGAGGAGCACGACGACGGGCGTGGGCCGCGCGGGATCGTATTCAGGCGGCGCATAGACGATCCAGGCGCGCGAGCGCCCGCCCGCTGAGCGCGCATCCGGCAATTCGAAGCGTGCGCGATCGAAGAAGAAGGCGTCCATCAAAGCTGTGGCGTCCACGCCTTGGCGGTTGAGCTGATAGCGCTCGCCGGTGCGAAACCAATTGTGGTTGCCGCCGCCGACGCCGACATAGGCAACGGCTGAGCCGTCATTGCAGGTTGCAAAGAACTGACTGTCTTCGCGGCCTGCGCTCGTGCGCGCGCCGCATCCGTTAGCGCGCTGCCAGAACGCCACCATCTCGCCAGCGCTCAAGCGGCTTTGTCCGGTGTTCGGCGCCTCGCCGCCGTTGACGGGGAGACTCTCATCGCGCCGGCCCTGGATCATCAGCACGGGCGTGGGGCGCGGCGCCGTGCATTGATCACGCTGATAGGACCAAAGCAGCGCGCTGACGGCGGCGATGCCGGCCAAGCGCACCTCGCTTTGGCATGCCATCGTGAACGCCATGCTCGCGCCGCTGTCGAAGCCGGCGACGAAGATCTGCGAGCGATCTATGGAGTAGTCGAGCGTCGCGGCTTCGATGGCCATGTCAATGAAGCCGATATCGTCGGCGGGTTCGCCCCGGCGGTTCAGCAGCGTATGGCCGCCGTCGTTCCAAAAACCGGCCGCAGCCTCCGGGTAGATCACGATCGCCCCGCGCGCCTCGGCGAAGGCGGCCAAGCCTGCTTGTGCGTGCAGGGCCTGTGGCGAGGAGAAGCGGCCATGCAGCGCCACAATCAAAGGCGCCGGCGTTCCCCGCCGGTACGTCGACGGTTCATAGACGCCCACGAAACGCTGGAGGCCGTCGTGTCCGTAGCCGCGCATTTCAAGCGGGCGGCCATAGTGCGGCGAATCCTGCGCCTGCGCTGGCGACCACATCAGCGTGACCGCAATTACCGCCACTAAGAACCGAACCAGCATGGTCGGCGCGAATCCCCACGAATTCATGTCCGCATCCAAAGCGCCGCCGCCGCCTGGCGCCAAACACAACTGCGCGAACTGCTACGAAGCGCGCTAAGTTTGCGACTAACGTTCGCGCAGGCCTGCCTGCTTCATGCGCCAAATCAGATGATCGAGCCGATCTTGGCCGAAGAACGGTTCGTCCTGGAACACGAAGAGCGGCACGCCCCAGTGGCCGGCATTGCGCTGATCGGCCTCGTTTTGCGCAATCTCCGCGGCAAGTTCTTCTCCACGATCGCGCACCGTTGCCTCCAGTGCGCCGGCGTCGAGGCCTGCTTCGGCTGCCGCATCGGCGAGGTGATTGCCCTCGTGCCAGTTGTCCACTTCGCCGGACCAAATCTTGTGCGAGGCGCGCCGCGCAAACTCAAACCCACGCCCGGCATGCGCGGCAGCTACCGCCATTCGGCTGACGCGATGAATGTAGGGCTGTTCCGCCGCCACCTCGCCGCTCCCGATATCCATGATGATCGGATCGGGGCGCGGCCAGCGATAGGGAATGTTGTTCATCTGCGAAATGCGGAAGGTGTCGCGCAAGAGATAGGGGGGCCAGAGGGGATTCACGCTCTTGAAGAAGCCGGGGATGCGGATCGCGATCGGTGTGACGATGCGCATGCGCGGCGCTAAGTCGTAACGCGCAATCAGCTGCTCCACCTGCGGCGCCGCCAGATACGAATAGGGGCTGCGAAAGGAGAAGTAATAATCGAACTGGAGCGTCATGGCTTACCCCGCATATTTCGGCGCGAACTGTTCGTCGGTGACGGCGCGCATGGCGGCCTCAAGGTCGGCCAGATACTCGTGCGTCACCTCGTTGTGTTTCGGCGAGAGCATCAGATGCAGCGCCATCGGTTCCACCAACGCCGCGGTAAACCAGCCGCGCTTGTGCATTTGCGCGTAGATGCGCAACGCATTGATCTCGGGGTGGGCGAACGCGACGATGCCAAGTTGCGGTTTGCCGAGCACTTCGAAGCCTAACCTCTTGACGCCGGCTTCGATCTTCTCGCGCGCCGAGGTCACCTCGCCTTGCTTTCGCTTGTATCCTTCGATGCCCAGGTGGTTCATCACCGCCCACGCCGAGGCGATCGCGCCGCCTGGCCGGGTGCCGGCCAGCGATGGCGTGATCATGCGTCCAAGCGGCCAGGGGCCGGCGTCGAACGTCATGAAATCCTTGAGCGCCTCTGTGCGGAAGAACACGGTCGAAGCGCCCTTGGATGCGTAGCCATACTTGTGCAGGTCGCCTGAAATCGACCACACGCCCGGCACGGAGAAATCGAACGGCGGCAGCTCTGCGCCATTCATCCGCACGAACGGCGCGATGTAGGCGCCGACGCACGCATCGACATGAAGCCAGAGTTTCTTGCGCTCCGCCAACTCACCCAATGCTTCGATCGGATCGATCAAGCCGAACGGAAAGCAGGGCGCGGAACCGACGATCATTAGCGTATTCGCGTCCAATGCGGCCTCCATCGCCGCCACGTCGGCCAGATAGTCCGTCACCGGGATGCGCCGGATCTCGATGTCCATAACCATGCAGGCTTTGTCGAACGCCGGGTGCACGGTTGTCGGGGCTACAATATTCAGCGGCCCATTCAGCCCGCGCTCGGCCCGTGCATGATCTCGCGCGGTCTTCACCGCGAGAAAAATCGAATCTGTGCCGCCGCTCGTCATCGCGCCCGCGGCGCCGGCCGGCGCATTGAGGAGCGCCGCGCCCGCAGCGACGACGTCGCGCTCCATTTGCGCCAAGCTCGGAAAAGCCGCGGGCCCCAGCCCGTTCTCCTCGGAAAAGAGCGCATAGGCGGCCTTCTTCACCTGCTCGACTTCGGGGCCGGCGTTGAAAATGTACATGCCGGTGCGCCCGTCGCGCCATTTGACGTCTCCCTTGCCCATTTCGCGCATGCGCGGCTCCAACTCGCTCCAGGGCGCGCCGCGTTCAGGCAAGGTTGCTGGCATTAGGTCCCTCCGTATTTCTCGCACCAAGCACGCTGAACGGGCGCCGTTCAAGCTTCACCTTCCGCCAATCTTCCGTAAGGTGGCGGGCGGGGACACAAATTGCGGGTGGGAGGCTGCGATGGCGGTGAGAACTTGGCTTGGGGCGCTGGCGGGATTGGCCACACTCAGCTTGGCCGCGCCAGTGGCGGCGCAAACACCGCTTTTTTCCGAAAATTCTGAACTGCCGATCCTCATTGAAGGTCCGATCGGCGAACTCGTGCGGCGCGCCGCACGCAATACCGATCCGGCGCCGGCCGCGCTCACCATCGGCGAGCAGCGCTTCGACATGGAGCTTTCGCCGCGTGGATTCTCGCGCCGGACACGCGGCATCTGCCAGTTTCCGCCGTTGCGCATCGACCTGAGCGGTCCAGGCGCCACGCGCCGCGACACGATCATGCGTGGGCAGAACCGCTTGAAACTCGTCACGCGTTGTCGGTCGGGGGCGAGCTACGAGCAGCTCATCGTGCTCGAGTACCTGACCTACCGACTCTACAACGAGATAACGCCACTCAGCTATCGCGTGCGGCCAGTGCGGACCACTTATCGCGACACCAATGGGCGGCGCCGCGAAGACGTGCAGTTCAACTTCGTTGTCGAAGATGTGGACGATCTCGCGCGCCGCAATCAGCTCGAAGCCATCGACGTGCAGTCCGGCGAAGTGCCGTCGAGCCAACTTAATCCGCAGCAAGCGTCGCTCGTTGGCATGTTCCAGTTCATGATCGGCAATCTCGATTGGGACATGGTGCAAGGCCCGCCGGGCGAAGAGTGTTGCCACAACGGCAAACTGTTGGCGGCCAGCGAAACGGCGCGCCAGAACGTGTTTCCGGTGCCGTACGACTTCGACTATTCCGGCTTCGTCAATGCGCCGTACGCTGTGCCGCCGGAAGGTACGCCTGTTCGCGATGTGCGGCAGCGTTATTATCGCGGCCTGTGCCGTTTCAACGAACACGCGCCGGCTGCAGCCGAACACTTCCGCGCGCGCCGAGAGCGCCTGTATGCGGTGATTGCCGGCGAAACGCGGCTGACGGAAGCCCGCCGTAATCAAGCGCGGCAATACATAGAGAACTTCTTCGAGATACTCGACGACCCGCAACGCTTCCAGCGTCTGGTGCTTGATAATTGCCGCCGTTAGTTCGCGGCGGCCGCGGCGCACTGCGTTTGCTCAAGCTGGGCCACGGGGCCGGCGCCGCCGTCTAACGCCGCGATCTGGCGAAGATAGGCGCACGTCTCCTCCGGCGTCGAGGCAACAAGCGGCACGCGCTGGCCGCGATGAACAGTTGTCCAGGCGCCGTTCTCGTAGATTAGGAACGCGTGCGGGTCCTGATGGCCGCGCGGCGCCGCGATGTCAGCGACGAGCACGCGGCCGTTGAAGCGCGGCAGCACAGTGGACGTCACCTTCGTATGCCCGACAACGACTCGGGCGACGCCATGCGAACGCAGCACATTCTCCAGGTTCGCAGTCTCAACCGCCTCGTCATTCTGCGAAAGTCCGCGATACCAAAGCGGACCTTCCTGGTCCTCCAGAATACCGGGATAGACCGGTGACGGGCGCCCATTGAGTTCTGAACTCACGGCTGCGTTCATCGCCGGCCGCGGCGCCGCAGCAAATGACGGCCCCAAGCCGCCGTGCAGGAATAGCGTGTCGTTGATGCGGATCACCGCATTGTGCCGCGTGATCCAGCGCCCGTAGCGTCCGCTCGGGCCCCACGCTTCGCGATGTTCCACCCATCCCAACGGGTGTTCGGCATCCCATTGCGCGCGGTACGCGGCATCGAATGCAGGCAGGCCGCCGGCGGGCGGGTTGCGCCGCAGGGCGCGCACATATTGCTGGTAATAGCGATCGCGTACGCGCGCCGAGCGCGAAGTCGCGAACGCAGCGTACTCGCCCGGATGCACATAGCGCAAATCGCCATAGACGTTCATCGCTTCGTGGTTGCCGATCAGCGCATGCACACGGCCCCCAGCGCGTTGCGCCTGTGGTTCGAGTTGCATGAGCAGGTCCATGATCATGCGGCTGTTCGGTCCGCGATCAGGGATGTCACCCAATTGCACGAGATGGGTTTGCCCGCCGCTCCAGCGGTTGCGCGCATCGATCAGACCCGCCGTGCGCAGCATGTCGGTGAACTTCTCGAAGTCGCCGTGGAGGTCGCCAATGGCGACAATGCGCGATACGCCATCCCATTGCGCCGTCGTTTGTGCGGCGGCGGGCGTTGAGAGCAGAAGAAGAGCGGCCAACGCCGCGAGCGCGCGAAAGATCGGAGTCATGGGTTGCGAGAATAGCGCGAAATCAGCGCCTGACCATTCCCGCCTTCGTCGGCTAAGATCAAAGACCCGTCAGGAAGGATCGCCACGCCCTCGGTTTGCCGGTGCCTCCGCGATAACGCTCTGACCGCAACCATGGCGCCATCGGGGCTGAATTCTGCTATCGCGCCATCATTCGCTGAAATGACGATCAACCGGCCGGAGCGCTGATCGAACTCCAACCCAGACGGCTGGAATGAGCGAATGCCGGCCGCCCTCAACACATTCGCATCAACCTGGCCCCATTCGCGTGCTTCGCTCCCGCCTATCGGCCAGGCCAAGATGCGCTGAGCCGCGCCGCGCACCTCGCGGCCACGCATACGCTTGCAGGCAAGCAGCAGGTTCTCATCGGATGCTTGATAAGCGATGCCTTCGACTTCGCAGCGTTGGCCGATGCCCGTGTCAAACTCCTGCACATCGACACGCGCCTCCGCCGCGCCTTCGCGGAACCGCAGCAAACGCCCGCGGCTATCCGTCAGCCAGAAATCGCCGTCGGGTGTGATTGTCAGGCCTTCGAAATCGCCCGTGATTTCACCGGCGCCAAGCGCGAACGTCTTCACCACGCGCTCACTATCGAAATCGATTTCGTAGATGATGCCGATCTCGTCGTTGTGGCCGAACAGGCGTCCATCGGGCGAAACCGCGAGACCGGATACTTCGCGGAGCGTATCGGGCAGGGCCCATTGACGGTTCGGCTCGGCTGCAAACATGGACTCGCTTGCCGCCGGCGGCGGCGCGCAGGCTGACAGTGCGAGGAAGGCGGTGGCGAGGAGGGCGCGGTTCATCATCGGGTTCGTGGATGGCGGTCAAAAGCAACTAAACCGTGACGCCTGACGCCGAACTGACGCCGCCGCGAACCCATGTCGCGCTGCCGGAGCGCCCGCGAATGCCTAGATTGCGCAGGCGGCGGTGGACAACGTCAATGCTGCGCCGCAAAAGCCCCGTTCGGGAGACTCCTTATGACTATGGAAAAGCCGGTCAGCGCGCCGGCGGGCGAAGCCTATGAAACCGACGTTATCATCGTCGGCGCCGGCCCGGTCGGCCTCTTCGCCGTGTTCGAACTGGGCTTGTTGGATCTGAAAGCGCACGTCGTCGATGTGCTGGATCGCCCCGGCGGCCAGTGCGCTGAGCTTTATCCCGAAAAGCCGATCTACGACATTCCCGCGCTTCCCGTGGTGACAGGTCAGGGCCTCACCGATGCGCTCATGCAGCAGATCGCGCCGTTCAAGCCGACCTTCCACCTGAACCAGATGGCCGAGTCGCTCGAGCGGCTGCCGGACGGCAAATTCAAACTCCGCACCGAACTCGGCAGCACGATCACCGCGCCGGTTCTCGTCATCGCCGCCGGCGGCGGCTCGTTTGTGCCGCGCAAGCCGAAGATCGAGGGCCTCGAAGCGTTCGAGGGCACGAGCGTCCACTACGCCGTGCGCCAGATGGAACGCTTCCGCGGCCGCGACATCGTGATCGCCGGCGGCGGCGATAGCGCGCTCGATTGGACGTTATTCCTGCAACCGATCGCGAAGACGACAACGCTCATCCATCGCCGTGATGATTTCCGCGCCGCGCCGCACTCAGTCGCGCAGATGCGTCAACTGGTGGCGGAAGGCAAAATTCGCTTGGAGATCGCTGACCTCAAAGGCGTGAAGGGTGAGGGCGCACAGATCAGCGCCGTCACCTGCCACACCAAGGACAAGGGCGCCTACGATATCGCCTGTACCGATCTCTTGGCGTTCTACGGGCTCACCATGAAGCTCGGCCCCATCGCTGACTTCGGCCTCAACCTTCACGAAAACCTGATCCCGGTCGACACCGAGAAATTCCAAACGAGCGAGCCGGGCATCTTCGCCATCGGCGATATCAACACCTATCCCGGCAAGCTGAAGCTCATCCTCTCTGGCTTTCACGAGGGCGCGCTCATGGCGCAGGCCGCGTTCAAGGTGGCGCGGCCGGGCGAGCGCTTGGTTTTCCTCTACACGACCTCATCTACGGATCTGCAGAAGAAACTAGGCGTCTCATGATCCGACCCTCCGTCCTCTCCCTCATCGGCAACACACCGCTGATCAAGCTGAAGCGCGCGTCGGAGGAGA
>CALBST010000336.1 GCA_937967425.1 uncultured Caulobacteraceae bacterium
ATGCGCTCGACGCTTTCGTTCGGCGCGAGTTGCGATGGGTCCGGGTTGGGATTGAGCGGCGTCTTGCGCAGATCTTCCGGCGCCCGGAAGCCACCGTTCGCGCGCATCATCCGCTGTACCGTCAGCCACGACATGCCGACAGCCTTCAGGATCATCAGCGACGCCGCGACGACGTACGTCGCAAACAGCGGATTGCTTAGGCTCAGATCCATCGCCGCCTCCAAATTTATCTGCGTCTGCGCGACGGCGTCCCCAGAATTCCGCGCATCAATTCGCGCACGATCGTGTTGAACACGCCGCTAGCGACGCGTCCGCCCTGACGCTCAAGCGGTGTCGTGCGCGAGCTGCTGCGGGAGCGTGAACGCGTCGCGCCGCCGGTCGAGCGCGAGCGGGATGAGCGCGTCGCTTCCTTCTCGCGCGCCTTGCGTTCTTCTTCGCGTTCCTCGGCTTCCGCCAATTGCGCCGCGCGCTTGCCGAGGATTTCGTGGGCGCTGACGCGGTCCACCGCCTTCTCGTAGGCGCGGCCTGTTGTGTTGGCTTTCATCAGCGCTTCGCGCTGCGCGGGCAGGATCGGGCCGACTTGGCTGTTTGGCGGGCGGACCTTGGTGCGCGCCACCGGCGTTGGCGCGCCCTTGGCGTCGAGTGTCGAAATCAGCGCCTCACCGACGCCGAGCTCCTGGATTTCCTTAGCGACATCGACATTCGCGTTGGCGCGGAACGATTGCGCCGCGGCGCGGACGGCCTTTTGATCCGTCGGGGTATAAGCGCGCAGCGCGTGTTGGAAGCGGTTGCCCAGCTGCGCCAACACCGACTCCGGAATATCCGTTGGCGATTGTGTGACGAAATAGATGCCGACGCCCTTGGAGCGGATCAGCCGCACCACTTGCTCGACCTTATTGATCAGCTCCTTGGGTGCGTCGCGGAAGAGGAGGTGGGCTTCGTCGAAGAAGAAGACGAGCTTCGGCTTATCCATGTCGCCCACTTCCGGCAGCTCTTCCCAGAGTTCGCTCATCAGCCAGAGCAAAAACGCCGAATAGAGGCGGGGGCTTTGCACCAGGCGCTCAGACGCCAGCACATTGATCGTGCCTTTGCCGTCGGGGCGGGTGCGTAGAAGCTCTTCGAGCTTGAAGGCCGGCTCGCCGAAGAAGCGGTCGGCGCCGTCCATCTCCAGCTGCAATACCTTGCGCTGCAGCGCCGCGATCGATTGCGGCGTGACGAGCCCGTACTTCTTGCCGACCTCCTCGGAATTGTCGGAGAGATAGGTCAGCAGCGCCCGCAGATCGTTGAGATCGAGCAGAAGGCCTTCGTTCTTGCCTTCGTTCAGCCAATCATCGGCGATGCGGAAGGCGATGGTCAGCGCGCCTTCCTGGGCGTCCGTCGCTTCGAGCACGCGGCCCATCAGCACCGGGCCCATCTCGGTCACGGTCGTGCGCACCGGGTGCCCCAGTTCGCCATAGACATCCCAGAACACAGCCGGCTGCGCTTCCGGCGTCAGCGGCATGTTGATCTCGGTTGCGCGCGCAATGGCCCAACCGGGCGGAGGATCGCTCACCGTGGCGCAGCCGGAGAGGTCGCCCTTAATGTCGGCGGCGAACACGTTGACGCCTTCGCGCGCGAACGCTTCGGCCAAGACTTGCAGCGTTACGGTTTTGCCGGTTCCCGTTGCGCCGGCGATCAGCCCGTGGCGATTGGCGCGCTTCAGCGCCAAGCCCTGCACGCCTTCTGGCGCGAGGCCAATCTCGATCGTTTCCGCCATTCTTGCGACTCCTGCTTCGCCAACAGATTGGCGCAACGGGCCTTTCCGGCCAACCCGGGCCTTGCGCCGCCGCGGCCCGCAAAGCAAGAGGGCGCATGGCCAGTCTGGATATTTCGCAACGCGGGGCGCTCTGGATCGTCGCCACCGGCGTCATTGCGGTGGGGCTCTATTTCTTCCGCGAGCCGCTTACTCAGTTCGCTATGGCGATGATCCTTTGGCTCGCCATCGATGGTCTCTCCGAGACGCTCGACAAGCGCATCCCGTTCACCCCGCGCTGGCTGGCGCTGCCGATCGCCCTGATTTTGGTGCTGAGCCTCGTGGCGCTGATAAGCTTCGTCGTCATCGACAATTTGGCTCACATTTTGAGTGACGCCGGCCGCTACGAATTCAGGTTAAACCAGGTGATCAGCCAGGCCCACCAAGCCATCGGGGCGCCGGGCATGGCGCCGACGGTTCGCGATCTGGTGGCGCAGGCAAATCCGGATAATCGGCTCGCCGCTGAAATTGGCGCCAGCCTTCAAAACTTTGCCTCTGCCGCGACATTCACGCTGATCTACTTGGCTTTCCTGTTCCCGGCGTCGGCCGTGATGAAGGATAAGCTCGACTTCATTTTCCGCGGCAAAGGCCAGCGTGAAGCCGCGCGTGACGTGCTGGCCCGCATCCGCGAGTCGATGGAGCGCTATTTGTGGGTGCAGACGGTGATGAGCCTCGTGATCACCGCGCTCACTTACGCAACGCTGCGCATCATCGGCTTGGACAATGCCTTGTTCTGGTCGTTCTTGATTTTCTTTCTCAACTACATCCCGACCATTGGCTCGATCGCCGCCACCGTGCTCACAACGGCCGTTGCGTTAGTGCAATTTCCGACGCTCGGCCCCGTTGTCGCCGTGTTCGCCGGCGTGGGCTTCTGGCAGTTCGCCATCGGAAATTTCGTGCAGCCGCGGATGACGGGAGATTCACTCAATCTTTCTGCAGTGGTGGTGCTGCTCGCTCTGTCGATCTGGGGCTTGGTGTGGGGCATCGTTGGCGCGTTTCTCGCCGCGCCGATGACCGTCATGATCATGATTGTATTGGCGCAATTTCCATCGACGCGATGGATCGCAATCCTGCTTTCAGCCGATGGCAAGCCCACACCCGAAACGAAGCGCGTGAGTAAGTCCGAAGCCGGATCAAATTGATGTTGCGAATCGGCGACGAACATGTATCGCTGATTGTGAAGAACGTCGCCGGGGCTAGGGGCGTTTCGGCAAACGCAAGCTAGTTTCGCTCCCGTCTCGGCGCGCGTTCACGTCAGTTACTGGCGTGTCGATTTGCGTGCGTGGGCTCAATGGGGGGCTTTCATCCAGCGCAGAGCGGCCGTCTCCACGGAACAGGCCTCCGCGTGCGTCCCCCACCCAGCCTGCTGCGAGGCCTGCAGGCGCCGTCGGACAGCTTGTCCCCGTCCGACGGCGCCGCCAATCTTCTGAAATTCGAGTCTATGAGGCGCGGCGCTATCGGGCGTCGAGCGCCATGAAGTTTGTCCGGTGCGTCCCGACCCAACGAAGACTTGCGCGGTGGCAGTCTGCGTTCCCGGCCATGCGCCGATGCACACCTCGGACCCGCTCTTGAGACCAAATCGCGGCGTTCCGGCTGTTGAAGTTGACGCGGGGGCGAGTAGGTTCGCGCGAAAATAAGGAAACGCCCGATGGACGCCGCTACTGCGCGCCAGGAACTCCCGAAAACCGCTGACCAATTTGTCGATCAAGCCGCGAAGGGGCCGTGGCCCGCCTTCCGCACAAACGGCAAAATCGACGCCGCCGCCGAAACCTTCCTGAGGGGCCTCTATGAAGATGCCTCCGACGACGAGTTGGGCGATCTTTCGGTCGAGGATTTCGCCGCGCTCGCCCATGATTTCTGGATCTGGCGGGCCGAGCGCGAGTGTGACGAGCAATGCGTTCGCATCCGTCAGGGCGTGGGCGTCGGCGGCAAGCATCTTGATCGCGACATTCTTGAGATTGCCGGTCCCGACATGCCGTTCCTGGTGGATTCGGTCATGGGCGAATTGGCCGATCAGGGCATTCCCTCGCTCGCCATGTTCCACCCGATGGCGCCGGCGGCGAAAGGGCAGGGACGAGACTCCCTGATCCAAATCCACGTTCCGCGGTTATCAGCGCTGAAGAGTAGGGAGCTACTGGATGGCGTTCGCGCCTCGTTAGCGGACGTTCGCGTTTCGGTCGCCGACTTCCAAGCCATGCGCAAGCGCATGCTCGATAGCGCCGATGAGCTTGAGAAGGCGAAGTCGAATGCCGCGCCAAGCGATGTGGCTGAAGCTGTTGCGTTGCTGCGCTGGCTCGCGGCCGACAAGTTCACCTTCCTCGGCGCGCGGGACTACCAATACGTCCGCGACGCTAAAGGTGCGCTGACGCCGCACGAGCCGGACATCATTGAAGGCACATGCTTCGGCGTGCTGCGCGACATGGACCGCTATGTGCTGCGTACCTCGGCCGAGCCGATGGTGCTGACGCCGGAACTGAAGCGCCTGGTCGCCGAACCGACGCCGCTGATCGTGGCCAAATCCACGTTGCGCGCGCGCGTCCACCGCCGCGCCACCGCAGATTATATCGGCGTGAAACGCTACAACGACCAAGGCGAACCGATCGGTGAAATCCGCTTCGTGGGTCTCTTCACCAGCGAGAGCTTCACCGAGCCGACGCGCAACATCCCGATGCTGCGGAAGAAGGCGGAGTGGGTGATGCATCAGGCCGGCTTCGCGCCCGGCGGCCACAACGCAAAGACGCTGCGAAAGATCATCGAGTACTATCCGCGCGAAGAACTCTGGCAGATCAGCCGTGAAGAGCTGCTGGAAACCGCGCGTGGGGTCCTGCACTTGCTCGATCGCCCGCGCGCGCGTGTTTTCTTGCGCCGGGACCGCTTCAACCGCTTTGTCACCGCGCTCGTTTATGTGCCGAAGGATCGCTACGATACCGACGTTCGCGAGGCTGCCGGTAAGCTGATTGCCAATTATTATGGCGGCCAGGTGGAAAGCTTTCAGCCGCAGCTTGGCGAAGGTCAGCTCGCGCGAGTGTTGTTCGTCATCGGTGAGATCGACAAGACGCGGCCCGACCCCGACCTGCGCGCCCTCGATCTTGACATCGCGGCGCTGACGCGCACCTGGGAAGACGACTATGCCCAGGCGCTGATGCGCTCTGAGCGCTTCGACACCGGCGCGCGGGAAGAGGCCGTCAATCGCTTCAACGGCGCCTTCACCGCGGCCTATCGCGAGCGCTACGCCGTCGATGAAGCGCTGATCGACACCGCCGAGATCATGAGTGCGCGCGAGGATGAAACGATCCGTGCGCGCGTCTATCGTCGTCCCGGCGACGCCGAGAACATCATGCGCTGCAAGTTCTACGCACGCGGCGATGTTCTGGCGCTCTCGGCCACGGTGCCGATCCTCGAGAACATGGGGCTGTTCGTCGACTCCGAAGTGAACTTCGAACTACACTTGCGCGGTGATGCGTTTCACCCGGCGCAGCGTATCCACATTCACGACATTGAGTGCCACTCGGCCGACGACCAGCCGATCGATCTTGAGCGCGCTGGCTCGCTGTTCGAGCAGGCCTTTCAGGCGATCTGGACCGGTAGAGCCGAAAGTGACGGCTTCAATAAGCTTATTCTGGCGCTGCCGTGCTCGTGGCGCGAAGCAGCGCTCATCCGGGCGCTGGCGCGTTATCGCCAGCAGACCGGCCTCGATCCGACGCAGGCGATGCAGGAGCAGGCGCTCGCAAACAATACGAGGATTGCAGCGCTCATCCTTGCGTTCTTCAAGGCGCGCTTCGATCCGCACCTCCCGGAGAGCCGCGAGACTCGCTTAGCGCGCTCATCCAAGCTCGAATTCATGATCGAATCCAAGCTCACAGAAGTCGTGAGTCTGGATGAAGATCGCGCGTTGCGGCGCATCGCTCAGCTCGTGAAGGCGATCCTTCGGACCAATTATTATCAGATCGACGCGAACGGCGCGCCGAAGCCGTACATGTCGTTCAAGATCGACTCGCACGCTGTGGCTGAGTTACCGGCGCCGAAACCGTACCGTGAGATTTGGGTCGCTTCGCCTCAGGTAGAAGGTATTCACCTGCGCTTCGGCGCCGTCGCGCGTGGCGGTCTGCGCTGGTCGGACCGGCGCGACGATTTCCGCACCGAAGTGCTCGATCTGGTCAAAGCACAGCAGGTGAAGAACGCCATCATCGTGCCGGTCGGCGCGAAGGGTGGCTTCTTTCCGAAGCGCTTACCGCCGCGCGGATCGCCAACGTTCCAGGAAACCGGCGTTGAGGCTTACAAGACGTTCCTCCGGGGCTTGCTGGACATTACAGACAACATCAAAGGTGAGGACATCGTCCCGCCACTCGATGTCGAACGTTGGGATGACGCGGACCCTTACCTCGTCGTCGCGGCCGACAAAGGCACGGCCACGTTTTCCGATATTGCGAACGGCATCAGCGCCGAATACGGCCATTGGCTGGGCGATGCGTTCGCGTCTGGCGGCTCGGTCGGCTACGACCACAAAGCCATGGGCATCACGGCCAGGGGCGCCTGGGAAGCGGTCAAACGCCACTTCCGAGAGATTGGCAAAGACATTCAGAACGAAGAATTCACAGTCATTGGCGTCGGTGACATGTCAGGTGACGTGTTCGGAAATGGCATGCTGCTTTCGCGCAAGATCCGCTTGCTCGCTGCCTTCGATCACCGCGATATCTTCATCGATCCGAATCCCGTGGATTGCGAAAAGAGCTGGGTCGAACGCAAGCGCTTGTTCGACACGCCGCGCACCTCCTGGCAGGACTACGACAAGAAACTGATCTCAAAGGGTGGGGGCGTTTTCCCGCGCACCGCGAAGTCGATCGATGTGACGCCAGAGATCGCGGCGCTTACCGGCATCGACAAACCATCGGTGACGCCGATCGAGCTGATGTCGGCCTTGCTCAAGAGCGAATGCGAACTGATGTGGTTCGGCGGCATCGGCAATTACATTAAGGCGCGTGCCGAAAGCCATGCCGAAGTCGGTGATAAGGCCAATGACGCCATCCGAGTCGATGGCGAGGACGTGAAAGCGCTGGTGATAGGAGAGGGCGCGAACCTCGGCGTCACGCAGAAGGGTCGCATTGCATTTGCGCGCAATGGCGGACGCATCAACACGGATGCGATCGATAACTCCGCCGGCGTCGATACCTCCGACCACGAGGTCAACATCAAGATTCTCCTCGGCGATGTGATCCGCGCCGGCGCGCTGAAGGAAGACAAACGCGACAAGCTGCTTGAATCGATGACCGACGAAGTCGGCGCGCTCGTGCTGAGGAACAATTACGACCAGACCGGCGCAATATCGATCGCGCAGGCCAGCGCAGTAAACGATCTCGATAGTCACGAACGCTTCATTCAGCGGCTTGAGGCGGAGGGGAAGCTCGCGCGCCGCGTCGAGGGATTGCCGCTCACCGGCGAGTTCGCCGCGCTGCGCGCCGCCAAGCTAGGGCTCACGCGGCCGGAGCTGGCAAAGCTGGTGGCGTACTCGAAGATCAATTTGTTCGACGCCATCGTCGCCTCGTCCGCACCGGACGATCCGGCGTTCAAGGCGCCGCTGAAAGAATACTTCCCGAAGGAGCTGTGGAAGTTCGAAGAGCAGATGGCGCGCCATCGCCTGCGCCGCGAGATCATCGCGACGCAGCTTGCGGACGATCTCGTCAATCGCTGCGGACCTTCCTTCGTTGATCGCATCAAGGAAATTTCACGCGCCCGCACGGTCACGGTCGCGCTCTCCTTTGAAGCAGCACGCCGGATCTTCGAACTGGAAGATATGGTCGATCGCATCAACGCACTCGATAACAAGGTGTCCGCTGCCGCCCAAATAGCGTTGCATCAGCGTGTCGGCGGCGCGCTTCGCCGCGCCGTGACGTACCTCGCACGCAACGCTGGCTTTGAGTCTGAAGCGCCGCCGACAATTCTGGACGTGGTTGATCGCTATCGCGACTCCATTCGTGAACAGCGCGTGACTGTCGAGAACGATCTGAGTGCGATTGAGCGCGCGCGCGTTGATACGCGCAAAGCTGCGCTGATCGAACTTGGCGCGCCGGATGATCTTGCCAACGAAGCAGCGTTGCTCTCGCCGCTTACACTCTCGCTTGATGTTGCCGATCTGGCGCGTGATACCGGTTGGCCTGTGCAGCCGGCCTCGACGCTCCATTGTGTCGTAGGCGCCGAGCTTGGCCTCGATGCGCTGCGCGACGCCGCCACCAATATGAAGCTCGAACAGCACTGGGATCGCCTCGTCGTACGCCGTGCGGCGGGTGATTTTGGTGACGCGCAGCTGAAGCTTGCGGAAGCCGCCGCACGCGCCATCGGCGCGCCGCCCAAGGACGCCGGCGATGATTGGGTCGCGGAAGAAGCCAAGAAGTGGCTGTCCTCACTCGGCAAGCCGGTTCAGCGCGCGCGTTCGGCGTTCGGCGAGCTGGATGGGCAGGGGCCGTGGACGTTCGCGAAGCTGATGTTGATCTCGGCTGAGATCAACGGCCTCGTCGCCGCCGTCCGCTAGAGCGCTGCAATCATTTCGCGCAGCAGATCGTGCTCGCGCGCGGTCGCTGCAGGATTGTAACGCACGCGCGGATCTTCGGCGTGCTCATCTTCGAACGCATGCGTGGCGTTCTGGAAGATCAGAATTTCCATTGGCGCCCCCCGCGCGCGCTGGCGCTCCAGCGCCGCGCGTGAGGAGCCGACGATATAGTCGCGCTGCGCGATGATCGCCGTGCTGCGTGGCGCGATGCGCCAGTCGCGACGGCCGGTGTAGGTGCCGACGCCGGTGTAGGGATAGACGATCATCGTTGCCGCTAGGCCTTCGAGCGGTTCGTCGCTCAAGTTTTCGAGCCCCGTCGCGCGCTGCATTTCTTCGCCGGAGCGCAAGGCCAGTGCGTCCATGATGGTCCAGCCGCCGTGGCTCCAGCCGATCACGCTGATGCGGGCCGCATCCACCCAAGGCTGGGCGCGCGCCCAGGCCATAGTGGCGTAGAGATCGCCGGCGCGTTCGCGGCCCTGGAGCCGGGCGCCGGTGCAGACGGTGGCGAAGGCGGCGACGCGGCTGATGCGGCGAGGCGCAAACGAGTTCACGACGATCGCCGCCGCGCCGGCTTCCGCAGCGGCTTCGGCCATTTGACTGATGAAGGGGCGTGGACCGCCGCAGCCGTGCAGCATGATGACGACTGGCGCGGGACCACTAGCGTTCTCGGGCCGGCGGATGGTGTAGTGCGGCTCAAGCCGCGCGATGCGCTGCTCAACCGTTTCCGCGAACGCCTGTACCGGCATCAAGAAGCCCAAAGCGAAAAAGAACACCGCCAAGATGGGGGCCGCGCCCGCCGTCGCGCAAGGCTGGCGCTGCGAACGCCGTTGCGCCAGACTGGCCGTGGAGCTGAGCCACATGTCCATGACCCGTCTTATACTCGCAGTCGCCGCCTTAGGACTAGTTGCGTGCAGCCGCGCGCCGGAGCCGCCGGCGCCTGAGGTCGCCGCCGCACGGAGCGCCGCTGTCACCGCGGCCGTGCAAGCGCAGCAAACGCGCTTCGCCGCCGCGCCCGATCCGGCGACGGCGGATACTTCGACCGCTTATCAATTTTCTTTCCCTGGTTTGTGGACTGATCGGGTGCCGATGACGGCCTTTGAAGGTGAGGTCGTGCTGGTTGTGAACACGGCGTCGCGCTGCGGGTTCACGCCGCAATATGAAGGCTTGCAGCAGATCTACGACGAGTATCGCGCGCAGGGCTTCGAGATTGTCGGCGTACCGGCGAACAACTTCAACGGCCAGGAGCCAGGCTCGGCCGAAGAGATCCAGGAATTCTGCACGCTGAACTACGGCGTGACATTCCCGATGGCGGCGAAAACTGAAGTCATCGGTGCAGAACGCCATCCCTTCTACGCGTGGGCCGAACAGCAGATCGGCGAAAGCGCCGTGCCGCAATGGAACTTCCACAAAATCCTCATCGGCCGTGACGGCCGCATCATCCGCGCCTTCGACACCCGCGCGGAACCGACATCGGAAGAGGTGCGCAACGCGATCACGACGGCGCTCGCGGTTCAGCAAACAGCGCCGGCGACGTCGCCATTGCGATAGCGCGTTGCGTCGCCCTTCGACTGGCTAAGGGTGACGCCAATCTTAGCGCCGGTGTCTAAGACCGTGTCGGCCTGAGTTTGTCGAAGGCCAAAGCGGCTTAGTGCCGGAAATGACGCATCCCCGTGAAGGCCATGGCGATGCCGGCTTCGTCGGCAGCCTTGATGACGTCTTCATCGCGGATTGAGCCGCCTGGTTGAATGACGCACGTCGCGCCGGCTTCGACGGCTTGTAGCAAGCCATCGGGGAAGGGGAAGAACGCGTCGGAAGCGCAGGCCGAACCCTTCGCTAACGACGCAGGCAGCTTCGCCATTTCCGCGGCTTCACCAGCGCGCAGCGCCGCGATGCGGGCGGAGTCGCGGCGATTCATCTGGCCGGCGCCGATGCCGGCGGTCTGGCCGTTCTTGGCGAAGATGATGGCGTTCGACTTCACATGTTTGCAGACGGTGAAAGCAAACAGCATGTCGCTGATTTCCGCATCCGTCGGCTGCTTCTGGGTGACGATTTTCAGATCGGCGCGGGTGACGCGGCCGATATCACGGTTCTGCACAAGGAAGCCGCCGGCGATGGTCTTGAACGACAAGCCGGGCGCCGCCGGATCGGGCAGTCCGCCGGTGACGAGCAGGCGCAAATTCTTCTTCTTCGCGAACACCGCGACCGCATCTTCATCCGCCTCCGGCGCGATGACGACTTCGGTGAAGATTTCCGCGATCGCTTCGGCGGCGGCTTT
>CALBST010000337.1 GCA_937967425.1 uncultured Caulobacteraceae bacterium
TTCTCTGATCAAACCATGGAGAATCTGCGCGCCAACGATCCCAAAAGCGCCGACGA
Organism: uncultured Caulobacteraceae bacterium; assembly: GCA_937967425.1. Next base: position 57 of record CALBST010000337.1, read on the forward strand.
AATCGAAGCTGGCTTCGCGCACTGGGACGATATTGACGTCCACATCCACGGCGAGACCATCACCTCTTCGGGCCACGGCTTCGTCGGCATCGGCCGCAAGCGCCTGCTGAACATTCTGCAAGGCCGCGCGCGCGAACTTGGCGTGCGGCTCGAATTCAAGATGGAGATCGATCCCTCGCCCGAGCTATTGGCGGCTTACGACCTCGTCCTCGCCTGCGATGGTGCGAACTCGAAACTCCGTAGCGCCGACGCCGCCCACTTCGGCGTCGACATCGACATCCGTCCCAACAAGTACATCTGGCTCGGCGCCAACAAGGCATTCGAAGCTTTCACCTTCGCGTTCGAGAAAACCGAACACGGCTGGATTTGGGCGCACGCCTACAAGTTCGAGGACAACGCCTCGACCTTCATCGTCGAATGCAGCGAAGCGACGTGGCGCAGCTTCGGCTTTGACAAGATGAGTCAGGAAGAAACCTGCCGCGCCGCCGAAAAGCTCTTCGCCAAATATCTTGAGGGCGCGACTCTCGACACCAACGCCAAACATCTGCGCGGCTCAGCCTGGCTCAACTTCCCGCGCATCGTCTGTGAGACGTGGCACAAGGACAATCTCATCCTGATGGGTGACGCGGCGCACACCGCGCACTTCTCCATCGGCTCAGGCACCAAGCTTGCCATCGAAGATGCAATCAAGCTGGCGCAAGTCCTTCATGGTGGAAAGCCACTCGCGGAGGCGCTGGCCGAGTATCACGCCGAGCGCCAGATCGAAGTGCTGAAGCTCCAGAACGCTGCGCGCAACTCGACGGAGTGGTTCGAGAACATTGATCGCTACGCCAATCTCGAACCGCTGCAATTCACCTATTCCCTGCTCACCCGCAGCCAGCGCGTTAGCCACGAGAACCTGCGCGTCCGCGACAGGAACTTCTTGCACCGTGTCGAACATTGGTTCTGGACCGCCGGCGCCCCCGCCGGCACTTTAGAGCCAAACGCCTTCGTCGCCGGCACACGATCCAACCGAAATGCCGGCGAGGGCGCCGGCGCTCCAGGCGTGTTGCCCCCCATGTTCGCGCCGCTAAAGTTGCGCGAGCTAACCATCGCCAACCGCGTCGTCGTCAGCCCGATGTGCATGTACTCGGCGAACGATGGCGAAGTGAACGACTTCCACCTCGTCCATTACGGCGCCCGCGCCAGCGGCGGCGCCGGGCTTATCTTCACCGAAATGACCGATGTCTCAGCCGATGCCCGCATCACCCCAGGCTGCGCCGGCATGTACGATGCGAAGCACGTCGCCGCCTGGAAGCGCATCGTCGATTACGTCCACGCCAACAGCAACGCCAAGTTTGCTCTCCAACTTGCCCACGCCGGCCGCAAAGGCTCAACGCGCACGCCTTGGAGCGAAGATCCAAGCGACAAGCGCGACTACACCGATCAGCCGCTCGAATCCGGCAATTGGGAGATCATTGCGCCCTCGCCGCTCCCCTGGTCCGAAGCGAACGCCACACCGCGCGAAATGACGCGCGCTGACATGAATCGCGTCAAAGCCGACTTCGTCCGCGCCACGTTGATGGGGGAAGACGCCGGTTTCGACATGCTCGAACTTCATTGCGGCCACGGCTATCTACTCTCGTCTTTCCTCACGCCGATCAGCAACCAGCGCGCAGATGAGTACGGCGGCAGCATCGAAAACCGCCTCCGCTTTCCACTCGAAGTGTTCGAGGCGATGCGCGCGGCATGGCCGAAGCACAAGCCAATGAGCGTCCGCATCTCCGCCACCGATTGGCACGATGATGGCCTCACCGCGGAGGACTCCATCGCAATCGCCGAAGCGTTCGCAGAAGCCGGCGCCGATCTCATCGATGTCTCCGCCGGCCAAACCACGCCGCTCGCAAAGCCAGTCTATGGCCGCATGTTCCAAGCGCCGTTCAGCGACCGCATTCGCAACGAAGCGCGCGTCAAGACGATGGCGGTCGGCAACATCTTCGAGCCGGATCACGTCAATTCCATCCTGGCTGCTGGCCGCGCCGATCTCTGCGCGCTGGCACGGCCGCACCTGATGGATCCGAATTGGTCGCTCCGCGCCGCCGCTGAACTCGGCTACGCCAAACTTGCACCGCCCAAACAATATCGCACCGGCTACGCGCAGATGCAGCGCATGCTTTCACGCAAGGACACCTAATGGCTCACCACGTTTTCATCACCGGCGGCGGCACCGGCATCGGCCTCGCCACAGCGCGCGCCCTTGCGCCGACCGGCGCACGCTTCACACTCGTCGGCCGCGACGGCGCACGCGCGCAAAGCGCCGCCGAAGAATTCGAGAACGCCCAAGGGCTCTCCTGCGACGTGGCGAACGAAGACTCCGTCGCCGCCGCGTTCGCAGCCGCCCGAGACCGCTACGGCCCGATCGACATCTTGATCAACAATGCCGGCATCACGCCATCGGCGCCGCTCGACCGCATGGATCTCTCGATGTGGAATCAGTGCCTCGCGATCAATCTCACCGGCGCCTTCCTCTGCGCACGCGCCGCGATCACCGACATGTACGCCAACAAATGGGGCCGCATCGTCAACGTCGCCTCCATCGCCGGCTTGCAAGGCGCCGCCTACATCAGCGCCTATTGCGCCTCGAAACACGGCATGATCGGCATGACGCGCGCGCTCGCAAAGGAAGCGGCTAAGAAAGGCGTCACCGTCAACGCCATCTGCCCCGGCTACGTCGAAACCGACATCGTCACCCGCGCGGCAGAGAATATCGCGAGCAAGACCAGGCTCAGCGAAGAAGAAGCCAAAGCCTCGCTCTACGCGAAGAACCCGCAAGGCCGCCTCATCACCGCCGACGAAGTCGCCAGCGCCATCGCCTGGCTCTGCAGCGACGGCGCGGCCGCAACGAACGGCGCGGCGATTCCGATGAGTGGCGGCGAAGTATGATGCGATGCTTGAACGCCATCCTTCCCCCTCGCGGGGAAGGTGTCGCGCGGAGCGCGACGGATGGGGGCGCGAGCTCGGAAGCGTCGAAGCAGCACCGCCGTTACCGCCACCCCCAACCCCGCCCCGCAGGTGGGCGGGGAGTCGCACAATGAGCGACGCTCGCGACACCGTTCGCCTCTCGCTCAGGCTGCTCACAACGAGTCGCCTCATCGAACGCGAGGTCGATGCGCTCATGCGCGCCAAGTTTGACTCAACCATCGCCCGCTTCGATTTCCTCTCCGCGCTCGACCGCCACGGCGCACTGACGCTCGGCGAAGTCTCGCAGTATCTGCTCGTCTCGAACAGCAACGTCACGCAATTGCGAACGCGCTTGAGCGCTGATGGCCTTATCGAAGTCGAAGCCGACGAAAACGACCGCCGCATCCAGCGCGTGCGGTTGACGCGTCAGGGCGAAAGCGTATTCAAGCACATGGCCAAAGCGCACGCGGCATGCGTGGACGCGCTATTGCGCGATCTCACACAAGCCGACAAAAACGCGCTGTCGCGGCTCCTCGACGCTGCCAAAGCATCGTTGCGCCGCAAGCTGACGAAGGGAGCGGCGCCGTGATCAACGATGCCTGGAAGAGCGCCGACTACAGGGCAGAACATTTCTTGTGGTCCGTCAGCGATCGCGTCGCGACCATCACGCTAAATCGCCCCGAGCGCAAAAATCCGTTGACGTTCGACAGCTATGCGGAACTCCGCGACCTCTTTCGCCGCCTCTCTTACGCCGAAGACTGCCGCGCGGTCGTGGTCACCGGCGCGGGCGGCAATTTTTGCTCCGGCGGCGACGTGCATGACATCATCGCCCCGCTCACGAAAATGACGATGCCCGAGCTTATGCGCTTCACGCGCATGACTGGCGATCTCGTCAAAGCCATGCGCGCTTGCCCGCAGCCGATCGTCGCCGCTGTTGAAGGCGTCTGCGCCGGCGCAGGCGCGATCGTGGCGATGGCGAGCGACATTCGCTACGCCTCCGCCAACGCCAAGACCGCGTTCCTCTTCACCCGCGTCGGCCTCGCCGGTTGCGACATGGGCGCGTGCGCGATCCTGCCGCGCATCATCGGCCACGGCCGCGCCAGCGAACTGCTCTACACCGGCCGCTCAATGAGCGCTGAAGAAGGCGAACGCTGGGGCTTCTTCAACAAGCTCACCGAAACGCCACTCGCCGACGCACAAGCCTTCGCGCACTCACTCGCCACCGGCCCCGCCTTCGCCCATTCCATGACCAAGAACCAGCTCAACATGGAATGGAACATGAGCCTCGATCAGGCGCTTGAAGCCGAGGCGCAGGCGCAAGCCATCTGTATGCAGACGAAGGACTTCGAACGCGCTTACGTCGCCTTCGCGTCTAAACAGAAGCCCGTGTTCGAGGGCGATTGATGGCGGATAAAAGCTATCTCCACTGGCCCTTCTTCGAAGCGCGCCATCGCGATCTCGCCGCCGAACTCGATGCATGGCTCGATGAGACGCCCTTCCCGCATCACATCAACGAAGACAAAGTCGACGCGGCCTGCGCCGAGTTTCTCGCGGAGATGGTCGAAGCCGGCTTCGTCAAACACGCGGTGCGACGTGGCAAGGAGGCGCTCGACGTCCGCAACCTCTGCCTCATCCGGGAACATTTCGCGCGTCACTCCGGCTTGCTCGATTTCGTCTTCGCCATGCAGGGCTTGGGCTCAGGCCCAATCTCACTGTTCGGCTCCGAACTCCAGCGCGCGCACTATCTCGGCGATGTCGCCGCAGGCGAACGCGTCGCTGCCTTCGCGCTGTCCGAACCAGAAGCAGGCTCCGACGCTGCATCGCTGACGCTCACAGCGAGTCTCGACGGCGATCACTACGTCCTCAACGGCGAGAAGACGTGGATCTCAAACGGCGGCATCGCCAGCTTCTACGTCGTCTTCGCCCGCACCGGCGAAGCGCCGGGCGCTAAAGGCGTCAGCGCGATCATCGTTGACGCCGACACACCTGGCCTCAGCGTCGCTGAACGCATTCCGCTTATCGCCGCGCACCCGCTTGCGCGCCTCAACTTCGAGAACGTCCGCGTCCCGCGCGACAATCTCATCGGCAAGCCGGGCGAAGGCTTCAAGATCGCGATGGCGACACTCGACGTTTTCCGCTCCACCGTTGGCGCAGCCGCGCTCGGCATGGCGCGCCGCGCGCTCGATGAGACGCTAAAGCGCGCCAAGACGCGTCAGATCAACGGCGCGCCGATGGCGGAGCTGCAAATGGTGCAAGCCATTATCGCTGATATGGCGCTCAAGATCGACGCCGCCGCCCTCCTCATCTACCGCGCCGCCTGGACGAAAGATTCCGGCGCGGCCCGCGTCACCCGTGAAGCCGCCATGGCGAAACTCTACGCCACCGACACCGCGCAGGAGGTGATCGACGCTGCGGTGCAGCTCCACGGTGGCTGGGGCGTCGTGCACGGCCACCCGATCGAATGCCTCTACCGCGATATCCGTGCGCTGCGCATCTACGAGGGCGCCTCGGAAGTTCAGAAAGTCATCATCGCCCGCCAAACGCTTGCGGAGGCGCGGCAATGAGCGCGCACGTCGACACCTTCGTCCGCGACAATCTCCCGCCGCGCGATCAGTGGGCGGAAATGAAGTTCACGCTGCCGGAGTTGCAATTTCCCGCGCAATACAACGCGAGCACCATGCTCGACGCCGCGATCGCCAACGGCCACGGCGCGCGAAACGCCGTGCTGCTGTCATCGGAGGCGCTCACCTACGGCGCGCTACTTCAAGAAGCCGCCCGCATCGCGCACGTCCTGACGCACGACTTTGGCCTCGTTCCAGGCAACCGCGTCCTCATCCATGCATCCAATACTCGGTTGTCCCTGCCAGTGTGGTGGGGTGTTTTCCGCGCGGGCGGCGTCGCTGTCGGCGCCATGCCGATGTTGCGCGCACACGAACTCGCCGTGATCCTCAACAAGGCGCAGATCACACACGCCATCGTCGACACCCACCGCGCAGCGGAACTCGAAGCCGCGCGCCCGATGGCGCCGGTCCTAAAGCACATCGTCATGACTGACGACCTCACGCAACGAATGGCGACAGCACCGAGCAACGGCCCCGCCGTCGCCACCGCCGCCGACGATCCCGCACTCATCGCCTTCACTTCCGGCACCACCGGCACGCCAAAGGGCTGCGTCCACTTTCATCGCGACGTCGCCGCGATGGCAGAGACCGTTTGCCGTTACATTATTCAACCCAAACCGACAGATGTGTTCATCGGCACGCCGCCATTCGCGTTCACGTTCGGTCTCGGCGCCGGCATGGTCTTCCCCGCCAGCGCAGGTGCTGCAACAGCGATCTGCGAAAAACCCGGCTTCGATGTGCTCGCCGATACGATCGCACAGCACAAAGCCACCACACTGTTCACCTCGCCCACCGGCTATCGCGCGCTGATGAAGCAAGATCTCAGCAAGCTCGCTTCACTCCACACTTGCGTCTCCGCCGGCGAGCACCTGCCGCGCGCGACGTCGGACCAATGGTTCGAGCGCACCGGCATCCGCATCATCGACGGCATCGGCTCGACCGAGATGATTCACATCTTCGTCTCCGCCCGCGGCAACGACATCCGCCCCGGCTCAACCGGCAAAGCAGTGCCCGGCTACGAAGCGACGCTCCTCAACGAGAACGATGAACCGTTCGACGGCGAAGGCGAAGGCCGCCTCGCGATCAAAGGCCCGACCGGCTGCCGCTACCTCGCCGACGAGCGCCAGAAGAACTACGTCGCCAATGGCTGGAACGTCACCGGCGACATTTATCGCCGCGACGCCGATGGCTATTTCTGGTACGTCTCCCGCGCCGACGACATGATCATCTCTTCCGGCTACAATATCGGCGCACCGGAGGTAGAAAACGCGCTTCTCACCCATGAGGCTGTCGCTGAATGCGCCGTCGTCGGCGTTCCGGATGACGAGCGCGGCCAGATCGTCAAAGCGTTCGTGGTTCTCAATCCCAACACGAAGGTCACCGAACGCGCGCTACAGGATCATGTGAAAGCGACGATCGCGCCGTACAAATATCCGCGCGCCATTGAGTTTGTCACCGAACTCCCCAAGACCAACACCGGCAAACTCCAACGCTTCAAGCTGCGCGAACCCAAATGAAATTCACCCGCGACCTCATCGTCCGCTTCGAGCATTGCGACGCAGCCGGTATCATTTTTTATCCGCGCTTCTTCGGTCTCGTGAATGAAACCGTTGAGGACTGGTTCGCCAGCCTCGGCCACTCGTTCAAGTCGCTGCACGTGGACGCCCGCAAAGGCGTCCCAACGGTGCGGTTCGAGTGCGAGTTTGTCGGCCCCGTCCGCATCGGCGACATGCTACGTCAGCAGCTGGGCGTCGATTCGATCGGCAGCAGCTCGCTCAATCTAAAGCACATCGCTTCGATCGGCGACCGCACGGTGGCGCGCTTCGATCAAACCATCGTCTTCACCGATCTCGCATCTATGAGCGCGCAACCCTGGCCGGCCGAACTCCGCAAGGCCATCACCGATTTTGCGAAGCTAGACTCATGAGAACCCTGCTCCCCGAGGGCTGGCCACGCCCGAAAGGCTATTCAAACGGCATCGAAGCCGAGGGCCGCATCGTCTTCGTCGCCGGCCAAATCGGCTGGACGCCCGAGGGCAAGTTCGAAGCGACGACACTCGCTGCGCAGTTCGCACAAACGCTCGACAACACCCTCGCCGTGCTGCGCGAAGCGAACGCCGGCCCCGAGCACGTCGCTCGCATGACCTGGTACATCACCGACAAGCGCGCCTACTTGGCTTCGCTCGCGGAAATCGGCGCTGCCTGGCGCGAAAAGATGGGGCGGAACTATCCGGCCATGGCCGTCGTCGAGGTAAAAGCGCTGATCGAGGACGCCGCGCTCATCGAAATCGAAACAACTGCGGTTGTTCCAACCTAAGTCTGGACCGCCGGCGCCCTCGCCGGCATCAGGCCGGTCCAACAAACGCCGGCGCCAGCAGTCGACCGCCGTGCCGGCGAGGGCGCCGGCGGTCCAGAATAGTATCGGCGCCTCTCGCGTCATTCGCAGGCAGTGATACAAGACCGGCAGGAGCACACATGGCAGACCACAGCCTCTTCATCTTCGTCCGCGTGAAAGACGCGACGCCCGAAGCCGTCGGCAACACGCTGCGCGATTCGACCGACAAAATCATGGATATCTATTCTATCATGGGCGAATGGGATCTGCTCGTCCGCATAGAGCATCCCGATCTCAATTCGATCCAGAAGGTCGTCACCGAGACGATCCGCGCCAATCCGAACGTGGCGCAGACCTACACGATCCTCGGCTACCAGCTTTACGGCTCGAAGTGGCCTGGCTTCGACTACCCTGACTCAAAATGAGTCTCGATCTCGAGAAAGAATACAACAACCGCGCCGCCGTGCCCGAGCACCCGGCGATCATCGCGCGCTGGGCGGCCGAGAGCAAAGCCTACCGCAACATCAATCCGCCGCGCGTGATCGAATACGGCCCAGGCGAGCGCAACACGCTCGACCTGTTCGAAGCGGGTCCCGGTCCCGTCGTCATGTTCATTCACGGCGGCTATTGGCAAGCGCTCGACAAGAGCTTCTTCAGCTCGATGGCGAAGGGATTGAATGCACTTGGCGTCACCGTCGCCGTGCCGAGTTACGATCTCTGCCCAAGCGTGCGCATCGGCGACATCGTCGAGCAAATGCGCGCTGCCAGCGTCATCGTGCACCGCTCACTCGAGGCGCCGGTCATTGTCGCTGGCCATTCCGCCGGCGGACACCTTTCCGCGTGCTTGCTCGCCACCGAGGCGCATGTGCCAGCCGCCTATGCGATCTCGGGCTTGTTCGACCTCGCGCCGCTCATCACCACGAGTCTCAACGAAAAATTGCAGCTCGATGAGGCGGAGGCGGCATCGCTCAGCCCGGTGCTGTGGCCCGCGCCCGAAGGCAAATCACTCGACGCGATCGTCGGCGGCGCCGAGAGCAGCGAGTACCTGCGCCAAAGTGCGGCCATCGTCGCCGCCTGGGGCGAAGACGGCGTCACCACACGCTACGAGGAAGCCGAAGGCGCAAACCACTTCACGGTCATCGATCCGCTGACGGATCCGAACTCAACAATGTGCGAGCGCCTCAAGCAGCTCACGCGGACCTAGCGTGGCGCCAGCGCCTTTCGGCCCGTCGCAAAGAGCGTGATCAGCACCACTTCAACGATCATCGGCTGCAACATGCTCGCCTCATAGCCCGAGAGTGCGATCGAAACTAACCGCCCGCAAAATCCGATCCCGATCAGAAGCAGCGGCGCCGTCAGCAGGCGCGCGCTGTTCTTCGCCGCCGCCGCGATCGAAAGAATGCCCGTGGCTGCGAACAGAGCGCCAAAATCCGCACGCAACGTTGAGTACCCCAGCGCGCCCTGCACGCCGATGCCAAACTCCGCTGCCAAACTGTCCGGCCTTAACCAGAAGCCCAACGCCACGAGCAGAGCCAGCACCCCAGCCACCCCCACCAGCGCCCGAACAACAATATTCACGCTTCGCCCCCCAAACAGGAACGAGAAGTTACAAAGCGAGACCGGCGTAAGCCATCGAAAGCGCCCGAGGAACGATAAGATGAGCGGGCGTAAGCCATCCGAAGCTGCGGCGCCGTTTGAACAGTCTAACGGCGAGGTCTAACAGCTCGCCTGCGAGCCTTGAATTATAAGGCGTAGAATGGTGGGCGCGACAGGGATCGAACCTGTGACCCCCACGATGTCAACGTGGTGCTCTCCCGCTGAGCTACGCGCCCTTTGTCCTGGCCGAACCAGGACCCAATGCGTTGGGTGGAGCGCCTATACAAGCCCTCCCGAGATTCCTCAAGCCGCCGCGATCACGCGCTCGATCTCGACGACCAAGTCCTTGAGGTGGAAGGGCTTCGACAGCACCTTGGCATCCTTCGGCGCCTGGCTTTGGGCTGAAAGCGCCACCGCCGCAAAGCCGGTAATAAAGACGATCTTCATGGCCGGATCGGCTTCCGCACCCCGGCGCGCCAGCTCGATGCCATCGAGTCCAGGCATCACGATGTCGGTCAGCAGCAGGTCGAACGAGCCGTGCTCGAGCGCCTCCCAGGCGGCGTCGCCGTCGCCGAAGCCGGTGACGTCGTGCCCTGCACGCGTGAGGCTCGACACCAGGAAACCCCGGAGCGAGTCATCATCTTCGGCCAACAGAATTCGCGCCATACCGCCGCCACTCCGGAACTTCCGGCCCCTTGAACCGGTAGCGCCTAGCATAATTCGGGTAAAGGGCGGCTGAACCGTCACACACAGCTCGTAAACGGGCGTAAAGATTGACGGGCCGGTAAGCGGCGCGAACAATAAGAAAGCATGGACCCGACGGACCTCGGCTCAAGCGCGGCGACTGCCGCGCCGGATGGCGAAAGCCAAACCGTTGTTCACAGCGAGCCGCCGTTCGTCCTGATCGAGCCGCTGCGGCGCACCTCGCCGCTCATCTTCGCCTCTCCGCACAGCGGCAGACGGTATCCGCCTGAACTCCTGGCCGACGCCCGCGTCAGCCTGATCAGCTTGCGCCGTTCCGAGGACGCTTACGTCGATGAACTCTTCGCCGGGGCGGCAGCGCATGGCGC
>CALBST010000338.1 GCA_937967425.1 uncultured Caulobacteraceae bacterium
CGGTTTAAGAAACACAACGAAGGCGCGAGCATTCACACAGCGAAATATAGACCGTGGCGGTTGGTCGCGTACTTTGCATTTGAGGACAAACGTAAAGCTCGCGAATTCGAGTTTTATCTCAAGACCGGTTCAGGCAAGGCGTTTGCTAACAAACGTCTCTGGTAATTGCGTTTCGGAACGGAGCGATAATGGCGCGGAAGAGCTACATTCCTGGTGACTTCGAACTGGTCGTGAAGCGCTCGGCGACAGGGCTCGGCCTCTTCGCCGAAAGCGAGATCCCGAAGAACGCCTGCATCATTGAATATGTCGGCCCGCAGATTACCAAGGAGCAGGAAGAAAAGAGCCGCTCGAAGTATCTGTTCGAGATTCACGCGCGCAAAACCATCGACGGCGCGCCGCGGTGGAACACTGCGCGCTACATCAATCACTCATGCCGTCCGAACTGCGAGCCGAACATTCACAAAGGCCGCGTGTTCATTCACGCCAAGCGCAAGATCAAGCCGGGCGAAGAGCTGAACTACGACTACGGCAAGAACTATTTCAATGAGTTCCTGAAGGACATCTGTGCCTGCCCGAAGTGCGAAGAGAAGCGCGCGTCGGTGAAGAAGGCAGCCGCCAAGAGCGCAGCGAGGAAACGCGCCGGCTCTAAAGTGAAGAAGACCAGCGCAAAGAAGGCGTCTAGCAAAAAGGAACGCTAGCGTTTGCAGGTTGGAACGCGGGGCGCTGCGCGGCATGCGAGCCTGAGGCCCGCGATCCAACTTTAAAGCGTCTTCACCTCGGCGCCCTTGGCTTTGCCGATAATCACGACTTGGCTGAGGCCGATGAAAAGCCCGTGCTCAACCACGCCAGCGATATCCTTCAACGCCGCGCCGAGCTTCTCGGCATCGGGGATCCGCTTGGTATGAGCGTCGAGAATGTAGTTGCCGCCATCGGTGATGACCGGCTCGTTTGCCTTGCCTGTAATGCGCAGCACTACCTCGTCGCCAGCGCAGCCGGTGGCGCGTAAGGCGTTCGCCACGCGTTGCTGCGTCAGCGCGAAACCAAAGCGGGTGACCTCGACGGGCAACGGGAACGCACCCAGAGTTTCCACCCATTTGGATTCATCGGCGATGACAACCATCTGCTTCGAGGCCGCCGCCACGATCTTCTCTCGCAACAGCGCGCCGCCGCCACCCTTGATCAGACGGAACGCGGGATCGACTTCATCGGCTCCGTCTACGTCGAGATCGATTGATGTGATCTGGCTGATCTCGAGAAGCGGCACGCCCACTTGCTCGGCGAGGTTGCGGGTTGCTTCGGAAGTTGGAACGCCTTTCACGCGCAGCCCCTGCCGCACGCGCTCGCCCAGTTGTTTGACGAAACTCGCCGACGTCGAGCCGGTGCCGAGACCGACAATCATGCCGTCTTTCACAAAGTCGAGCGCAGCCCGCGCCGCGTTGAACTTGGCGATGTCTTCGCTCACTTGCGCGCATCCTTCTTCGCCGCCTTCGCAGCGAGTTTCTTCTCTTTGTTCTTCGTCGCCCAGCCTTCGAGGTTCACCTGCCGGCCGCGCGCGACACCGAGTGCGCCGGCCGGCACGTCTTTGGTGATGACGCTGCCAGTGCCGGTGTAGGCGCCGTCGCCGATGGTGACGGGCGAAACGAGCGCTGTGTCGGAGCCGATGAA
>CALBST010000339.1 GCA_937967425.1 uncultured Caulobacteraceae bacterium
GATGGCGCGAGATCAGAGAGCGAGAAACCGCCCTCCCTCGCCCTGGCGATCAAACGATCACGGGGACGCGGGCCTTTCGCGTCGAACAAGGCGCCGAAGCAACGGCGCATTCTCTTGGCGTGGCAGACCCGCGTCCCCTTGGCTCTCGTTTGAGCCGATTGTGTGTGATCGCGCTCGCGCTTCCGTGATTGCCAACACGCAGCCGTGACGGGCGCGTGGCGCGAGCCCGTGTCACGCTTGCGCTGAAGGAGGCCATTATGCGCACCGCACGCCGCGTCTTCGTCCTCTCCCTCGCCGCCGCCGGCGCAAGCGCCGTGCTGGCGCCGCGCGACGCCTTCGCCTGCCAATGCTTGGAAGAAACCGTGTGGGACGTGATCGCCCGCACCGATGTCATCTTCCGCGGCCGCGTCATTTCCGACACGCCGCTCCTGCAAACCGAACCGCGCGATCTGCGCGGCTACGACGAAAACGAAGCGCACTACATGACGCGCACGCGCCTAGAGGTGCTCGAAGTGGTGAAGGGCGATCCCGGCGAAACCGCCGATATCGTGCGCCCTTTCATTTACAGCGTCTGCGGCCGGCTTTTGCCAGCAGGCTATGTCGTGCAAGTCGCCGCCGTCCGCGATCCCGCACACGGCCTCAGCGTTTCCCCCTGCAATATGCGCGACGACGCTGATGGCCGCCTCACCCAATTCATGCTCACCAGCCGCCCTTGATCTACGCCGCGCCCGCTAAAGGTTTCCGCATGGCTGACTCATCCAGCACACCCGGCGCATCCCAAGCGCCCTCGGGCCTGAGCAGCGTCATCGGCGGCGCGTCAAGCGTGATTGCATCCGCGCGCACGGCCAATTCCGCGACCACCTCAACATACTCACGATCCGAAAACCGAAACGCCGCCCGCCCCTCACGCAAACGAAAGCCCGCGCACCGCTCCCAAAACCCAAGCAGCCGCGGCTCGATATGACCCAGAATGTAGCGATACCCCTTCCGCGCCGCGATCGCCGCACTCGCTTCCCAAAGCTTGTGCGCCACCCCGCTCTCGCGATAGCGCCGCACCACAGCCGCGCGCTCCAGCTTCGCAAACCCCGCAAACCAGCGAATGCGAATGGCGCCCACCGGCTCGCGCCCAATCTTCGCTACAAGATGCGTCGCGCCCGAAAGATCGTTGCCGTCGAACTCTTCGTCGAACGGACAATCCTGCTCGCCCATGTAAACAATGCCGCGCAGCGCATAGATCTGCGGCAGCTGATCCAGCGTCCGCACGACGTCGACAACGATCGTGCTCACGCAGCCGCAGCTTTCGTATCGAGCCCGATCAGCGGCGCGTCCCGCCCATCATATCGCGCCAGTTGCGGATCGCCGGGCACCGGCTTGAAGCCGAGCGTCCCGAAAATCAGCCGCGCGCCATCATCCGTCGCTGCGCGCGTATATCCGGGCATCGCCCAAAACAGCGTCTCACGCACCGCGATCGAAGCTTTCACCGCGCGCCCGGCGCCTTTATCGGTCGAGCCAACAAAGCCCCACGCATATCCGCCCGCCGGTGTTTCGCGCGGCCGGCAGATAAGCTCCGGATCAGGGTGCAACGTATCAAAGCGCCCTTCATCGAGCGCGCGCATGCCCTCGGGCCGCACAAGAAAGAACGCCGTCATGCCGGTCACGACGCCATTCTCCCGCGCTACAAAAACGCTGGCGCCGGTAATGTCCTGCACCATACGCAGCGTCGCTTCGCTGACGACGTTCTCTGAAATCAGTCGCGCACACAGCGCCCGCGCCTGGGCGATGTCATCTCTCCCCGCTAGCGCCACCCCGCAATACGCCGCCACCGCATTGATCATGCGCGGGTCAGAGCAGCGCCCCTCGGGATCAACGAACCGCGAAAAGCCGGAGAGATCCATGCAACCTGCGCCTGTTAGCGATGCCCGCGATGGTTGTATATCTTGCATCCAGTAGTTGCAAGACGATTCTCTGCGGCTTGATCGTCGATCTTAGCCGCCTCACGTACAGCTGATGCTCGGGCTCGCGCCAAAACCCGCAACGAAAACGCCGCCGGCCAAACGCTGGCGCAACTATTACCGCGTCTACCATGTGCTCGATCTCTATCGCCTCGGCACCATCTTCCCCGGCATCCACGCCGGCCCCGATGCGTTTCCCAGTCAGGAGATCGCCGAGCAGCACGCGACTGAATTCCTCGCCGCGATCAATCCGCCAGGCCGTTGGCTCATGGATTTCGCTGGCGCCTTTCCGGAAGGCGACGCTGCGAACTGAGGATGCTACGGAGGGGTATGCGTATTCTTCTCTTGGCCCTCGCCCTCGCGGCCTGCTCTCCCGCCAGCACGACCAGCGAACCTGCGCCTGAAACCGCTGCAGCCAACGAAGCGGCCGTCAACGTCGATGCCGCGGCCCTAGGCGCCTCGCCGCATCCAGGCGCCTGGACGTTCCGCGTTGATGAAGGCACGCACGCCGCCGGTTTCGGGCCACCCGAGAGCGAGTATTTGCTCACCATCGTCTGCGAAGCGCCGAGCGGCAAACTTACACTGACGAGTTCGCACGAGCTTTCGCCCGATCAAGACACGACGCTGCGCATCATCACCGCGGTGCAAACGCTCGACCTCCCTGCGCGCTCGTTCAACGAGGGCCTGCCGAGCGTCAACGCCGAAGTGCTCGATGACGCGCCGGCGAAAATACCGCTGATCAGCATGCTCGGCGCACCAACGGATCGCTTCGCCATTGAGGTTGGCGGCGAAGCCATGGTCTTTCCTTGGGACGAGAGCATCGCCCAGGCGCTGACCGCCTGCCGATAGCGCATCCAATTGCGGCTGACATGCATCTCAAGGGCATGTTGAGACCTCTCTTTGCCGCGCTCGCCCTTTCCGCCTGCGCAACCGCGCCTGAATCCTCTTCGCCTGTTGGCCGTCTCTATCACTACGTCCGCTCCAACCAGGACGGCTCGTTGCCGGAGCAAATCTATCAGTACCGCGCGAGCGCGGCGCGGCTCGAAGTCGGCAAGATGGTCTCCGATTGCACCAACGCGGCGTTCGTCACGGCTGATCTCGACCTCGCGCGTGGACAACCGCGTGAGCTTGTCGGCGGCAGGCTCGGGCGCGATCTCAATCAGGAGGCGTTCGCCTGGCTCACCTATGATGCCGCGTCTCGCGAGCTTCACGCCCGCATCCCGCAAGCAGGTATCGACACGCGAGTCTCGGTCGATGGCGAGCCGTGGATCATCTATGATTTCGACCTCTCAGAGTTGAATGCGCGCTTCGCTGGCCGCGCTCCCGTCCGAGAAGATTTCCGCTTCGCCGTGACGCTCATTTGGCCGGAGGAAGGCGCGGCTAACCCGTTCCGCAATCTCGGCTGGGCCGATGCGGGCTTCGCGGCGGCGGAGCCGCATCTTGGCCGCGATGCCTTGCGCTTTGAGGTGAGCGGCGGATTGAACGGCCAGCTATGGCTCGACGCGCACGAGGGTCATGTACTGGAAGCGAGTTTCGCCGAGCCCAATCACATGGAATACGAAAGCTTCCGTCTCGTTCTGCAAAGCGTCGAAGATGACGGCGCCGCAAGCTGGCGTGAGGCGCGCGCTGCGCATTGGCGCGCCTGCCCATAAATTGCCCCGGCTCTGAAATGAAGGCGAAACACCAGCGCAACAGGGCGGGATTAGACCGGAGCCTCTTCGGAGGG
>CALBST010000340.1 GCA_937967425.1 uncultured Caulobacteraceae bacterium
TTGCCGGTGTCGCGGTGCTCAATGGCCTCGTCGTCATGACGAGCATCAACAGCCGGCTCGATCTGGGCATGCCTGTCGACGAGGCGATCCGCGAAGGCATGATCGAGAAATTCCGCGCCGTGTTGATGACCGGCATTGTGCCAGCGATCGGCTTTGTGCCGATGGCGATCGCACATGGCACAGGCGCTGAGGTGCAAAAGCCTCTGGCCACGGTCGTCATTGGCGGCCTCATCACCGCGACGTTGCTCACTCTCTTCGTGCTGCCTGCCATCTGCCGGTTGATGCTGAAGAGCGGCCACCGGCTGCGCGAGGGCGAAATGCCAACAGCCTATTCGGGCGGCGGCGCCGCTCCGGCGCAAGCCGAATGAGCGCGCGTTCGCCACTCCCAGCGGCAATGGCCAGCTCGCCTTTGAGCGCGGCCTATGGCGCACACCTGCAAGCATGAAAGGAAGCTTTCGATGTCGCTGCAATCTCTTCGCGATGCACTTCCCGCCTACGCCGCCGATCAAAAACACAATCTGATTACGCTCAGCGAAGAGCAGCTGCTGAGCGAACAGCAAAAGTGGGGCTGCTTTCTCGCTTGCGCGTACGCCACCGGCCAATCAAACCTCATCGTTGCGCTCGAAAACGAAACGTCGGGCCGCCTGACGCCCGCCGCGCGCACCGCGGCCAAGTCTGCCGCGACCATCATGGCGATGAACACGGTCTATTATTCGGCGGTCAATCAGCTCAACAATCACGATTATCGCGGCCAGCCGACGGGGCTTGCGATGACGGCGCTCTCACAGAAGGACGTCGACAAGATCGACTTCGAACTCTGGGCGCTCGCTGTGTCGGCCGTGCGCCAATGCGGGGTTTGCCTCAATGTTCATGAGGCTGACCTGCACAAACGCAACGTGACGCTTGAGCGCGTACAGGCCGCGCTCCGCATCGCCGCCGTCATGAGCGCGGTCGGCGCCGTCATGGCCATCGAGAGCGCTGCGCCATGACATTCCATCGCCGCCGCTTCTTGATGGGCGCCGCTGCCGCGGCGGGCGCTTCCGGGTTGGCCTATGCTCAGTCCAACGATGAGATGACAATCGGGCTCGCGTCAGCACCGCTCCACCTCACCGAATACGCCTCGATGACGTGCCCCCATTGCGCGCAATTTCATCTCGCCAACTGGACGGCGCTGAAGGCGCGTTACATCGACACGGGCCGTGTTCGTTTCAGTTTGCGCGAGATGGCGACCCCGCCTCCCGCCGTTGCCTTGGCGATGTTTCAGCTGGCGCGCTGCGGGGGCGCGGGCCCGGATGAATATCTGCGCCGGGTCGGAATCCTGTTCGAGCGCCAGAGCGCGATTTTAGGCGCAGGCACGCTTGGCGGCGTGCGCGATGCATTGCTCGCCGCCGGCGGCGAGTGGAATTTGTCGCAATCGCAAATCCTCGCCAGCTTGAACGATCCACAAGGCGTCCAACGCATCCAACGCAGCATCGAAGGGGCCGCGGCGCTCGGCGTCAACCACACGCCGTCGTTCCTGTTCGACGGCGTGCTCGACGAGGATCACGCCTTCCAAACGCCCGACGGCATGGTGCGCATTCTCGATGCGCGCCTGGCGCGGCTCTAGCCCGCGAGGATCGCGAGACACGCCATGGCCAACGCCAAGAAAGAACGCATCGACGTCGCCGGTTTGTTGCGCTCGCCCTCAGCTGGGCGCTGCCCACGCTGTGCGCTTGATCTCACCAAGCGCGTTCAGACCATCGCGGCGGTCAGGCAAGCCCATGTCGTCAATGACGCCAACCGCGGACCGCTCAAGATCTGCGTCCATTATGACCCCGCGCGCACCACGCCAGCTAAGGTGCGCGCGACCGCCGCGCAAATGGGCGTGCAAGTTGGCCGCCAACGCGGTCACGTCACGCTGGCGCTGCCCGCAGATAAGCCCAAGCAAAAACTGGCCCGGTTGCGCGAAACCAAAGGCGTCATCAATGTCGACGAGTTCGATAGCGGCGAAGCGCTGATCGAATTTGATCCCAAATCGCTCGACGGCGCGCAGGTGCTGGCGCTGCTCGAAAGCGACGCCACGTCCGCCAAGGCCAGCGCTTCGCACAATCATGAGACCGGCAAGGACCATGATCATGCGCATGGGGGACTGTTCGGCGAACGCAGCGAACTCATTTTTGCTCTGGGCTCGGGGGCAGCGCTTGGCGCCGGGTGGCTGGCCGAGCGCGCGGGCATAGAGACGCTGCCGCTTATTGCTTTCATCGGCGCGTACTTACTGGGCGGCTATTTCACCGGCCGTGAAGCCCTCGACAATCTGCGCCGGCGGCAATTTCGCATCGACTCGCTGATGCTGGTTGCGGCCATTGGCGCAGCTCTGCTCGGCGCCTGGGCTGAAGGCGCGCTTTTGCTCTTTCTCTTCAGCTTAGGTCACGCGCTTGAGAATTGGGCGATGGGGCGCGCCAAGAAAGCGATTGAGGCGCTTGGACAGCTGACGCCCGAACGCGCCCAGTTGCGGCGCGGCGACGCTGTCGAAGAGGTGGCCGTCGCCGATCTCAAGGTCGGCGACATCATCATGGTCTGGCCGAACGAGCGGCTTCCGGCAGATGGCGTCGTCGTCGCGGGCGAAAGCGCGGTCAATGAAGCGCCGATCACGGGCGAGAGCGCGCCGGTGGAAAAGCAAGCCGCCGCCAGCGCTGATGCTTACCCCGACTTCGCCAAGGCGCCGGCGCAGCACCGGGTGTTCGCGGGCGCGATCAATGGCGCGGGCGCCATCGATGTGCGCGTTTCGCGTCTCGCCACCGAGAGCATGCTCGCGCGCATCGTCACGTTAGTGGCGGAAGCCGAATCGCAGCGTTCGCCGACACAGAATTTCACCGACAAGTTCGAGCGCATCTTCGTGCCGTGCGTGCTCGGCTTGGTTGGTGCGCTTCTCTTTGCCTGGATCGTCGTCGATGAGCCGTTCGCCGACAGCTTCTATCGCGCCATGGCGGTGCTGGTGGCCGCAAGCCCCTGCGCGCTCGCCATCTCTGTGCCAAGCGCGGTGCTGAGCGGGGTCGCGCGCGCGGCGCGCGGCGGTGTTCTGGTCAAAGGCGGCGCAGCGCTTGAAGCGCTCGGGCGCGTTAGCGCAATCGCCTTCGACAAGACCGGCACGCTGACCGAGGGCAAACCTTGTCTGACCGACGTAAAACCCCTCTTCGGCGTCACGGAAGAGGAATTGCTGGCCGTCGCCGTGGCGATCGAACGCAGCAGCGACCATCCCCTCGCCGGCGCGATCGTGCGTGACGGCGGCGAACGTTTGGGTGAGGCGCCCGTGCCGCGCGCTGAAGCGGTCGAGAGCATCACCGGCAAAGGCATTCAGGGCCGCATCGACGGCGCTGTGGTGCAGATTGGCAAGCCGGGCCTCTTCGAGACCGGCCCCGCGCCAATGCCGAACGAGCTTCGGCTCATCGTCACCAATCTGGAATCGTCAGGGCGCACCGTCATGGTGGTGCGGCGCGGCGCCCGCTATCTGGGCGTGCTCGGCGTCATGGACACCGAGCGCCCAGCCGCGAAGGCGACCGTCGAACGCCTCCGGCGCCTCGGCATCCGGCGCGTCGTCATGCTGAGCGGGGACAATCAGCGCGTCGCTGATGCGGTGGCAGGCAGCATTGGGCTTGATCAAGCGTTCGGCGCGCTGATGCCCGATGAGAAAGTCGCGGCGATCAACACGCTCAAGGTTGAACGCGGCGGCGTCGCCATGATCGGCGACGGCGTCAACGATGCGCCCGCGCTCGCCAACGCCAATGTCGGCGTCGCGATGGGGGCCGCAGGCTCGGACGTTGCGCTTGAAACCGCCGATGTCGCCTTGATGGCGGACGATCTCAAGCACTTGCCCTTCGCGGTGGGCCTCAGCCGACAAACGACCAGCATCATCCGGCAAAATCTTTGGGTGAGCCTCGGCGTCGTCGCCGTGCTCATCCCTTCCACCATCTTTGGCCTGCAGATCGGCGCAGCGATCATCTTCCACGAAGGCTCAACGCTCATCGTGGTCGCCAATGCGCTTCGCCTCCTCGCCTACAAGGACTCCGCCACATGAGCGCATCCTCTCATGCAAGGCGGCGCGGCCGCGTCACTTTCCCGGCCCCCCCGGGCGCGGCCGCGATAACCGTTACGGTGTTAGCATTGGCCGGCTGCGTCGGCGCTGGCGTGGCCGCGCAAGCATTTGCGACAGCGCCCGCGCCCATGAAAGCCACGACCTACACCTTGCCGCCGCCGGCGCCGGACCTCGTGAATCCAACCGGTCATTCGCTGCGCGGCGAGGACGTCTATGGCGCGGGCGCCTTCGGCGCCTCGCGCGGCGGCGGCGCGCGCCGCCATCGCGGCGCAGACTATATCGCCGAGCCGGGTGAAGTGGTGCGCGCGCCGATCGCTGGCGTCGTGCAGCGCATCGGCTTCGCCTATCGCGGCGACGAGCGCTACCGCTACGTTGAACTCACAAGCGAAGACCAAACGCGCGACGTGCGGGTGCTCTATGTCGGGCCCCTGGTTGAACTCGGCGCCGTCGTGCGTGCAGGCGAACCGATCGGACGCGCGCAGGATCTGAGCCGCCGTTATCCGCGCGGCATCACCAATCATGTGCATGTCGAGATGCGTGAGAACGGCGCACTTGCCGATCCAGCCGACGTGCTGCCGGCGGCGTCCGACCAACACGGGGAGATCGATGCATGAGCAGCGTCATCCCGCAAAATTTTTCAACACAGGTGCTGGGTCAACCAAGGAGGACATACATGAAACGACTCATTCTCGCCGCGGCATTGGCGCTCTGCGCAACGCCGGCGCTGGCGCAGGAGACGCACGGCGACAACGCCGAAGTGCAATCCGTGCCGGCCGACGACGCGGTGCTGACGGCTGCGCCATCGGCGCTGTCGCTGACGTTCGAGCACGCCGTGGTGCTGACCCAAGTGCAATTGCACGGACCGGGGCACACCGCCATTCCGGTGACGTTCACCGCGCCGGCCGCGGCGACAGCGAGCTATTCCATTCCGCTGCCGGCGCTGGGACCGGGCGCCTATGAGGTGCACTGGAACGCCACCGGCGACGGCCACGCCATGGAAGGCACGCTGCACTTCACCATCCAATGAACCATGGACTGGCGGCGCTGACACATGGCGTTGGCGCCGCTGGTTCACCTCACGACTGGAGCACACATGAAAGCAATTTCGTTTTTTCTGGCCGCGCTGCTCGTTGCAGGTTCGGCGGCCGCGCAAGCGCCGGCGCCCGAAGCCGCTGTCGAAATGATCAACGGCCACAAGGTCCGCCTGCGCGGCTTTGATCTGGAGCGCCGCGCCGATGGGGGCGCCTACGTTCATGGCTGGGCGCGCAGAGAGCCGGGCCAGGCCGGCCTCATCAACGCGCATCTGCACGTCGAGACGTTCAACGCCGATGGCGCAAGCCTTGGGCTCATCGAAGGCGGTTGGAACGATCCGCTCTCCGTGCGCGACCGTTCTTCGAGCGCGGTCCATGTCGAGCTTGCGCCGGATCCATCGGCAGAGATTGCCCGCGTGCGCGTCAGCGTCAAGCCTGGCGCGCGCGACGATTAGCGGAGCCGACCCAATGAACCAGCCGATCGAATTGCAGCGCGATTATTGGGATGCTTGGAACGCCTCCAATCGCGAGCATCACCAGAGTGAGGTCTCGCGAGATCAGCGCGCAATGGTTCTCGGCTGGCTAGCTGATCTAAACCGGACCGACCTCGATATCATCGAAGTCGGTTGTGGCGCGGGCTGGCTTTGTCCGTCGCTGAAGCCATTCGGACGGGTGACCGCGACCGATCTCTCCACGCAGGTGCTGAACCGGGCAAACCAGCGCATTCCCGACGTGCGCTTCATCGCCGGTGATTTCATGGCGCTCGACATCGCCCCGGCCTTCTTCGATGTCGCGGTGACGCTCGAGGTCTTGTCGCACGTCTCCGATCATCAGGCCTTTATCGAAAAGCTCAATCGCGTGCTGCGGCCGGGCGGCCTCTTGATGCTCGCCACGCAAAACCGACCGGTGCTGGAGCGCTTCAATGATGTGGCCGAGACCCAGCCTGGACAATTGCGGCGCTGGTTCGACAAATACGAACTTAGAGCCCTGCTCGATCCGCAATTCGAATTGCTGCGGCTTGAAACCATCACGCCAGTGGCGAGCAAGGGGCCTTTGCGCTTGCTCGCCGGACGCAAGGCAAAGCAGCTCATCCGCGCCGTGGTTGGCCGTTCGGTCGAGCGCGTTCTCGCAGGCGCCGGTCTCGGCTGGACCTTGATGGCGCTGGCTCGCAAGCGCGAGACGGCGCGCTAACACTTCGCCGCACCTTGCCGGGGCGGCGGCCCTTCATTGATCCGGACCCTCGACCAAGACACGACCCTTTAACCGACGCAAGGCGCTGATCACTTTCCGATTCTAATCGCCGAAGTGCGCCTCGCGATGCCGGAGCCTCCGACCACAGGGAGTTTCTCAGGGCCGCTCGCGCCCTAGGCGTGCGGGCTCTCCGCTTCGCGTTGACCCGGCTCTGCCGACTAAGCCCATTGGGCTGCGATCCCTGAGGCTACCGCCTCTTCCGCGACTTAGCTGCAGCATCCGGCGTAACGAGATCGACGTGCGAGACGCCGAGGGCCTGCGAGAGCTCATATAAAGTCACGATTGTCGGGTTGCGTTTACCCTGCTCCAAATCGCTGATGTACTGCTGGCTGAACCCGGATCGTTCTTCGACCTGCTCCTGAGTCAGCCTTTTCTCTCGCCTGATGCGTGCAAAGTTGCGCCCCACAAGCGCGCGCATATCCATGCAGCATGCCTCGCGCGCCACGCACTATAATGTTATCGACTATAGTATGTATTCGTGCTCGCTAAGCCGGCCGATTACTTCGACTTAAGCTCCCGAACTGCGATCTCGTCCATTGCCACCAAGTCTACCGCCGAGGCGCTTACGGCCTTTGCTAACCCAAACAATGTTTCAAGTTCAGGATTACACTTTCCGTTCTCAAGCTCGCTCACGTATTGCTGAGAAAAGCCTGCGCGTTCTTGGACATCCTCTTGAGTGAGGCCTGCCTTTTGTCGGAATCGCCTAAAGTTGCGCCCAACCAGCGCACGCACGTCCATGGCGAAAGCGTGACGCGCCACATACTTTGATGTTATCGTCTATAGTATGTATTCGACGCGAGCCGACGTTTGCGATCAGCTCAGCTTTACTGAGCAGCAGGTGAAACTTGTGGCGTCGCTTAATGCGTTTGGTTTGCGTCCGCTTGCCTCTGTCTGTTCGGAGCGTGGGGATCACACAGACGTCGCGCTCATAGATGACGGACGCCGGTCCATCCTCCTGCGGTTCGTCGACAAGGCGCCAAGCGCCTCATTGGAACTGACCACAATTCTTTGCCAGGGGCCATTCGAAGCCGCGTTCTTTGTAGACGGCGATGGCATCCCATTCGACCACAGGTGTGCGCCTATATGCGGGGATGCAGCGAGAGCAATCGCATTGCGAGGCGTTGTTTAGCGTGGCGCCTCCGCCCGATCTTGTTCGTTTCTTCCGCGCGGAGTCTTCAGGACTTCGGCGCTTTCTGCGTTCATTTGGGCGAGTTGTGTCGCCAGACGACATTGCGCAAGACGCCTTCCTGAAGCTCTGCGCGGTGGACGCCAGACAGATCGTTTCGCCGCGCGCCTTTTTATTCCAGACGGCCAAAAATATGGCAGTGGATGCGCTTCGAAGGCACAAGGCCGCGCCCTATCGCGCCGTCGCGAGCATCGATCTTGTGCCGACTGCTGCGCACGCGCCCAGCGCCGAGGATCATTGCATTGCCGCTGAAGAGGCGGCGGCCCTGCGCGCGGCGATCGCGGCGCTGCCAGAACTTGAGCGCAAGGCGCTGCTGATGCGCCGGGTTGAACTGTTGCCGCCTGCCGAGGTCGCTGCGGCGCTCGGCGTGAGCGAGCGTCAGGTGCAGCGGCTCGTCTTGAAGGCCATCGCCTTTTGTCACGCCAGGCTCACCGCCGCTGACGGCGGCGCTTCGGCGCCTTAAGACAGATCGCCATGGCCCACCGCGAGCCAACACAGGCCGAATTG
>CALBST010000341.1 GCA_937967425.1 uncultured Caulobacteraceae bacterium
GCCTTCAGCACGCGGGTGTAGCCGCCGGCGCGCGCCTTGTAGCGGGGCGCGAGCGTTTCAAACAGCTTCTTGGTCTGCGTCTCGTCGCGCATACGCGCGAGCACGAGACGCCGCGAACCGAGATCACCCTTCTTCGCCAGAGTCACAAGGCGCTCGACGACCGGGCGAAGCGCCTTCGCCTTCGGCAGCGTGGTCACGATTTGCTCGTGCTTGATCAGCGAGGCCGCCATGTTGGCGAACATCGCCTGGCGGTGGCTGGCGGTGCGGCCGAGCTTCTTATGTCCTGAACCGTGACGCATTGTCTTTTCCCCGCCGGATCAGCTCCGGCTCTCCGTTAGATTTGGTCTTCGTACTTCTTGGCGAGATCTTCAATGTTGTCCGGCGGCCAGTTCTCGACCGCCATGCCGAGATGGAGACCCATCGATGCGAGGACTTCCTTGATCTCGTTCAGCGACTTGCGGCCGAAGTTCGGGGTGCGAAGCATTTCGCCTTCCGACTTTTGGATCAGATCGCCGATGTAAACGATGTTGTCGTTCTTCAAGCAATTGGCCGAACGAACGCTCAGTTCGAGTTCGTCGACCTTCTTGAGCAGAGCCGGGTTGAACGGGAGGTCCGGCTTGTCGCCACCTTCCTTCTTCTGCTTCGGCTCTTCGAAGGTGATGAACACCTGCAGCTGGTCCTGCAGGATACGCGCGGCGTAAGCGATCGCATCTTCCGGACGCACAGCGCCGTTGGTTTCAACTTCGATGATCAGCTTGTCGTAATCGAGAACCTGACCTTCGCGGGTGTTCTCGACGCGATAAGCAACGCGGCGGACCGGCGAGTAGATCGAGTCGATGGCGATGAGGCCGATCGGCGCGTCATCGGGACGATTTTGTTCGGCCGGGACGTAACCCTTGCCGTTGTTGATCGTCAATTCCATGCGCAGGTTCGCGCCCTCGTCCAGCGTGCAGATCACGTGGTCGGGGTTCAGGATTTCCATGTCGGAAACCGTCTGAATGTCGCTGGCCTTCACTTCGCCCGGGCCGGTCTTCGTCAGCATCACGCGCTTCGGACCTTCGCCGCGCATGCGGATGGCGACTTGCTTCAGGTTCAGCACAATGTCGGTGACGTCTTCACGCACGCCCTGGATAGAGCTGAACTCGTGGACGACGCCGTCGATTTGCACCGACGTGATCGCTGCGCCCTGCAGCGAAGAGAGCAGCACGCGACGCAGAGCGTTGCCGAGCGTCAGGCCAAAGCCCCGCTCCAGCGGTTCCGCGATCAAAGTGGCGCGCTTGGACGCGTCGTACGCGTGCTCAATAACGGGCTTCTTCGGGCGGATCAGTTCAAGCCAATTCTTTTCGATCGACATTCAGTTCATCCATCAACGAACGCGCCGGAGGGAGGACGCGCGCTCCTGGAATTCCAATTAAACGCGGCGACGCTTCGGTGGGCGGCAGCCATTGTGCGGGATCGGCGTCACGTCGCGGATCGACGTCACGGTGAAGCCGACAGCTTGCAGAGCACGCAGCGCGCTCTCGCGGCCCGAACCCGGACCGGACACGTTCACTTCGAGCGTGCGCATGCCGTGCTCCATCGCCTTGCGGCCCGCATCTTCGGCGGCAACCTGCGCGGCGTACGGCGTCGACTTGCGCGAGCCCTTAAAACCCATCGTGCCAGCGCTCGACCACGAGATCGTGTTGCCTTGGGCGTCGGCGATCGTGATCATCGTGTTGTTGAACGACGCGTTCACGTGCGCGACGCCCGTGACGATGTTCTTACGCTCACGCTTCTTAACGCGGGCAGCTTCCTTAGCCATTGCGGCGTATCCTTACTTCTTGGTCGCTTGTTTCTTGCCGGCGATTGCTTTCGCCGGGCCTTTGCGCGTGCGCGCGTTGGTGTGCGTGCGTTGACCGCGAACCGGCAGGCCGCGGCGGTGACGCAGACCGCGATAGCAGCCGAGATCCATAAGACGCTTGATGTTCGTCGCGGTTTCGCGGCGAAGATCGCCTTCTACCGTGTAGTCGCGGTCAATGGTTTCGCGGATTTGGAGAACCTCAGCGTCGGTGAGTTCGCTGACCCGGCGCTCCGGCGCGATGCCGACCTTCTCAATGATTTCCTTGGCGTAGTGCTGGCCGATCCCATGGATGTATTGCAGCGCGATGACGACGCGCTTCTGGGTCGGAATGTTTACGCCGGCGATACGAGCCATGTTGGCGGTGCTCCAAAACGCAATAGGCGCGACGCCGCCCGGCCGCTTGGCCGGTAGGGACATCGCGCGTTGGGTGTTCGCGAAGTTCGCGGTTATAGCGGGGCGAAATGCCGCGTCAACCGGCGGAAACGCGATCCTGTTGCGGCGTTTCGGCCGCCTCGGAAGCGTCAAATCGGGCGCGGGCCGCCTCAATACAAGGGGTGTGCTGGATCGCCCATTGGCCGAGCGCTGACACGGGAACCAGAAGGTCCCGGCCGAGGTCCGTAAGAGCGTAATCGACCCGCGGCGGGACCGTCGGGGTGACTGTCCGGCTGACGAGGCCGTCGCGCTCGAGGTTGCGCAGTGTGAGGGTCAGCATGCGCTGCGAAATTCCACCGATGATCCGCTTGATTTCGTTGAACCTTCTAGGCCCCTCACCCAGGCGTTGGATGATCAGGACGCTCCATTTATCGCCGATCCGTTGAAGAATGCCGCTGACGGCCCGGCAGTCGTGGGACTCGATGTCAGACACACGCGTGTGTCCTGGTGCTGTCTGTGTGCGTTCTTGAGCGGCTTTCATAGGCACTCATATAGCCCTGGTTACTAACCGTTACTAGGGGATCAAGAATGACCACCAAAGTCGCCGTCATCGTCGGCAGCCTTCGCAAAGGATCGGTGAACCGGCAATTCGCCCAGGCGCTGGCCAAGATCGCCCGCCCGAAACTTGACCTCCAGATCGTGGAGATCGGCGACCTGCCCCTCTATGACCAGGATCTTGAAGGCGAACTTCCGGCTACCGTGCAACGCTTCAAACAGCAGGTCGAGAGCGCGGACGCGGTCCTGTTCATAACCCCCGAGTTCAACCGCACCTTCTCTGCCGCCATCAAGAACGCGATTGAATGGGGCTCTCGCCCCTGGGGCAAAAATTCATGGGCAGGCAAGCCCACCGCGATCGCTGGCGCCACCCTCGGCGCGGTCGGCACCGCTGCAGCGCAATCACAACTTCGCTCCGTCGTAAGCGCGACTGGCGCAGCGCTGACGGTTCAGCCGGAGATCTACCTGAACTTTCGCGACGGCCTAATCGTCGATGGCGAGATAACCGATGCGAGCTTCGTTGGCTTGCTTGAAGACTTCGTAGCGAAATTCGCGGATTGGATCGCGCG
>CALBST010000342.1 GCA_937967425.1 uncultured Caulobacteraceae bacterium
CAAAGACTTATGTGGTCGACCCGACCAATCATCCGGGCTTCGAGGAAGACCCCGAGATGGTGATCGGCCGCAGCGAACCGGTGGCGCCGTTCGGCAAGCGCTGAGCGCTCAATGCAGCACGAGCGAAATCGCGATCGGCATGGTGATGAAGGAGAGCAGCGTCGTCGCCGTGATGATCGCTGCCATCAATTGGGCGTCGCCTCCCATTTCGCGGGCGAGCGTGTAGCCGGCGGCGGCGGTGGGCGTCGAGCCGATGCCGACAGCGACAGCGGTTGCAAGCGGCGTTGCGCCGGTCAGGATGCAGGCGCCCCACACTAAAGTCGGCGCCAGAACGAGGCGCATGACAGACGCTGTCGCTACTTTCGGCAGCGAAGCGCGCAGAGCGCCGAAATCGAGTCCCGCGCCCACGCACATGAGCGCGACCGGCATCGCCGCTTGGCCAAGCAATTGCAGTGCATCGCTGACATAGCCGAGATCGCGCACGCCCAAGAGGTTGGTCACGATGCCGGCGGCGCAGGCAAGGATGAGCGGGTTGGCGATGATCTGATCGAGAACCGCGCGCATCGAAGTCGCTCTCGCCGCACCCCAACGCGCCAGTACGACGACGCAGATGATGTTGAGCGTCAGCACCAGCGGCCCAAACGCAAGGCCGATCAATTGCTGGCCCTCAGGGCCGAACAGCGCCGTCGCCGCCGCAAGCAGTGCAAACCCGTTCCAGCGCACGCTGCCTTGGAAGACGCTCGTGTAGGCGGGTCCATCGCCACCAAACACGAGGCGCAACACCAATGCAGCGAGGACCAGCGTCAGGAACCCGCCCATCACGCCGCCTAGAAACGGCAGCGCGCCGGCGCCGGCGAAGTTCGCGCCGGAGACCAGCGTGAACAGAAACGCAGGATAGAGGACGAAATAGCCGAAGCGATTGACCATGCCGAATTGTTCGGCTGTCGCGATGCGCGCCGCGCGGACGATGTAGCCCAGCGTGATCAGGATGAAGGTGGGGACAAGCGCCCCAAAAACGTCAGCCATCGCTGCGCCGTTCCTGCATCGCGTCGAGCGCGCCTTGCAGCATGTAGGCGGCGGCCATTTTGTCGACGACCTCGCCGCGGCGGCGGCGCGAGGCGTCGCCTTCGAGCAAGGTGCGCGTCACGGCAGCCGTCGAAAGCCGCTCGTCCCACAAGAGCAGCGGCGCATCGCGCTTCGCCAGCAGATTGCGTGCGAAGGCACGCGCGCTTTGCGCCGCCGGGCCACTGGAGCCGTCCATGTTGAGGGGCAAGCCGATGACAAAGCCTGCGCAATGGCGGGCGTCGAACAGTTTGAGGATCGCGGCAGCGTCGTCGGCGAACTTGGCGCGCGCGATGGTCTCCAGCGAAGAGGCGATCAGCCGCGTCGTATCGCTCACGGCCACGCCGATCCGCTTCTCGCCGGGGTCGATACCGAGGATAGCGGCGCGCGCGGGCAGGGCGGCGGCGAAGGCGGGGAGGTCCAAGAGCGGCATGAAACGGCGCTCATCCCTTCGGCGCGCGCTTGCGGAACGTCAAGCGCGGGTCTTGAATGCGCGAATGTTGCGCGCTCTCATTTTGACCGCTGCTCTGGGCCTCACGGCCTGCGCGGCTTCGCCGGCAGCCGATAGCGGCGCCAATCCTGATCTGGCCTTCGCGCTCGGCAGCGATTTGAGCTGCAACGCGAGTGAAGTGCGCCAATGCCCAGCGGGCGGATGCACGGCAGCCTCCCCGGGCGAGACCATGACGCTTCACATCTCGCTCTCGGTGCCGGACCGTGGCGGCCAGGGGCGCTTCTGTATCGCGACCGGCTGTGAGGACGCTCAGTTCGAGCCTACGCTCACACGTTCGCTCGGCTGGACCGCGACAATGCGCACCAGCGATCGCACCCAGTACGCCGCCGATCTCGAAATCGCGCGGAACTTGCAGACGTTCACCCTCCGCCAAGCTGGTGAAAATGGCGGCAGTGACACTTGGACAGGCGAGTGCAGCCCGGCGGGCTCTTGAACCGGCCCAGGCCGGGCTATAAGCCCCGGCATCATGTCGATCGATGAAAAAACCGTCCGCAAGGTGGCCAAACTGGCGCGCCTGGCGCTCCCCGAAGACCGCGTGAAGCCGATGGCCGATGAGTTGAACGGCATCATGGCCTGGATCGAGCAGCTGAACGAAGTCGACATCGAAGGCGTCGAGCCGATGACGAGCGCAGTCGAGGGGCTCTCGCTGCCGATGCGCGACGATGTCGTGACCGCTGGGAACGATCCCGAGAAAGTGCTGAAGAACGCGCCGAAGTCGGAAGACGGCTTCTTCGTTGTGCCGAAGGTGGTCGAGTGAGCTTCACCATCGCCACCGAAACGCCGCTCTCGGATGACGTGCGGGCGCTGGTGAAGCAGCTGAACGAATTCACCTTCGAGCTGACTCCGGCCGAGTATCGCCATCACATGACGGTCGAGCAGATGGCGCAACCCGATACGACGCTGTTCGTCGCGCGCGACGCCAGCGGCGCCACGCTCGGCATGGGCGCGCTGCGCCGCCATGCCAACGGTGTCGGAGAAGTGAAGCGCATGTTCGTGAAGCCGGAGGCGCGCGGTCTGGGCGTCGGCGGCGCGATCCTGGCGCGCATCGAGGATCTCGCCCGACAGGAAGGCGTCAGCCGCATCGTGCTTGAGACCGGTTCTAACTTCGACGCGGCCAAGCGTGTTTATGAACGCGGCGGCTTCGCGACTTGCGAGCCCGTTCTCGATTATCCGCCGAGCGCCTGGACGGCGTTCTACGCAAAATCACTGAGTGCCTAACTGAATGACCGATCTCACGTCCCTCACCTTGGCAGCAGCTCTTGACGGCATGGAGAAGAAGCAATTCTCCTCGCTCGAGCTGACCGACGCTTTCATCGACGCGATCGATAAAGCGAACCCGCATCTGAACGCTTATGTCGTCACCACGCCTGAGCTCGCACGCGAGCGGGCGAAGGCGTCCGACGCGAGGCGCGCACAGGGAAATGCAGGGCCGCTCGAAGGCGCGCCGCTTGGGATCAAGGATCTGTTCTGCACCGAAGGCGTGCGTACGACTGCGTGCTCGGGGATACTGGGCGAGTTCACGCCGACGTACGAGTCCACCGTCAGCGCCAATCTTTTCCGCGATGGCGCGGTGATGCTCGGCAAGCTCAACATGGATGAGTTCGCGATGGGCTCGTCGAACGAGACCTCGCATTTCGGGCCGGTGGTGTCGCCATGGCGGCGCGGCAACGAAGACGCCAAGCTCACCCCTGGCGGTTCGTCAGGCGGTTCGGCGTCCGCAGTCAGCGCCGATCTCTGCCTTGGCGCCACAGCCACCGATACCGGCGGCTCGATCCGTCAACCCGCAGCTTTCACCGGCACTGTCGGCATCAAGCCAACCTACGGCCGCTGCTCGCGCTGGGGCATTGTCGCGTTTGCATCGTCGCTCGATCAGGCGGGTCCGATTGCGAAGACGGTCGAAGACGCCGCCATGTTGCTGCAATCGATGGCCGGGCACGATCCCAAGGATTCAACCTCGCTGCCGAACGCGCTTCCGGATTTCCGCGCCGCAACCAAGCGTTCGATCAAGGGCATGCGCATCGGCGTGCCGGAAGAATATCGCATCGACGGCATGCCGGCCGAAATCGAGGCGCTTTGGCAGCAGGGCATCGAGTGGGTGAAGGCGGCAGGCGCGGAGATCGTTCCGATTTCGCTGAAGCACACGAAGTACGCACTGCCGGCTTACTACATCGTGGCGCCGGCGGAGGCGTCCTCGAACCTCGCTCGCTATGACGGTATGCGCTACGGCGCGCGTGTGACTGGCAAGGACTTGAACGCCACCTACGAGAACACGCGCGCCTCCGGCTTCGGCAAGGAAGTGCAGCGCCGGATCCTGATCGGCACCTATGTGCTGAGCGCCGGCTATTACGACGCGTATTATCTGCGCGCGCAAAAGGTGCGTCAGCGCATCGCGCAGGATTTCCGTGATGCGTTCGAGAAGGTCGACGCCATCTTGACGCCCGCCACGCCTTCAGCGGCGTTCGTGCTCGGTGAAAAGTCAGGCGATCCGGTGGCGATGTATTTGAACGACATCTTCACCGTGACAGCGAATCTGGCTGGCTTGCCGGCGCTGGCGCTGCCGGCGGCGACGGACGCCAACGGCCTGCCGCTCGGCCTGCAGGTGATCGGCAA
>CALBST010000343.1 GCA_937967425.1 uncultured Caulobacteraceae bacterium
CTGATCTCAAGGCCATCCCCTCGGCCTGCCCCCGCGAAAGCGGGGGTTTTTGTTTGGCCCGGTGTTCGTGTCAGCCGCGTATTGAATTGCCGCCTCTGAGGGCGTGCCTACGTTCCTACCCGGTGGGTATGCTGAAGCAATCATGGCGATGGTTCGCCGCACTTTTCAGTCGCGTCGCGCACACTCCGCCGCGTGGCGTTTATCGCTGGCAGGGCCGTAGCTCTGTCATCACTTGGTTGATTGCATGGGCGTTTGCCGTCGGCCGCTTTCTCAGCCCGCTGCAATGGTGGAAGCTTGTCGTCCGCAGAGGGCGCCACGGTCGCCCAGACTTCCACGCTGTCGATACCGAATTCTACTTTCTTGCCTTGCTGGCATTCTATCTCGGCTGGTTCTTGCTGGAAGCGTTCGGGCTGGTGATGCCGTTCGCAGAGTGGCCGGAGCCGGCAACGATGGCGATGAGGATCGTCACTGCGGTGTTGTTGTTCGAGAGCTTCGTGTGGCTCAGCTATTACTGCCTCTGGCGAAATTTCATGGAGCCGAACTATACGCTCTATCATCCAGCCGAATACCTTGTGCTTTTTCCCGTCATTGTCGCCGTGCAGGTTCTGTCGATAGCGAGGTTGCTGTCCGCAGAAGTTGGGCAAGTGACGGGCTGGATGCTCGGAGGTCAGGCGAGCGAGACTTACCCGCTAGGCCTGATCGGGTGGTTCTACGTCGCGATCCTGCTATCCAATTTGCGCGGAATGATCCCGCGACCGAGTTTCAAGCGCAACTCCAATACAATGGTCATCGGTGCAGGAGATGTCGCGATGAAGCGCCTGTTGCCGGCGATGCGCCGCATCATGAAAGCGGGCCCGTTCAAGGCGAACGTTGTCGTGCATTCTCTAAGTGACCTCAGGCTCCGAACGATGGAGCATCCCTTTGAACTGATACTGCGCGAAAGCACGGAGGCTATCCTCGCGGACGCGCGCGTCGGCGCGGGCGCGGCGATAATCACCACGCCTTCTGACAAGCACATGGTGTATGTTCGACCCTTGGTCGAGAGCGGCTTGCGCGTCGTGTGTGAAAAACCGCTATCCTCTGTCCGCGCCGAGATTGATGAGTTGCAGGCGCGCCGCGGCGCGTATCGCGACAATGTGTTTGCTCTGAGCTACTATGTCCTGGAAAAGGCGCTTCCGTTGACCTTCTTTCTCGAAGGCAACCGCGCGTTCCTGAAGTACCTTTGCATCAGCCGCACCGATACGGCAGGGATGCGCGAGATCACTGGTGATGCGGCAGTTGACGAGGTGCAACGCTTTCGCGCCGCGCTTGGCGAGCCTCGCTCCATATCGATTCGGGTCGTAGAGGGTCTGGAGAATTCTCCAACCTCAGGAAGCCGTGCTTGGACAGAGGCCCCCGGGGGCTTAATGTTCGAGACCGCAATTCACCCCCTATTGCTGATGGTCAAGGCGCAGCGAGCGTTGGCGCCTGGCCAATGGAATAGCATCGGTGAGTTTCTGCAGGTGTTCAAGCCACAGCGATTGTGCGGGCGCTCGCTCGAAGCAGCGGGGGCCGATGCAACCACATTCTTGCGGATGCGCCAGGCTGCGGCGCAAGGTACGCCGGAAATCGATATCACGGTCGCGAAGTACGCGCCGCAGGCCGAGCGGTCTCGCCGCGGCGAGATACGGTGCGCGCGCGGCTCGCTCAGATTTGATTTCGATGAAAAGACGCTGAATGCCCAACTTGCCGGACAAGCCTGGGCGCTTTCCCTTTCGATCCGCCCGGAATTCTCCGAGAATTATGATGTACAGACTGATCTCGCGCTCCGCTTCATCAGGGATGGCTGGAACAGCAGCCGCTTCGATGACTTCGATGATCAAATCGATGTCCTGAGCTGGATGAGTCTGCGCGCGGCTCAATACGAAAGTGGCGTGACCTTTACGTACAGTTCGCGGGGGCGGCAGGCGGACTTTATCGACGCCATATCCTAGCCTTTGCGCCAATGTGGATTTCATGGGTGACGCACCCGTGACGCGCCGGTGCACCCGTTTGCCGCGCGGCAGCCGGGGTGACGGCGCGCGCCGAAGCACTTAGA
>CALBST010000344.1 GCA_937967425.1 uncultured Caulobacteraceae bacterium
GCGCACTCGGTGAGGAATTGCTTGTCTTCTTCGCGCTTCGCGGTTTTTGAGACCGTCGCGTAATAGCGCTGGTTCATCAACACGCGCGGCATGGTGTCGGTGTTGAGTTCAACGAGCCACGTGCCGTCCGGCGCCTGCTTCACATAGACGTCCGGCGCGACCGACTGCACCGTGCCGCCGCCAAATCCGGCGCCCGGTTTCGGCGTCAGCGCGCGCACTTCGGCGATCATGTCGGAGAGATCTTCGCGGTCGACACCGCAGAGCGTCATCAGCCGCTCGAAATGGCCTTTGGCGAGCAGGTCGAGGTTCGTCACCAGCGCTTCCATCGCCGGATCGAATCGGCCGCGCTCTTTCAGCTGCAGAGTCAGGCACTCGGGGATATCGCGCGCCATCACGCCAGTGGGCTCGAAGCCTTGCATGACTTGCAGAACGTGCAGAACGTCAGCGTCCTTGGCGCCAATGCGTGCGGCGATCTCAAGCGGATCGGCGCGCATATAGCCCCAATCGTCCACCGCATCGATCAGCACACCGCCGATCATGCGCTCGACGGGGGAGAGGCCGGCTTCGGTGAGTTGCGCGTCGAGGTGTTCGGCCAGCGTCTTATCGTTGGCGAGCGTTTCCTCGATGCCCGGCATGTCGTCGAAGCTTTTGCCCGACGAGGACTTCGACCAATCCTGCATCGGCGCAGCGCCGGCTTCGGCCAAATCGTTCGCGCTCAGATCAGGCGCGATATCGGCGACGCTGACATCGAGCGCGGCTTCGCTCGGCGCCATGCCGCTATCGAATTCGAGTTGTTGGGCGTCGCCGCCGTCGTCGCTCTTCTTGGCGTCGGCCGAACCTTCTTCGCGCTCGAGCAGCGGATTGCGCTCAAGCTCGCCTTCGACGAATTCCTGAAGCTCAACGTTTGAAAGTTGCAGCAGTTTGATGGCCTGCTGCAGCTGCGGCGTCATCACCAGGGCCTGGCCCTGGCGCATCTCTAGGCGGGGGGTCATCGCCATGGGCGGGCCACCGTCTAGTTGAAATCTTTGCCGAGATACCTTTCGCGCACGGTCCGATCCGAGAGCACCTCGTTGGGCGTGCCCTCGAACAACACTTCACCGTCGAACATGATCGAAGCCCGATCCACGATCTGCAGCGTTTCGCGCACATTGTGGTCGGTGATCAGGATGCCGAGACCGCGATCCTTGAGGAAGGTGATGAGGTCGCGGATGTCGTTGATGGCGAGCGGGTCGATACCGGCGAAAGGTTCGTCCAACAGCATGAAGGACGGCCTGGTCGCCAGAGCCCGCGCAATTTCAACCCGGCGCCGCTCACCGCCCGAAAGGGCGGAGGCCGGCGCATCTTTCAAGTGGTCGACGCGCAACTCGGCGAGCAGACCGTTCACGATCTCCCGGCGCCTTGAGTGAGAGCGCTCACTCAACTCGACGACAGACATCACGTTCTGTTCGACGGTCAGACCACGGAAAATCGACGGCTCTTGTGGGAGGTAGCCCACGCCGAGCCGGGCGCGTTGATACATAGGCAGTGTTGTGACGTCCTGGCCGTCCAACAAGATCTGTCCCTGGTCCACGCGTACGAGCCCCGTGATCATATAGAAGCAGGTGGTTTTGCCTGCTCCGTTGGGGCCCAACAGACCGACGACTTCGCCACGGCGGAGGAAGAGCGATACGTCCTTCACCACCTGGCGGCCGCGATACGCTTTGGCGATCCGAACCGCGCCAAGACCTCCAGTGGAAGCCTCGGGCTGAGCCGAACGGCGTGCCGTGCCCTCGGGGCTCATTTCGACCCGCCGGCGCTAAGAATTAGTGAACCCTTGGGGCTGGGAGCGGTCATCACTGGCCGCGGTTACCCGGGTTTTGTTGATTGCCCTCGCTCGGCACGAACACCCCCCGCACCCGCTGGCCTGGCTCGGGCCGAATGACGGTGCGGCGATTGCCGATATTGAGGACCAGCGTGTTGCCGCGGATGACGTTGTCTTCCGACATGATGATGACGTTGCCGGTGAAGGTGACGCTGTCTTGGCGGACGTCGTACACGGCGCGGTCGCCGCGGGCATCTTGGGACGGACGGATGTAATAGACTTCGCCTTCGGCAATCATGCGCTCGATATCGCCCGAACCCAGGCCCTGTTGCGCCGCTCCGCCACCGCTCGTCCCACTGAAAAACAGCGTGATCCGGTCGGCCCGCAGGCGCGCGTCGTTCTGGACGATATCGACATTGCCGACGAGCACGAGGCGGCGTTCGCTATCGAAGTATTCGAGATTGTTGGCCGAATAAGAGACCGGGCCGCCGCCTTCGCTCAGCTGCGCGTGCGCGGGCGCCGCGGCAAGGGCCGCCATGACAAACGCGCCGGCTGCGATCAGAAAGCTCACGGGCCTCATTGCGGCGTCTCCCCATTCTGTTGCTCGCGGTCCGGGATTTGTCCCCGGACCCCGCCGCCCAGCACCAAAGCACGGTCGCTGTCACGCAATTCATAACTTCCGGCCTGGAGCACGCCAAGGGGCCCGGCGCCGGTGACGCCGCCTCTGCCGGTCAGAGTGCCCTGTTCCAGATCGACGATCATATTCGGGGTGGTGAACCGGTTGCCGTTCCGGTCGGAAAACAGGACTTCGCCGTCGAAAACGACTGTTTGGGCCTGTTCGTCGTAGATGCCCCGGGGGGCGAGCATGATTGTTCCGGCTTCGGTCCGATAAACGGGCGCTATGAGCTCGATCGGCTGGTTTTCCCCCAGGGCGCGTTCGGCGATTTCGGCCGAAAGCTGGTAGGGGCCGCCGTTCTCTGTGCGGCCAATAAAGCGGGGATTGATCATCCGAAGCGGCTCCGAGGCCGCATATTGGCCGGCGTTGAAGCCGCCCTCGATGGCGTGCAGCGCCATGAACACGAAGACAGCCGCGAAGGACGCGCCTGCGCCCGCCACAAAGAACCGTCGCAGCGCCGCAATCAGACGCGAACGGCGGCGCGCGGATTTCAGCGTGAGCGCCCGTTTGGGCTCCCATCCAAAATCAAGGGCTGCGCCGGCTGCTGTCACGGGCGGCTTTTCACCCGCCGCGTGGGCGGAAGCAAGGCGGCTCAACCGTTATGGCTGGGGGGCAGTCGTGACCGCCGTGGGATCGGGCTCCGGGGGCGGAGGTGGCGGCGGCAGCGGGGGCAATATGATGTCCAGCCGGTCGGCGCTGTACTCGTCCCGCGCTGGCAGCGCGGTGCCGCGCAACTGCGCCGACCATTGCGCCACTTGCTGTGCCCGCGCAGCGTCGTGGAAGCGGGCAACGATATCGGCCGCGGCGCGGCTCTGGCGGCCATCGAAATAGGCGTAGCCGGATTGGCGCTGATCGCCTGTGCTCATCACATTGATCAACACGCGCACTTCTTCGTTCTGCAAGGCGCGCGCAATCGCCTCGGCCGCGGCGAAATCGGTTTGTGAGCGGATATGCAGGACGACAGTGCTCAGCGGCGGCGCCGGCCCGAATAAACTGTTGATGACGCTCCCAATGTTCTGTGGCGCATCGGCGGCGGCGACGATATCGCTGGACTCTTCAGCCAACGGATCGCTGATGACGCGCGCGTTGGCGATGGAGCCGGGATAGGCTTCGTTGGTTTGGGTCGACGGCGCGACGACCGCTGTCGGCGGCGGTGGGATGACGCCGCTTGCCGCCATGGCTTCCTCGAGTTGGATCACGCGCTCCTGCAGGCGGTTACGCTCGCGCAGCACCTGGTTGGTGACGCCCAGGGTCCACCCGGCCAGCGCCACGGCGCCAACGCACGCAATCAACTGCGCCACGAGCAGGGCTCTGGTGCTGCTGACAAACGTGCTGAGGAGGGACTTTGCCATCGCCGCTCAGCCTCCGGCGCGGCGGATGGAGAAGAGCCGCTGCGCGGCGACGATGGCGCAGAGCCCGCCCACGATGAGAACGCCGATCAAGGCGATCTGCAGCTGGTCAGTGCGCATCACCCCGTTATAGGTCGCTGTCACCGCGCCGAAAAACGCCGCCATCGCCGCGATCGCTGCGGTCAGCAGCGCGCGCGGCGCGACCGCTAGATTCGGGCGTGCGCTCCGCACGATGCGATGATCGATGGGGTCTGGCCGGCGCGCATCGCGCACCAATCCGGCGAGAGCTGCTTCAAGCATGCCCCATTCGCTTTTGCCGCTGTGCAGTTCCGCGATCTTCATGTCTTCGAACGGCGCTGGCAGACGGAGATCGTCGAGCCGCATCTGCAGGAGCTTCTCGTCATCGAGCGCCTGTGCCGATTGCGCGAGCAGCCATGACGAGTTCCGCGCGCTCTCGCTCCACACAGTGACAATTGCGCGCGCATCGGCGTACTCACGTTCGATCTCGTCGATGCCGGCTTGACCATCGGCGTCCCACCACACGGAATAGCCGAGCGAACTCAGCCGCTCCGCGATAGGGCGCACACGATCACGGTCGAGCCGCGAACAGGAGATGAAGACGTCCGCCAAGTTCTTTGCCGTCCCGCTGCCCTAGCGGGCCGCATGTTAACGCCAGGAAAGGTGAGGTGGCGAGAGAAAAGGGCGCCGGCAAGGCAATCCGCGCGTTGAGTTTGGCTTTCGCTCAGTAAGGGTAACAGGAACACACCATGCGCACTTGGATTTTCGCCGCCGCGTTGATTTTCGCGGCCTGCTCCGGCTCACCGAGCAACGGACAGCAATCGCAGAATGCGGTGGCGCAGGGCGCGCCCAACACGGATTTTACCCCAGCCTTCGCGGGCCAAACGCGCGCGCCGGAAGCGCTGAGCGGCGTTCGGATCAATGCGCAAGAGATTGCAACGGGACTCAATCATCCGTGGGCGATCGTGTTTCTCCCCGATGGCCGCATGTTGGTGACGGAGCGGGCGGGGCGTTTGCGTGTTGTCACGCGCCAGGGGCAGATTTCCGAACCGGTCGCCGGTCTTCCGCAGGTGTTCGCGCAAGGCCAGGGCGGTCTGCTTGATGTCGTCCTCTCGCCGGACTTTGCGAGCGATCGGCTCATCTATTGGAGCTATTCCGAACCGCGTGAAGGCGGCGGCAACGGCACGAGCGTCGCGCGTGGCCGCTTAAGCGATGATGTTTCGCGTGTCGAAGACGTGCAGGTGATTTTCCGCCAGATGCCGTCTTGGGAGTCGCGCGGCCATTTCGGTTCGCGGCTCGTCTTCGATCGCTCGGGCCATCTCTATGTGACGCTTGGCGATCGTCAGCGGCCTGAGCCGCGTCAGTTGGCGCAAGATCTCTCCACGCACATTGGCAAGGTGGTGCGCATCAACGCCAATGGCGGCGCGCCCGCTGACAATCCGTTCGTGGGGCAAGCTAATCGTCGCGCGGAGAACTGGTCTTACGGCCACCGCAACATTCAGGGCGCCGATCTGCATCCCGACACCGGCGAGCTCTGGACCATCGAACATGGTCCGCGCGGCGGCGATGAACTCAACATTCCGCGCGCCGGCCTAAATTATGGTTGGCCGGTGATCGGATACGGCGAGGACTATAACGGCTCGCGCATGCACGAAGCTTCGGCGCGCGAGGGCATGGAGCAGCCGATCTATTACTGGGATCCCGTGATCGCGCCCGGCGACATGGACTTCTATCGCGGCACGCTCTTCCCATGGCGCGGCGATCTGTTGATCGCGGGCCTGAACACGCGTTCGCTCGTGCGTCTCGATCTGGAAGGCGAGCGCGTGACAGGTGAGGAGCGCTTCGCTCTCAACGTCGGCCGCATTCGCGACCTCGCCGAGAGCGAAGATGGCGCCCTTTGGATCATCACCGATGAGGACAACGGCCGCATTCTGCGGCTGACGCCTCAATAAAAGTTACTCGCCGCTGTCTTCGGCTGTCGCCGGGGCCTGAGCCTGGCGATGCAGATCCTGAATGCGCGCGGCAAAGGCCTCATCCGCCTGCGCGCGTTGCGCGATAGCGTTGTAGGTCGCGCCATCGAGTTCGTTGCGCTCCAGAACTTGACGAATCTGCTCCGTGACCTGCGCCTGCTGCTCTGGGGTCGCTGTGCCCAAACTATCCGTCAGCGGCTGTATCTCGATGCTGGCGCGCGCGAATGCACGCAACGAATCATCGCTGAACGTGTCCGGCTGAAGCGCCGCCAAGCGCGCGGCAAACACGCGGTCTTCGTTCGCGGCGCGCGTGATTGCGTTATAGGTTGTAGGACTAATCCCGTGCCGTTGCTGGATCGCTGCAATCTCGGCGGTGATCTCCAGTTGCCGTTCTTGTGTTTGCGCGCCGAACGTCTGTTGGAGTGGCACGATCTCGTCACGCGCCGCCGCATAGGCCAGCAGCTGAGCATCACTCATGTTGGCGGGTTGCACCGTCTGTTCCGTCGCGGTCGTCGTGTTTTGCTGCGCCGTGCGCGCTGCTTCAGTGCTTTGGGCGCCTGCGCACGCCGTCGCGAGCGCGGCCGCGGCCACAGCCGCCAGCAAGTGAAACTTTGTCATCCTTGCGATGCTCCTCATTGTTGCTTTGAAATCACGGGGTTGCCGTGATCAACGCATCAACGGGGATTTTGTTCCGAGCGAGCGGAACTTTTTTCAGAGTCCGCGCGCGGCCTCCAGCAAGCGATCTAGCAGCGCGTCGAGGTGTTCGCGTTCGCGCGCAGTCAAAGAAGCCAGCAATTTTTGCTCGCTTGCTAGCGCGATCGGGGCGATGCGCGCATGCACGCTCTCGCCTTGCGCCGTGAGTGAGAGAATCTGGCGTCGCGCGTCTTCGCGATCCGCGCGGGCAACGACGCGTTTGGATTCTACGAGCTTTGACACAGCGCGCGACACCGCGACTTTGTCCATCTCGGTCGCTTCGGCGACTTCTTTGGCGGTGAGCCCGGGGCGGCGGCCAAGCACGGCGATGATGCGCCATTCCGGAATGGTAAGATCGAACGTTTTGGCGTAGCGCGCCGCGATCGCGCGGCTGACGCGGTTCGACAGGATCGAGAGCCGGTAGGGGAGGAAATCCTCCAGAACTAGCAATTCCGCCGGGGCCGGTTTTCGCTTTGCGCTTGCCATTGGTTACAGATGAAACTAAATCTCCCGCAAACGCAAGCTCAAGAGGAAACGCCATGGCCGATCTGTTCGAGAATCCGATTGGGACCGATGGTTTCGAGTTCGTCGAATTCACTTCGCCCGAACCAGAAAAGCTTGCCGCGTATTTCGAACAGATCGGCTTCACAGCGGTCGCCAAGCACCGCTCGAAAAATGTCGTTCGCTACAAGCAGAACGACATCAACTTCATTCTGAACATGGAGCCGAGCGGCCAGGCGGCTGAATTCCGCCAAGCGCACGGGCCGTCGGCCAATGCCATGGCGTTCCGCGTGAAAGATGCGCAGCACGCGTTCCGCGAAGCGGTGAAGCGCGGGGCCGAGCCGGTTGAAGGCAAAGTCGGACCGATGGAGCTCAACATTCCGGCGATCAAGGGTATAGGCGGCGCCTATATTTACCTCGTCGATCGCTACGGCGCGCAGACAATCTACGACATCGATTTCAAGCCGATCGAAGGCGCCGACGAGTCCAAAAATTCAATCGGCCTCACCTATCTCGATCACCTCACCCACAACGTCTTCCGCGGCAACATGAAGACCTGGGCGGATTACTACGAGCGCATCTTCAACTTCCGCGAAATCCGCTATTTCGACATCGAAGGCAAAGTCACCGGTCTCTTTTCAAAAGCGATGACGAGCCCCGACGGCAAGATTCGCATCCCGCTCAATGAATCGAAGGGCGAGGAAGGCAAGGTTGATCAGATCGAAGAATATCTGCAGCGCTACAAGGGCGAGGGCATCCAGCACTTGGCCTTCGGTACTGACAATCTCTACGACGTCGTCGATCGCCTGCGTGCGCGTGGCGTCGAGCTGCAAGACACGATCGAGAC
>CALBST010000345.1 GCA_937967425.1 uncultured Caulobacteraceae bacterium
GGCGGCGACGCCGTCGAGCCAGGCGCGGCAATAGCCGGGGCGCGGCAGCGCGCTGGTGGGCACGCCGGTGAAGTCGTTGGCGCCTTGGTAGGCGGCGCGCTCGAGCAGGCCGGCGTCGGTTTTCTCCACGACGCGCCCGCCCCAGGAGCGGGCCACCCAGTGCGCGTGCTCGCATTCCATGGCGGCGGGCTGACGGTCGGGCGCCAGCGCGGGATATTCGATGCGGCACTGGCCGAGGCGCATGGGATCGAACGCGGCCGGCGCGGGCTGCTCCATGGCCGCGGGCGTGCGCTCGCCGCGCATGTCGGCGACGGCGGAACCGCCGAACAGCGCCAGCGCCAGCACTGTGGCGAGACCGGAGGCGCGTACCTGAGCCATCTCTCCCCAACTCCGCGGCAGCGCTGCGCGTTGCCTGAATGCAGGATGAATGTAGGAACGGTCATGGATGCAGCAGGGTTACGGCGGACACGCTTTGGCGCGGGGGCGATCACGAAGCGTTGAACGGCCGGCGCGGCGGGATCAGCTGGTGTCGGCATGGAACAGCGAACTGGCGTCGATGGCGGCGATGACGGCGTGGGCGTGGGCGACGCGCTCGCGGCGGCGGCGCGGCGGCGTGAAGCGGGCGAGGCGGCAGGCGGCGGCGTAGGCGGCCGCGCCCAGTGCGTAGAGCTTGCGCAGGAGGGCGAGCGCCGCGCGGCGCGGCTGGGCGATGACGCGGGCGAGGGCTTCCAGACGACGGGCCAGCGCACGGGCGAGGCGCTGCGCGCGGGCGTGCGGGTCGACGGGCGCGGCGGCGCGCACGGCGGCGGGGCTGGCTGCGGCGCAAGCGCGTGTGGGCTCGCGCGGGATGCGCGGGTGGAAGCGCACGCGCCAGGTGCTGGGGTCGGCGGGGTCTTCGGCGTGGTGGGTGCGCGGGGGCGCCGGATTCTGAGAGAGACTTTCCCCCTCCCGCTCGCTCCGCTCGCGACCTCCCCCGCTTGCGGGGGAGGAGGGGGACAGCTGTGCGGCTTGCACGAGGAGGAGTTTCGTCACCAGCGACTCCAGCGCGGCGAGGCGGCGGCGGATGGCGTTGAGCGTGCGCAGCGCGCGCACGGCGGCGACGCCGGCGGGGCCGCGGAAGCGGCGCAGCGCGTCGGCGAGCCAGGCGCGGGCGGCTTGCCAGAGATCGGCGGGGGTGGGGATCGCGGGAAAGAAGGTCATGCCGCGCAGTTTAAGGCGGCGCGGACGCGGTCGGGTTGGCGGGACTTTATCCACGCTTTTCGGCGCGGATTTCGTTGATTTTGGCGGATCCGGCGCGAACGAACGCACCGAATTGGCGCGCGTTTATCCACGGTATGGAGCGCCGAGGTGTCATTCCGGACGCGCCGCAGGCGCGATGCGGAACCCAGGGGATCGCAGTGCGGCGTGTTTGCCCCTGGGTTCCGGGTTCGCGCTCCGCGCGCCCCGGAATGACTCTTATTGAATGACTCTTATGTCAGTGCGGCTTCGGCGGGGCGAAGGCGCGCATGGTGTCGCGCTGGGCGACGATGAAGGCGCGGCCGACGCGGCCGTAGGCGCGCGTGGCTTCGAGCATCGGCTGCATCAGCAGCGTCGCGGCGGCGGCGGGGGCGTCTTCCTCGCGCGTCTCGGCCGGCGCCGGCTCGGCTGCGGCGGCCTGCGCCTGGTCCTCAAGGTAGAGCGGCGCCTGCATCAGGCGCAGCGTTTCGTCCTGGTGCAGGCGGATCAGCGCGCGCAGGCAATCAGTGTTGGCGCGCCAGGCGGCGAGCATGAGCTGCGCCTGTTCGATCGTGGCCGGCAGCGCGTGGCTGGGCGCGGCCCATGCGGCCAGATTGAGCGGGCTGAACGCCTGGAACGGCCCCAGGAACAACCAGCCGAGGCCGGAATCGCGAATGTCGGCAGCCTTGCGAGCGCGCGCCATGAGTTTCCTCCGCACGTCATCCCCGCTTGCTGACAGCGTGCGACGGGTGGGGGCGCGGCTCAAGTTACAATGGGGGTGGGGTGGGGACAACTTGGGGTGCGCGCGCTTCACCCATTCCCGGATTGGCGCGCAGCGCCAAGTCCGGGACCCATGACCACGACAGCATGCAAGCGAGCCGCGATTTTGAATCGCGGCTCGCTTTCGAACAGCAGCGTTTATGGGTCCCGGGCTCGATGCTGCGCATCGCTCCGGGAATGGGTGGAGAGTTGCGAGCCGAAGATTGACAGATCATCCATCACCATTCCGGGCCTGCTGCAGGGGCATTTCGGCTCGAAGCGATGGGCGGCCGCGCAGCTCGGGCGCGCGGGCGGCGCCGTGCGGAGCCGGGACAAGGCTGCGGCGGCGCGGGAGAACGGCAAGCTCGGCGGCCGGCCGCGGAAGGCGGGGAAGGGGGGGGGAGGAAGCGGGGAGGAAGCGGGGGTAGTTCAATGTTGGGGAGAAAGAGTGTGTGTCACTCGCTCCGCTCAAGCTGAAGACGGAGGCGGGCGTGCTCTCGCTGTTCGGGGTGACGACTTTGTTCGGCATGCCGCAGGACGTGACGCTGGAGGAGCTGGCGATCGAGAGCTTCTTTCCGGCCGATGCGGAGAGCGCGGGGGTGTTGGCGGGGATGGGTGAACGATGATTAACCGCAACAATACCGGGCGGTAGCCTGGTCAGAACCGATGCCTAGTTGACTGGAGCCCGAAGGATTGGCGCTCGACCATTTGCGACGTTCGCAGTATGTTCCTAGCACTATGGCCGCGTGGACTGGTGCCCTCGTCCCTTCCGAACCTGGGGTGCACCACTGTGTTGAACTTGTTCTTAACCCCAAGTGTGAATGTTGAGGCATGCGATATACGCCGGGGCAACTCCGCGATTTGGTTGGACTCTCGCAGGAGACGCTTCGGCATTGGCGGACGACTCTGCCACCGCTTCAAGGGTCGCGCGGGCGAGCACCGTACTTCACGGCAGGTCAGGTTCTCGGCACTGCCACGGTCAAGGCAGTTATAGACGAATTCGGGCTTCCGGTCCGCTCGCTGCGCGCCGCATCGTCCTCTTTATTCGCAATCTGCTCGCAGCCGAACTGGGAAGCGCTTGGCGCGGGACACCTAGCCATTGTGCTGCGCACTGGTGATGTGACCCTGCTCAAGCAAGGCGATCTTGCCGACCTCTCTTGCCCAACAATCCTATTTCCGCTGAGCCCTGTCATCGAA
The DNA here is from genome assembly GCA_937967425.1 of uncultured Caulobacteraceae bacterium. The sequence goes on from CALBST010000345.1 coordinate 3,172, forward strand.
AAGTTGCGAACCGCACTCTTGGGCGCATCTGGCGATCAAACGGCGCTGAGCTTTCCGCCGGTGTCGATCGCGCGCGCGCCGCGCGCTTCGAGGTCGGTCCGATGAGCACTGTCAGCAAACTCGCTAAGCATCTTGAAGGTTTGGGCTACGGCTCAGAGGCGGTGCTGCGTGACTACACGTTCGCAGACGTGCTCTCGCCTTCGGGCCAGACCCGCAAGGTTTCGCTGGCAGCGTTCACCCAAACTCCGCCTTCGTATAGAACCGCAGCGTTCGGGGTAGTCGAAACTCAGAGAGACGACATCGAAGCAAGACTGACCGAGTGTAAGTCCCTTGGCGCTCCCGCGATCTTCGTCGTTCGCGGTGATGAAGTCGAATTGTGGCAGGTCCGCGCCGAAGGGCCGCCGCGTCGGATTTCAACTACCTCGACGAACGACCTGCACACACTGTTTGCTGCGCACGAAGAGCATTGGAACCCTCGCGCCGTCCATCGTGCCAAGGCGATCGAGCCAGCGCCGTTGGACCGTCAACTCGACTTAGTCGATGTGGGTCTTCTCGTCGCAATTGAGGGCGAAGTGCACGCGAAGCTCGATGTGCTCTTGAGGGACACGCTCGCGCCCGCGCGTGACGCACGCGGCCGCCCCTCAATGGACGCACGCGTTCTCTTTCAGGCGACGTTCCGATTTCTCGCGGCGAAGATTCTCTCCGATCGGGAACACTCGGCAGCAGTAGGCTGGCGCGATGGAAATGTTGGTTCGGTGTTGGACGGCATTGGGCGCTACTATGGGCTTGCGCCGATCAACATTCCGAAGGCTCGTGATCGTAAGCTCCTTGAGGACGTGTGGCATCGCCTGCGCGCTGGCATCAATTTCCGCAACATATCGGCCGACGACCTCGCGTTCGTATACGAGAACACGTTTGTGACAGCGGAAGTCCGAGAGCGACTCGGCACCCACAGTACACCGCGGCAGATGGCGGAATACGTCGTCCGCCGCTTGGAGTTGTGGCGCGATCCGGAACAGACATACGTCTACGAGCCGTTTACCGGCGCTGGCGTCCTTCTCGTCGCGGCGCTACGCCAATTGAGCGCAGCGCTTCCATTGTCTTGGGATGATGAAAAGCGTCATGCGTTCTTGACTGAGCGATTGGCGGGGGACGAGATTGATGCGTTTGCGTGCGAAGTCGCGAAGCTCTCACTGATTTTGGCGGATTACCCCAACCACAACGGATGGGATATACAGCAAGAAGACCTCTTCGACGGCGAGGTGCTGTCAAGCCGCATCACCTCAAAGACTTTCGTGCTCTGCAACCCGCCGTTCGAGGACTTCGACACCAACGAACGAGCACCGAACAGGTCATTGTCGAAGCCGATCGCGGTTCTGGAGGCAGTGCTTAAGGCGAAGCCCGCGGGCATCGGTTTCATCTTGCCAGCCGCTTTCCCCATCGAGAAGCGCTGGGCAGGAGTGAGAGAGCGGCTTGAGGCAGACTTCACGTCTATCGAGATCGTCGAAATTCCTGATGATATCTTCAATGCCTCGCGCTCGGCTGCCTCATTGCTCATTGCGCGTGATCGAAGATCTGCTGACGATAGACAGATTCATCTGGTTTCCAGTGAAGTGACTCTGCGAGATCGCTTGCCATTCCTCAAAGCGGGGGTCATTACACGGACGCGGGAGACGCAGCGTTGGGTGCCCGATGTGCCAAGCGGTGACCTATGGATTCCCGCGCTCGATGAGCTTTGGCGCCACTTGGCCGACAACTCAAAGCTACACGACTTCGTGTCCCTTCATCGCGGGCTCGAGTGGAGAACCGATCAAACGTCCGCCGTTAGCACGAGGCAACAGCGCGGGTTTAAGCGCGGTCTGCACTCGTGTCGCGGGCGCGTACAGTACCTTGAGCAAAAGCTCGTATGGATTGACTGCCGGGAAGAGAGCGCTCGTGGTGGGGCCATACACCTTCCGTGGGACCAACCCAAAATCATTCTGAACGCTGCGCGACTCAGCCGCTATCAATGGCGACTGGCAGCGACATTTGACACTTCTGGGTTGGTCGCTTCTCAACAGTTTGTGGGGCTGTGGCCTAAGGCTAAGCTTACTCGCGCGCGCGTACTGGAATTGGTCGCCGCGTTGAACGGGCCGGTCGCTAGCGCATTTGCTGCAACCGCCACCTCTCCGGGCGCTCGCTTTCGATTGGCGACACTCAGCGACATTCCTCTTCCGGCCGCGTTCAAGCCGACTGTCGCGCCGCTAGTTGAAGCCTATGTCAGGCGAGTTTCGGCGAACGCGCGCGTTGCGCATGAGGAACTCAGCCAGCTTCTCGCATCGATCGATGCTGAGGTGTTGGATAGCTATTCGCTGCCGACGAGACTTGAACGTGACTTGCTTGAATACTTCGAAGGTGCAAAGCGGCCCGTCGCGCACGAATGGCACGGATGGGCAGACTTGGACGCGTCGCCGGGGCTCAAGCTGAGCGAAATCAGAAGGGGAATCACAAAGCAGCTGAGTGGAAACTGGGTGCGCGAGGTCTTCGCGCCGTTGCCTGAAGAGGAAGCGGCGGGCCTGAGCGAGTTTGTCGACTAGCCCAGGGATGGCGGGATATCTGCTCGACACCTCGGTTTTGATCGCGCTTGTTGATCCCGCGAATCGCTTTCACGGCGCTGCGAACTCGACGGTTGGTGCGATGCTCGCCACGGATCTCCAGTTTGTGTCGAGCGTGACCCTCGGCGAAATACATACTGGTATCGAAAGTAATCTGCGAACGCGCGGCACGCGCCCGCCGAATGCTCAGCAGACTCTAAGTCTCGCGCAGGCGCGAAGCCCTTTAGTGATCGATGAAAACGTTGCGCACTCGTACGGCTCGTTGAAGGCTGCCATGGTCGCGCGATACATGCCTAACGCCGGTCGATCAAGACGCTCGGCGTTCATTGAAAACTGGATCGACCAGGCAACAGGGCTGCGGCTCGGCGTGAACGAGAACGATCTCTGGGTTTGTGCGCAAGCGCTGGAGCGCGACATCTTTGTTATTGCGGCCGATTCTGACTTTCAGAAGATTGCAGACGCGGAGTCGCGTTTGAAGCTGATATTGCTCTGACGCGCCATGGTTTCAGTGCTTTAACGAAGCGCGGAGGCTTAAGCGCTCCGCGCTCCATCCTGTTCCGCGCGTTACTGGCACGCCAGGCATTCCTCGTAGTCTGTGCGTTCGGCCGGCATGGTTGGCGCGTCCGTCACTTCGCTCTTGTTTTCTTCGCCGGCGAAGCCGGCGCGCTGCACGCTCTTGGAGCGGCAGTAGTAGAGGCTCTTTACGCCGCGCTCCCAGGCCATCCAGTGCAGCATGTGCAGGTCCCATTTGTCGACGTCGCCGGGCAGGAAGATGTTGAGCGACTGCGACTGGCAGATGAGCGGCGTGCGGTCGGCGGCGAGTTCGATGATCCAGCGCTGATCGATCTCGAAGGCGGTCTTGAACACGCTCTTCTCGTCGTCGTTGAGGAAGTCGAGGTGCTGCACCGAGCCTTCGTGCTTGAGGATCGAGGACCACACCGCTTCGGTGTTCTTGCCCTTGGTCTCCAGCAATTGCTCGAGATAGGGGTTCTTCACCGCAAACGAGCCTGACAGCGTCTTGTGCGTGTAGATGTTGGCCGGGATCGGCTCGACGCCGGCGGAGGTGCCGCCGCAGATGATGGAGATCGAGGCGGTCGGCGCGATGGCGAGCTTGTGCGAGAAGCGGGCCATGACGTTGTTCTCGGCCGCATCCGGGCAGGGGCCGCGCTCCTGCGCCAGCTTCACCGACGCAGCGTCGGCGCCGCGGCGGATGTGGCGGAAGATGCGGTTGTTCCACACCTTGGCCATGGCCGATTCCATGGAGACGTTCTGCTTCTGCAGGAAGGAGTGGAAGCCCATGAGGCCAAGCCCCACGCTGCGCTCGCGCATGGCGGCGTAGATGGCGCGCTCCATTTCCGGCGGCGCGC
>CALBST010000346.1 GCA_937967425.1 uncultured Caulobacteraceae bacterium
TAGGGTCCAGACTCAATTAGAGCCAATAGGCGACGAGAGCCGCGATGTGCACGGCGGCCAAGTAATTGCGGGCCAGTTTATCGTAACGTGTGGCTACGCGCCTGAAGTCCTTGAGCCGACAGAAGCAGCGTTCGATGACATTGCGGCTCTTGTAGAGCTTCTTGCTGAAGCGGTGCAGCTGGACCCGGTTGGATTTGTTGGGAATGACGGGCCGCGCGCCGGCCTTGACGATGAGCGCGCGCAAGGCGTCGCCGTCATAGCCCTTGTCGGCGATCAGCGCCCGCATTGGCGGCGCCAGCGCCAGCACATACGGCGCGGCGGCGATGTCGGCATGATGTCCGGGCGTGATGTGGAGGGCGTAGGGCCGGCAGTCGGGATCGCTCAGCGCATGGATTTTCGTCGTGCGCCCGCCGCGCGAGCGGCCGATCGCTTGCGCTTGGTCCCCCCTTTTGCGCCGCTGGCCGAGCGGTGCGCCTTGATCGATGTGGAATCGAGCGAAAGCACCACGCGATCCTTGCCGCTCAAGGCCAAAGCCTCGAAAATCGTGCGCCAGCGTCCGCGTTTGGCCCAGCGATTGAAGCGGTTGTAGATGGTCGTATAGGGCCCGTATTCGCGCGGGCAATCGCGCCAGCGCGCACCCGATCGCAGCATGTGGATGATGCCGCTGATGATGCGCCGGTCGTCATCGCGTTCCGGTCCTGTAAGGTTGGTCGGCAGATGCGGCTCGATCCGCGACCATTGTCTGTCGTTGAGCCAGAACAAGCCTTCGCGCATGATCTCCCTCGCGCAGCAAATCGCCTGCGCGCGAGTGAATCAGTATTCGCCAATTAGGTACAGACCCTAGTCTTGGCGCTTGCCTCCAACGCGCTTCACAAAGTCAACACATTCTCGCTCGTCCGCGTGCGCATCGATGAGGCCGACGTTTCGCGCCTAATCACACGCGCAGAAAGCCCTGCGCCCCAGGCGTTGGCGAAACTCGGCGAGACGTGGCGCGAGCGTCTGCCTTCCACATCCGACGCGCTCTGGGCGTTTATCTGTGAGGCCAGCCAGCAGACGCTGCTCGAATTGCTCGCGGTGCTTGTGGCGCCTGCCATCGAGCTTCGCCCGGGTCGCGCCGAAGGCTTCGTCGATGCGATCTGCAGCGCGGCTGATCTCGACATGGGCAAGTACTGGAACGCAACGCCGCAGAGCTACTTCGAGCACGTTCGCAAGGACGTCATCATCGATGCGATCAGGGAAGTGAATCCAGCGCTCGATCGCAGCAAGCTCGACAAGGCGTCGAAGAAAGAGGTGCTGGACCGCGCCAAGGCGCTGTTCAAGGCCAGCAACTGGCTGCCTGAGCCGCTCCGCGCAAAAGCGTGTTCAGCGCCGTCCGCGCAAGCTATCGCCGCTGCCTAACCCATCCTCTCCGCCGTGAAGGGCTCTCTCCCTTCGCGGCGGAGCTTCTTGGAAAAGAGCCGAATTGAATGCGCCGCAGAAGGCAGCGCACGCAGGCGCAGTTTCGCAACCGAAACGGCTTGTCTGTGACGATAAGGCGGTAGTCGGTAGTGATCAGCGCGTCGGCCAATTGGTTGGCGCCGAGCGTCGTCCCCGACGACGTTAGTTGATCGGGGTGCAGCGCCGACCTAAGTTTGCGGCGGTCGCTGTGCAGCCGCTTGAGGTAGCGCATTGTTCGAGTATTTCCTTCATCAAGCCCGTGGATGGCGTGTGCTTGCGCATATCGTCGCTCCGATTGTCTGGTTTCAGACCGCGCTCCTGATGACCGGCGTATATCCAACCTACAATGCATCCCAAGGGGTCCAGCCGATGGAGGAGATGCCGTTTTTCAGTGGCGAATTCGCGGCGACGCGGCTGGATGCGATAATGGCATCAGGTCATGAGCAAACAGCCTTCGTCTTCTACGGGCTCGACCTCGTCAACGCAGTTCTGATCGCTGCGGGGCTGGCCGCGATAATCGGCTTCGGGTTGCGGTCGTTTCATCGAGAAGGGCGCTTGGCGCGATTGGCATTGCTCGCACCGCTCGCCTTGGTCTGTGCTGAATTCATCGAGAACGGACTTCTGGCGACGGCCCTCGCATTGCCCGCCTCTCGGGAGGCCTTGGGCGCTGCCGCTGGCATTGCAGCAGGCGCCAAGTTCCTCTGCTTCGGGGCCGCCGCGCTGCTCGCGCTAATTGCGGCGATTGTCGGGGGGTATACGCGGGCTTTGCATTTGCTCCGGCCTCGACAATAGATCGGGATTTGGAGGTTCACATTGTCGCGTGAGATGGTTGTTGTAGAGAACGTGAATCATCCCGGTAAGGTTTCCCGCGTCGATGCCGCCAAATACAGATTGGCGCGCGCGGCAATGTTGTGCGTTCTTCCAAAGCGGGGGCCCGGCATGACGCAGCATGAGATGATGCTCGCCATGCGTAGTGCCCTGCCCAATGAGATCTTCCCGGGGACGACGACAACGTGGTGGACCAAGACTGTCCAGCTGGATCTTGAAGCCAAGGGGCTAGTGATGCGGTGCGAAGGCAAGCCGCTCCGTTGGCGCCGGACCTAAGCGCTAGCGCCACACTCTGGCCCGGGATGTCAGTGCGGACTGCCTTTCTCCTGCGCCAAGCTCGGTGTTACGCCTCGCATCTCACCCGCTTCCTGGTCCGCTCATCGCATGCGGTCGGACGAGCGCAAGGGGCGAGCCTCCGGTCGCTGACGCGCCCCCTTGCGCGCGTCCTCGAACCCGCATGCGCCCGCCGTCCCATCGCGGGCGAGGCCCGCGGCGCCTGCCGGAGCTCTCCGGCGCCACGGGAGAAGATCCATGTTCCGCTTCACCATCCAAGGCCGCATCGGCCGCATCGACCAGGTCAAAGCGCCTGACGCCGTCGTTCGCATCTCCATCGCCGCCGACCGCATCGTCGAAGGCCAGGACGGCGCCTGGACCAAGACCGAATGGCTCAACTGCGTATCGTTCGACCGCGCCTTGAACGCGCGCATGCTGACCGAACTCGAAGTGGGCCAATCCGTCACGCTCGACGGTCGTATCGAGCCGCGTAAGCGCGAAGTCGAAAGCCACAAGATCACCGATCACAGCTTCGTCGTCACCCGCTTTGACCGGATGTCGAAGCCGAAGCCCAACGGCAAGGCCAAGTCCACGCCGCAGGAAGAAGCAGCGGCCTGAGCCGCTAGCGCTCCACGCTCCTCACCATCGGAGCCGCCGGCAACGGCGGCTCCTTTCTTTTCAGCCTTCAGAGCGCGGGCGCGCCAACGCGCACCCGCTGAGGACTTTCCATATGACACCGACATCCAAGCAGCGCGCTGACGCGTCGCAACCGAAGCGCAGCGCCCAAGAAGCCGCCGCGCACGTAACCGCAGAAATCACACGCTTCCTCGAACGAGGCGTCATGCCCTGGCGTGTGCCGTGGGACGCAGCGCGCGCTTACGCCGCAACACCAGGTATGCCGCTGCGCGCCACTGGCGAAGCGTACCGCGGGGCCAACGTCGTGCTGCTATGGGCCGCGCAAGCAGCGCGCGGCTATGGCCGCCGCACTTGGCTCACCTACAAGCAAGCAGAAGCGCTTGGCGCACAAGTCCGCAAAGGCGAGAAGGCTTGCCCGGTGATCTACTATGGTAGCGCGCCGGTGCGCCACGGCGCCGCCAGCAGGGAGCCTGACCCCGACGGCAAGACCTATCGCTTCCTCAAGCTCTTTCATGTCTTCAATGTCGAGCAGATCGAAAATCTGCCGCCAGACTTCGGCGCAGAGGTAGCGGCCGAACCGAGTGAACTTCCTGCGATCTCAGAATGGGTGCGCGGTGCCGGCGCGACGATCCGAATGGGCGGCGCACGCGCATTCTACTCGCCTATCACTGACGCCATTCACATGCCGCCGCTTCAAGCCTTCGACAACGAGGAAGCCTGGTCCGCCACGCTCGCCCACGAGGCAATCCATTTCACTGGCCATTCCAGCCGGCTTGATCGGTTGAGCGATTATGCTCGCGATCAAAAGGCTCGCGCACGCGAAGAGCTAGTAGCCGAGACCGGCACAGCCATGCTCGGCGCCATGCTCGGTTTCCGCCCCGACCACATGGAAGACCACGCGGCCTATATCGGCGACTGGCTGGCGCTCCTTCAAGATGAGCCGCGCGCGTTCCTGAGCGCGGCGGCCAAAGCGCAGGCGGCGGTGGATTGGCTGATAGCAAAAACGGGGGGAACCCCATCAGCAGCAGTGTGTCAACCCTGATCCCGCAAAACAGTGGCGTTGATAGCCTCAAAGAGCTTGGTGCTGCCGGCAAGAGCGGCCACCCCAAGCAGCGCATCGCCAGCTTCCCCCGATACTGGGAAGGCCGCATGCCTGTCGTCTGCGGAAATCGCTGCCTCGCTCTTGGCGAGGAATTGCCTGAATAGCTCCTGGGCAGGCGTTTCGAATTTCCCGTGCGCCTGAAGTTCCGACTCGATGGTGCTGACCGACGCGCCGATGAGTTTGTGAAACAGAGCGATGAACTCCATCGACAGCGGCAAGTCTACATTTGCTCCACGCTGCCTTGCCGCCTCACAGAACTGGTTAGGCGCAGTGACGCCCAGCATTGGAATAATGCGCTCCATGTGATCCTGGGGCACTTTCAGTTGCAGGACATTCAGCGCGCACTCCCAGAAGAACGTCTCCAGCAGCAGCGTTGCAGCAAAACCAATCTTTGGATCCTTCAGATAAAGAAGCGGCTCGGCTTCCAGCAATGCCGGAACAATAAGCGCTTCGCGCCATGCTTTGTGATCGTAATACCAAGGTTCAGATTCGTTTCGTGGAATGCCATCCGACTCGGCGGGACGATCCCCCGCCGGACCCGGCACCGCGCCAATGATCCTCTGAATCCCTTCGACGAGCGTCTCGTACGCTTCAGATGTCAACCCGTCCAATCCAGCCTGTGTCGCCTGAACAATGTTGAAGGGCGTTGGAATGGAGCAGTCGCCAAATCGTATCTGCAGCAATTTATCGGCGTTGAACCCAGCGAGTGATTCCGCCCGAACCCATTTCGAATTCACAGCGGCGCTCGACCAAATCGTCAAAACAACTTTTGCTACGGCAATCTGATCGCTGATCGCCTGATCGAATTGCGTTTCAGGCTGTATGCGACGGTCATACCAAACTTTGATTCCCGATTTCTCTAGGCGCGAGGCAAGGTCGGCCACGAAGCGGCCGTCAGACCGAGCATACGAGATGAAAACGTCGGCCATGTCGGGAATCTGCGCTTCGTCAACAAGGACAACGTCTGCCGGGATCAACATTCCTGTCAGCGCGGCATACAGCTGGGCCTGCCCAACAGCGGCCACTTGTGTGATGAGTTTCAACATACGCTGCCGTTCGGCGTCATAGTCTCCGCCGGGCATACCCGGCATTTCAAGAAATGACGGATGAACCTTGGACAGCACGCGCCGAAAAGTAGATAGATCGAAGTTCTCATGCAGCGGCGGCAGTTGCTGCGCCTCAATTACGCTGTGTTCGAAAGTGGGGCGAACAAGCTGCTGGAACCCAATCAGCACTTTGGAAGGCTCAGTCAGTTTGAGCTTAGGTTCTAACTCTCGCATCAGGGCCGAAAGGCGTTCCTTATGCAAGTTATAGTAGTCAAAGTAGCTCAGCTGAAAAGCTTCACTCCGGAGCTTTTCCTGTTTGTGAACCGCCCCGGGTTTGCCGGAGGCTCCCTTTCTTGAGAAGGTGGAGCAATG
>CALBST010000347.1 GCA_937967425.1 uncultured Caulobacteraceae bacterium
CGGTTTGCCGTTCAAGCAGCCGTTTGGCGAAGCTCTCACCGACCAGAGGCGGCCAGCGGCGCGTTTTCGGCCATTGCGCTCGCTTGGGTTTGTCGCGCGCTTGCCGCGGCGCGGGTGCGCGCGTGTCGTAGAGCAGGGCGTCTTGGGCGCCATCCATCGCGACCGTGACGGTCGCGGCGCCGCCCTTTGCGGCGATCGCGTCCGCTTTCTCGAACGCCGCTTCGATCGCCCAATAGCGGCGCGTATAATCGCCGTAGAAATTGCCGTTCACCGCAACGCGCCAAATGCCCGAACGCTGGCGGATCGAAATCGTGTCGGCTGTTCTTTGCGGATAAGTCGGTTGAGATGTGTTTGTCATTATGCTCATCAGATCGGGCCGATCGATCAACAAGCGAAGAGCGATGCGACCTTCCATCGCGGTTGGCGGCGAAAACACGCGTCGTGTTGACTTCGATGCAGGAGGGGCCCATCTCTCATGGCATGCAATTGGGCATTCTCTTCGCGGCGCACTTCGTTGCGCGCTTTGCTGGACGCGATCTCTCGCGCCAATAGCCCCTAGCCGGCCCTGCCTCGGCTAGGGGTCGCTTTGCATCCAATCCATTCGCTTCAAATCAACACAAACACGCGCAGCCCAAAGGGCGCGCGGCGAGCACGCACATGTCCAAGAAAGATTACAAACGTCCGCCCATCGTCATCGCTGAAGACGAGCACGAGCGGCTCACAAGCTTGGCGCTCGCTGCGCTCGACCGTGCCCCCGGTGCAGTCGACCTCTTCGTTGAGCTGTCTCGCGCGAAGACGGTGAAGGCTTTGCCTGAGCACGTCGTTGGCGTCGGCAGTGTGGCGACCTTCGAGTATGACGGATCGTCCTACCGCGAGTTCGAACTCGTCGATCCACACCGCGCCGACATTAGTGAGCGGCGCATCTCGGTGCTGACGCCGGTTGGCGCGATGCTGCTTGGTCTCTCGCAGGGTCAAACCATCGAATGGGTCGGTCCCGACGATAGAACGCACAAGGTCGTCGTGGAAAACGTCCGCGCCGCGCGCTGAAGCGGGTTTGCGGCCGCAACCGACCACACGGGACCGCCGGTTACATACATCAACACGGCGCTTGCCGGGCCCGCTCAAGGCGGGTGCGGCGGGCGCCGCGAGGGCGCGTCAGACGCGCTTCGTTTTCCAGGAAAGAGATTTCACCATGACTCCCGCACTTCCGAGCTACATCGAGCCAAAGCAGAACATCGCGTCCTGGGAGATGTTCTTGGAGCAGGTGGCGCGCGTTGAGCCCTATCTGAGCGAATGGTCGCCATGGGTCGATACATTGCGGCGTCCGCGCCGCGCGCTCATCGTCGATGTGCCCGTGCAGATGGACGATGGGGGAATCGCGCACTTCGAAGGCTACCGGGTGCATCACAATACCAGCCGCGGGCCCGCTAAAGGCGGAGTGCGTTTCCATCCTGACGTCACGCTTGCTGAAGTCATGGCGTTGAGCGCCTGGATGACGATCAAGACCGCTTTGGTGAACGTGCCGTTCGGCGGCGGCAAGGGCGGCGTTCGTGTCGATCCAAGCAAGCTCTCGATCGGCGAATTGGAGCGCCTGACGCGCCGCTACACAGCCGAGATCACTCCGCTGATCGGCCCGCTTCAGGACATTCCTGCGCCCGACGTCAACACCAATCCTCAGATCATGGCCTGGATGATGGATACCTACGCCTCGCGCCAGGGCGCGCTGCGCACCAATGTCGTGACCGGCAAGCCTATTAGTCTCGGCGGTTCGCCCGCGCGCGCTGATGCGACCGGCCGCGGCGTCTTCATTTGTGCGGCCGAGACCGCCGATCATCTGGGGCTCGACCTCAAGGGCGCGCGTGTCGCCATCCAGGGCTTCGGCAATGTCGGCGCCGGCGCCGCGCGGTTCTTCTCTGAGGCAGGCGCGCGTGTCGTCGCTGTGCAAGACATAACCGGCGCAATCTATGCGAGCGGCGGTCTCGATCCGGCGCGCCTCCAGGCGCACATCCGCGCGGGCGGCAAGCTCGGAGACTTTCCAGGCGCCGAGGCGCTTGAGATGGACGCGTTCTGGGATGTTGAAACAGACATCCTTGTGCCGGCCGCGCTCGAAGGGCAGATCGACGCGAAAGTGGCCGCGCGCATCAACACCAGGTTCGTTGTCGAAGGCGCCAACGGGCCGACGACGCCGGCGGGTGATGATGTGTTCAAGCGCAGAAACATTCCGGTTGTGCCCGACGTCTTGGCCAATTCCGGCGGCGTCATCGTCTCCTATTTCGAGTGGGCGACGGATGCGAGTTCGCTCATGTGGGACGAAGGCCAGATCGTACACCGGTTGCGGCACGTGCTCGAAGCTGCCTTTCAATCGGTGTGGTCGCTGCACAAGCAACAGAATGTCGACCTGCGCACGGCAGCCTACGTGCTTGCCTGTCAGCGCATCCTTGAAGCACGGCGTCTGCGCGGTCTCTTTCCGTGATGGATAGCGACCTAACCGCACGCTCAAGGCGCGCGCGCTTGAATACCAACTGGCGCGCGCCGACATCACGGGCGATGTCCCAAGGCGCACATTCCGCGCGAGCGCGCCGCGTTTTTAGAACGCCGCTCTAGCTTGCCCTCGGTTGGCTGACGCCAGCCTGAGGGCAAACAGCAACCTGCACTTTTTCATCACAACGAGCAGCTGGCCGCGCGTGACCCGCGCCCGCCGAGAGCTGCTGCGCAAGAAGGATCAAGTTTCATGTCATCTTTTGACCGGTTTCCCTCGACCTACGGACGCGACGAAGCGCGCGTGCTGACGCGCGCCAAAACGGGTATGACCAGGCGCAATCTTACCTGGGATAAGCCCGCTATCGTGGCTTTGCTCGCCGCAAGCGCGATTTTTGCGCCGTTTGCGGTCGCGGTGCTGAAACAGGCAGCGCAGATCTTCGCCTCTTGAGGCGAGGGTCGTGACGCTTGCCGCGCGATTGTCCGCCCTGGGCGAACAGACCAGCCGGGGATGCGGCGATGATCGCGTCGCTTAAGCGACCCACATCATTCTCAAGCAACACGAAGAGGAGAGATCATGATGCTGGATTGGGCCGATTATCGCCGCCAGCTTGGCGATGGCGTCAAAGAGCTTGGCCGGCTCAGTCCCGATGCGGTCAAGAGCTATGTGGCCCTGAGCCAGGCAGGCCAGCGCACCGATATCCTGGGCGCGAAGACCCGCGAATTGATCGCGCTCGCTGTCGCGGTAACGGCGCGCTGCGATGGCTGCATCGCCACCCATGTCGATGCCGCGATCAAGCACGGCGCCAGCCGGGAAGAGATCGCCGAGGCGCTCAGCGTCGCCATAGCCATCAATGCGGGCGCAGCGCTCGTCTATTCGGCGCGCACCCTGGACGTCCATGCCGCGCTGAGCAGCGCAACCCAATGAAGGAGACCATGATGAAAAAGATTGAAGACAAAGCCGCCCTGGTGACCGGCGCAGGCCAAGGCATTGGCCGCGCGATCGCATTGCGCCTCGCCAAAGATGGCGCCGACATCGCCATCGTCGATATGAACGAGGCCAAGATGACCGACGTCGCCAGCGAGGTGCGCGACCTTGGCCGCAAGGCGACGACGTTCAAAGCCGACGTGTCCAAACGCGACGATGTCTATGCCGCCATCGAAAACGCCGAGAAGGTCTTGGGCGGGTTCGACATCATGGTGAACAATGCGGGCATCGCCCAAGTGCAGCCGATCGCGGACGTGACCCAGGACGAACTCGACAAGATCATGAAGATCAATGTCGGCGGCGTGCTCTGGGGCATCCAGGCGGCTGCAGCGAAGTTCAAACAGCGCAAGCACAAGGGCAAGATCATCAATGCCGCTTCGATTGCAGGCCATGATGGCTTTGCCATGCTTGGCGTCTATTCGGCGACCAAGTTCGCCGTGCGGGCCCTGACGCAGGCGGCGGCCAAGGAGTATGCGAGCGCGGGCATCACCGTGAACGCCTACGCCCCTGGCATCGTCGGCACCGACATGTGGGTGGAGATTGACCGGCGCTTTGCGGAGATCACCGGCGCGAAGGTTGGCGCCACCTACAAGCAATACGTGGAGGGGATTGCTTTGGGCCGTGCATCGACGCCCGAGGATGTCGCCGCGTTCGTGGCGTACCTGTCTGGGCCTGACTCCGACTACATGACGGGTCAGACGCCGATGATCGACGGCGGTATCGTCTATCGGTGAGGCGTTGTGATGAGCACTTATGATCGAGCCATCGCGCGATGGGAAGGCGAGGGCGGCGGACCGAGGTTGGTCGCCCAGCCGGATGGTCAGCGAACGGACCGTCATCGCGCTGACTGGGCGGACGCCAACCCCTCGGCGCGCGCCGCGGATTTATCAACTCAGACGCAAGGAGCCCAGCATGTCAGCGACGCGTAATGACCTTCCCGACAACACCCGAAAAGCCATGATCGCGCTCTTGAATGCACGCCTGGTCGATGCAATCGATCTGCGGTTGGGCTTGAAACAGGCGCACTGGAACATCAAAGGAGCGAACTTCGTCGCTCTGCATCAGCTGTTCGATCAGATCCAAGCGCGTGTCGCCGTCTTCGTCGACGACATTGCCGAACGCGCAGTCGCGCTTGGCGGTTATGCTAATGGCGCCACCCAGGCTGTCGCGTTAGGCACGCAGCTCAAGGCTTATCCCACGGAGATGTTGGATCACGGCGGGCACTCCGCCGCTGTGGCCGACCGGCTCGCCGCGTTCGGCAAATTGGTCCGAGGCGCCATAGACGCGGCTGACGAAGCCGGCGACAAGGGCACGGCCGATCTCTTCACCGGCGTCTCTCGTCAAATTGATAAGGACCTTTGGCTGGTCGAGGCGCATCTCTGAGGCGATGAGCAGTCAAGAGCGCTGTCCGCGCCAAGCCGCGGACAGCTGCCTTGCGCCGTCAGTTTGGCGGCGCCCGGACCACCAGGATGTCGCTCGGCGTGGCGTCGACGATCTTCGGCGCGTGACCGCCAATGAGCAGGTGAAACAGGATGCCCCGTCCCAGCGTTCCGATAACGACGAGATCGGCATTGCGCTCTACAACGTAGTTGCGGATCATGATTTCGGGCGCGCCATGCTCAATCAAGGTCACGACATGAGGTCGAGCCGGTTCAGGCATGTCAGTGTCTGCTACGAACGAACGGATCTCCTCCATTTCCATCGCGGAGAATTCTCGGCTGAGCTGCGATCCTCCTGTGAGTGAGCGATAGGGCAGATCGAAGGCGTGCATGACGGCATGGACCGCGTCGGGGAACATGGCCGCGGCGACGCTCAGGCCGTGGCGGGATTCTTCGGTGAAATCGACGCCGGTCAGGACATGGTTATAAGGGCCAGACGGACGCGTCTTTACCACCAGGACCGACACCGGCGCGCGCCTCATCAAGTGTTCCACGGTGCGTCCGAGCGCGACCCTGCCGAGCGCCCGCTCACGCGCAGCGCCCAATACGATCAAATCGCAGCGTTCGCGCTCTGCGACAGCAAGCGCGAGTTGGGCGGGATCTCCTTCGGCGACGATGATACGGAGGTCGGCGACCTCTTCGCGCATGTCGCGGCGGATCTGGTTCTCGACGGCGATTGCCGGATCAGGGGGCCTTCGCCAAGAAGGGATGTCCTCGTAGATCGAGGAAGGCGTCGTCGCGGGTTCTGTCTCAAGTGCGTGCAACACCAACAGGGCCGCATTCCATCGGCGGGCCAATTGCACGGCGCGATCCAGCGCGCGATCGCTGTTGGCGCTCAAATCCGTGGCTAAGAGAATTCTCTTTGGCGGCGCGGACGGCCAGGAAGACTCTGTCATCGATGCGCTCCGAAGTTGGGCGGACGGGCGTTCATCAGTCTAAGCAGGTCACGGCGCATCGGCCAGCGTTTCCACCCCAACCGTTTGAGTGCGGCCTCGGCCAAACAACCTGTTTCCGGCGCGATTCCGGAATCCGCTCCGCCGCTTCACCTCCGCGTGACGGAACACCTAGCCCTGCGAATTGCGCGGCGTCGATGTCCTGTGAGTCAATGCCACTCCGCGCCTCATTTCTTCTTCCCCGCCTCGGGCTGATTCTCATTCGGATTGCCTTTATTACGACCCGGCGCAGTAGATGCTGGCCTGCTCTTCTCATCGCGCTTTGAAGCTGGCAGCTTGCCTTTGAGAGCTCTCATTATTGCGAAGACATAAGCGTTCATAGCTGATCCTCCGATTTTGAGCGCGATTCCGGCGCGGAAGCGCCTGTGTCTAATTCGGTCAGGCCGAGCCGATTGGCCAGAGGGCCCAACGTCGGTCCCTGGATCAGGTTTGACGCAACCACGACAAAGAAGACGATATTGAAGATGGTTTGCGCCGAGGGCGCGCCTGCCACGATCGGAAAGGTCGCCAAGACGATGGGCACGGCACCGCGCAAGCCCGCCCACGCGACAAAGGTTTTGACGCGCCAGTCGAAGCGGCGAAAAGGCGCGAGACAGACAAAAACGCTGATCGGCCGCGCGACGAACATAAGGGCCGCTGTGATGATAAGTCCTGGTGTCACCACGCCAGGAAGCTGACTGGGAAACACCAAGAGGCCCAGCGAGACGAACATGACAACTTGTGCAAGCCAGGCGAGGCCATCTTGAAACAGCAGGACCTCGCGCTTTGCCGTGAAGTCGCGGTTGCCTGCGACAATGCCGGCCACATAGGCCGCCAGAAAGCCATTGCCGTAGGCCACTTCGGCACCGCCGAAGGCAAAGAGCGCCACCGCCACGGAAGTGACAAAGGCCAGACCCGCGACCCCGAGACGAGCGCGGTGCAGCGCGAGCGGCGTCAGCAAACCCACCAGGACTCCAGTGCAGGCCCCCACCAGCATCTGGATCGCGAAGTCGGCCGCAAGAGCGCCCAAGGGCGCAGTTCCGCCGATGAGAAGCAGTGTTGCGCCCACGAGGAAAATTGCGCCCGGATCGTTGGAGCCGCTCTCAAGTTCGATGAGCCCCGCAACCTCCGGCTTCAGCGGCTTGCTCTGTGCGCGCACGATTGCAAACACGGCGGCGGCATCCGTTGAAGCCACGACCGCGCCGAGAAGGAAGCCTTGCAGCCAGCTGAAGTCCAAAACCAACATGGCGATGGCGGCGATAATGCCTGCGCTCATGAGGACGCCGAGCGTGGCTAGGACTAGCGCAGGCGCGGCCACGCCGCGCACCGCGCGCCAGTCCGTGTCAAGTCCGCCAGAGAAGAGAATGAAGATGAGACAAAGAACGCCGATTGTTTGCGCCAGCACGTAATTGTCGAACACGATCCCGCCGAGCCCATCGGAACCGGCGAGCATGCCGAGCGCCAGGAAGCCGATCAGGGCTGGAAGTCCGAAACGGCTCGAAAGGTTTCCCGCCATCACCGTCGTCAGAAGCAGAACGGCAGCGATGAGGATGGCCATTTCAGGCGAAGCTTGAGTCATTTATGAATCTTGCACCGACAAGCGGACGCTTGTCATCGCCGCTGACGCGATACTTGGCGCCTGCCCACCCGCCCGCCCAAAAGCGTGTGGAGCGGTTTTGCCGCAAGACGCCGCATTTTCGTTTTTTGGATTGTGAGGGCGATCCCGTCGGCTTCGCCAACGGCCGGGCTGTCGTGCTTCGCACCGTGCCCCAAGGGTCTCGGCCCTTCGGGCTTCCATCCCTGTCGCGAGACCCGCCCACCCGCCCGGGATGAATTGACGTGAAGGGACGCGCCGCTTGCCTTTGACTGCGGTCGTGCGTTCGAAGACATATCAGCTCTGGCTAACCAGCGCCGGCTTGGCGTTGGCAGCGCTCGTTCTGAACGGCGCACAACAGGATGTCGTGCTGTTCAATCACAGTCCATCGGTGCCGGTCGGCTTCTACGTTAGAGAGTCTAGCGATCCTGCCCGCGGTATGTTTGTGACCGTGCGCGCCCGCGACGTTGCTCCCGTCGAAGCCGCAGCGCACCACTATGACGACGAGGGCGACCGCTTCATCAAGCGCCTGGCCGCGCTGCCGGGTCAGCATGTGTGCAGTGACGGGCGCACGCTCAGCATCGACGGCGCCCAAGTTGCGATAGTTCAGAACCGATCCGACGTGCCGGAAGGATGGGTCGGGTGCCGCACACTTGCGCCCTCCGAAATTCTCCTCCTTGGTGACAGCGCAGACTCGTTTGACGGACGTTATTGGGGACCGATCTCTGACGATTTGATCGAAGGCGTCTGGCGTCCGCTTTGAGATTTTTCCAACACCGGGAATCGTGGCGCAACGCGCGCCAACGTTGCGGCTTATGCTTTCGCGAGAAGGCGAGTGGATAGGGAATAGTGCGAAGAGGAAAGTTTGCGGTGGAGAGCAAGATTAAGAGCGCCGCAGGTTTTCTTCTGAGGCTTGTGAAT
>CALBST010000348.1 GCA_937967425.1 uncultured Caulobacteraceae bacterium
TGAACGCGCTTTCGCACTACACCGATTGGACGGTCGGTCACGTCCATGCCGGCGCGCTCGGATGGGTGGCGATGATCACCTTCGGCGCGATCTACGCATCGGTGCCGTGGCTCTGGAAGCAGAAGACCATGTGGTCGCCGCGTTTGGTCGAAGTCCACTTCTGGCTCGCCCTCGCTGGAACCCTCATCTACGTCTTCGCTATGTGGAATTCAGGCATCATCCAGGGATTGATGTGGCGGACATATAACGAAAGCGGGACGCTCGCTTATTCATTCGTCGACTCTCTTGAGGCGATGCATCCCTATTATATCGCCCGTGCGGTTGGCGGCCTGTTCTTTTTGGTCGGGACGCTGGTCGGTTGCTACAATATTTGGATGACTATCCGCGCCTCGCGCGCCGCAGCCGTGCTTGAAGACGATCATCCCGCGCCGCGGCCCGCGCTCGAGACGGGGAGCTAGCGCGAATGTTTGGCTTGCACTACAAGCTGGAGCGGAAGGCGATCACGCTGGTGCTCGCCATCATCGGCGTCGCCAGCATTGGCGGCATCGTTGAGATTGCGCCGCTCTTCACGATCGATCAAACCGTCGAGGAGGCGCCGGACATGCGCCTGCTGACCCCGCTCGAGTTGACCGGACGAAACATCTACATTCGCGAAGGCTGCAATGCTTGCCACTCGCAGATGATCCGCACTCTGCGTGACGAGGTCGAGCGATACGGTCCGTATTCGCGTGCGGCGGAATCCCAATACGATCACCCGATGCTGTGGGGCTCCAAACGCACCGGACCGGATCTGGCGCGCGTTGGTGGAAAATATTCCGACGCATGGCACGCGGCTCACCTCGCCAATCCACGCGATCTTGTGCCGCAATCGGTGATGCCGGCTTATCCTTGGCTCAGCCGCCGCCAAGCGCGCATCGATGATCTCGGTCGTCACCTGCGGGCCCTGCAGACGCTGGGGGTGCCCTATACCGAGGCGATGATCGAACACGCCGAGGCGGATGCCTATGGCCAGGCGGCGCCCAATAGCGAGCGCGGCTGGGGCGTGGCCGAACGCTATGGCGAAGCCGCCAATGTGCGTGACTTTGACGGACAGCCGGGTGCGCCGACGGAGATGGATGCGCTCATCGCCTACCTCCAGATGCTGGGGCGTCAAACGGCTATTGCCGAGGCTGCCGGAGACGCGCCGTGACGGTGGATCACAACACTTTGGTTTACGCGGCCAAGACGGTGGGCCTGTTTTACTTGCTGGCAATGTCGCTGGCGGTGCTGATCTATGTCTTCTGGCCGCGCAACAAGCAGCGTTTCGACGCTGCGGCGCGCGCCATCCTCGATGACGAGGACGGCCCATGGCGCTAGAAGAACGCGATCCGCTGAGCGGCTACAAGACCACCGGCCATGAATGGAACGGCATCAAGGAACTGAACACGCCCGTACCGAGGCCGGTGTTCGTCTTCCTCATCGCCGCATTCTTGTTTTCGGTCGGCTACTGGCTGTTGATGCCCGCTTGGCCCACTGGACAAAGCTATACCAAAGGATTGCTCGGCTTCGATCAGCGCGATCAAGTCGCGCGCGATGTAGCCGCCGCCGAGGCACAACGCGCCGCGTGGACGCGCGCGCTCGAGCGTACGCCGTTCGACGTCGCGCTCGCTGATCCCGCCTTAATGACGCGCGTGCGCGATACCGCGCCCGCCCTGTTCGGCGACAATTGCGCGATGTGTCATGGTCAAAGCGGCGAGGGCGGACCGGGCTTTCCTAATCTGCGCGACGGCGCCTGGCTCTGGGGCGGAACTCCGGACGAGATCGCCGAGACCATGCGCGTTGGCGTCAACGCAGATCACGCCGACACGCGCGTTTCCCAAATGCCAGCGTTTGGGCGAGACCAGATGCTGCCGCAAGCGGACGTGCGCGCCGTAGTCGACTACGTGCGTTCACTCTCCAGCGAGCGGCCGGTCGCGCCGAGTGCACGCCTCATCCGCGGCGCAGAAGTCTTTGCCAATACTTGTGCGGCATGCCACGGCGTAACCGGTGAGGGCAGCCAAGCCGTGGGCGCGCCCAACCTTACCGATGGCGCTTGGCTCTATGGCGGCGACAGAGATAGCGTGCATCAAAGCGTGTGGGGCGGCCGTCATGGTCAGATGCCGGCTTGGGAAGGGCGCTTGAGCACGGCGGAGCGACGCTTGTTGACGCTCTACCTGCTCGATCTGGGTCGAGATCAGCCATGAAGCTTCTCCGCATGCGCCATTGGCTGATCGGGTTGGCCGTCGCCGTCGGCGTGTTGGTGCTGGTCGGCGCCAACGCACATCTGG
>CALBST010000349.1 GCA_937967425.1 uncultured Caulobacteraceae bacterium
AAGCGCCGATATAGCGCGCCTTGCCGCTCTTCACGACGTCATGCAGCGCTTCGAGGGTTTCCTCGATTGGCGTTTCCGGATCGAGGCGGTGGATCTGGTAGAGATCGACATAGTCGGTGCCGAGGCGCTTCAGGCTCAGATCGATTTCGCCAAGAATGGCTTTGCGCGAGAGGCCTTTGCCGTTCGGATCGCCAGGCCGCATTTCGCCGTGCACTTTGGTCGCGAGCACGACTTCGTCGCGCTTGGCGTACTTCTTCCCCGCGCGCCCAAGGAATTCTTCGCTGGTGCCGAATGAATAGACGTTGGCGGTATCGTAGAAATTGATGCCGGCTTCGAAGGCGCGTTTGTAAAATGGTTGCGACGCTTCCTCGCTCAGCGCCCAGGGGTGCGCGCCGCCGGCGCCGTTTGCGTAAGCCATCGTGCCGAGGCAGATGCGCGAGACTTTGAGGCCGGTTTTGCCGAGATTGACGTATTTCATGAGCGATTGCCTTGCTCGATCAGCGCCTTTGTTCTTATTGCATCCTCGCGCCGCGAGGGTCGAATCCAAAAGCTGTGTGGGTTGAGGTCGTAGTTCGCGAGTGCTTCGCTGACTGCGGCGTGCGCCGCAACTAGATCAGCGTCGCCGCCTAGTTCGCGCGTGAGCAGAAGCGTCGCGGCCAGCGTTTGGCGCTGCAACGCCCAATTCAAAGTGCCGTTTTCTGGCGTTTCGTTGACGTCGGCCCGTTGCAGAGTGGCGAGTGCTGCTTCGCATGCGGCGAGCGTGCGATCATGTTCCGCAATGCGGCGCTGCACAGCGCCAAGTGTCGCGAGCGCGCGCTGCGCCTCGCTGGTGTCGCGTCCGATCGCTTGCTCACAAAGCTGCGCTGCTTCATCGAGGGCCGCTCTGTCGCCGCTGACCTCCGCGTAACGCAGCAGAACCTCGGCGCAGCAATGTTCATTCGTCGCACGCAGAAAATTGTTCCAGTCCGGCGCGGTTTGGGGCAGCGCTTCCGTGTAGAGCGCACGAGCTTCCGCCATGTGCTCAATCGGACGCTCGAACTCCGATAGTTCAGACAGCCGATAGCCAAAATTCGCGTTCGCGTTCGCCCACGAGCCCGTATAGGCGTCCCTCGGAAACACAGCGAGCACACGGCGCCGGTAGCGCTCTTCTAGGCTTTTCAGTTGCGTGAGATCACCCGCCCGTAGAGCCGCTTGCCACTGCGGATGCCACTCGGCCAGCGCCACGCTGCAATGCTCGTAGGCATCGTACGGGTTCTTGAAGCGGAGAACGTTGTCTCCCGGCATCTATGCCGTCAGCTCCACGAACACATCTTCCAAGTCAGGCTCTTGGATCGAGAGATCCTTGATCGTCACACCGGCCGCGCGGACGCGATCGAGCAATTCTTCGACCGAATGTTCGCTGGTCTTATAGGTGAGCGCGAAAGCGCCGGTGTTCTTCATCGCGAAGGTTACGTCCTCGAACCCCTTAAGCGGCGGCGTTACAGGAGCCTGCGGCGTAACCACCAGAGTCTTTTGGTCGAGCCGCGAGATCAGTTTCGGCGTCGGCTCGCAGGCGATGACGTTGCCGTGGTTGATGATCGCGATCGTGTCGCAAAGCTCTTGCGCTTCTTCGAGATAGTGCGTCGTCAGCACAATGGTCACGCCTTGCGCGTGCAGCGAGCGCACATAATCCCAAAGCTGGCGGCGTAGTTCGACGTCCACGCCGGCGGTCGGCTCATCCAACACAAGCACGGGCGGGCCATGCACCATCGCCTTCGCCACCAACAAGCGCCGCTTCATGCCGCCCGAGAGCGTGCGCGCGTATGCGTCGCGTTTGTCCCAGAGGCCGACGGCGCGCAGGATTTCCTCCGTGCGCCGTTCGGCTTTCGGCACGCCGTAATAGCCCGCCTGAATCTCCAGCGCTTCAGCCGGGGAGAAGAACGGGTCCATGTTCAGTTCTTGCGGCACGATGCCGATGGCGCCGCGTGCGTTCATCGGATCGGCGTCGATATCGTGGCCCCAAATCGAAGCTGTCCCGCCGCTCTTCACGACGAGACCGCCCAGAATATTGATGAAGGTCGATTTGCCGGCGCCGTTCGGGCCCAGGAGCCCGAAGAAAGAGCCGCGCGGAATGGCGAGATCGATCGCCTTCAGCGCATGGACCGCCGCGCCCTTGCCTTGGGCGCGATAGGTTTTGTCGAGGCCGCGCGCTTCGATGGCGAACTCGGGCGGCGTTTGTGCTGTTGGCATGGAATACCTGGGGTGGCCCGCAT
>CALBST010000350.1 GCA_937967425.1 uncultured Caulobacteraceae bacterium
CGCGGCTTGGCATAGAGGTTGCCGATGTCGCGCCAGGCCTGCGTGAAGCGATTGGCTTCAAGCGTGTTCATCGGATTGCCGTGCCCGATGAAGATCGCGGGGCTCAGGGTCATTGACGCCTCCGTCATGGGGTGCGCCCCGTACTCAGCACCAACAAGACGACTGCTGCAATCTATCAATTCCCGCTGTCGCACGCGCTCCAATAAAGATCCGCGTCAGGCCGTCGAGCAGATTTCGGAAGACGCCGCAGCTCAGGCCGACGCGAAGCGCTCTAAGGCCAACCTGAGCTCCGGCGGACGCCATCAGCGCCTCAATATTCGCTGGGCAGAAAGATCACATTGTTCTGAAGCCATAGCGTTATCTCAGACAGCGGGAAGTCGGTGAACGCGATGACCTGCCGCGCGACCAAAGCATGATCGCCGTCCTCGCAGCTCAGCACAGCACTTCGATCGTGCGCCACCTTCAGCGTCCAAACCTGGAATTCCTGACTGCGAACGCGGGCGTCGTGCTGGTGTGAAACGATGGCGTCGAGCAGCCAATAGGCGCCGCCGGCCTCGGCCACATACTGGGCTCCGTCCGTATAGGTGATCGAAGGATACAGCGGATGGCGATACCAGCATTCACTCCCGGTGAATTGCGCCAGATCGCTGGCGCGGAGCGTCGGTGAAGACATGTGCTGTCTCCTTGAAAAGAGTTGAATCGAAGAATGGAGCGACGCCGCCTCCGCCAGAACGGAAGCGGCGTCTCGCGATTAAGCAGCGGCCGAGGTCTCGGTCTTGCCGAGTGATTTGACCGCGCCTTCGCCGGGATCGACGGCGACAAACACCTTGCCGGTCCAACGGCCGGTGCCCTTGTCCTTCCAGCGGTCGTGGCGGAGCTTGCCGCTCACTTCAGCGATGACGCCCTTCTTCATGGCTTTCGCAGTGACGGAGGCCTTGCCGTCATTGATTTCGACGGTGAAGCGATCGGTGCGGTTCTCGTCTTTGACTTCAAGCCAGAGCGAGATGATTTCGATCGTGCCGCCCTTTTGCTCGAAGGAACGGATCTTGGGATCGTCGACGAGCGTGCCGGTGATGGTGACGCGATTGGTCATGGGATGTGTCCTCGATAAGCGTTCCCCGTTGTCCGGGGCCGCGGGCGTCGCCCGCGACGGCGCTCTTCGAGCCCGGCCATGAGGCGGCGCGGGCAAGGTGAAAATGGTGGGGCCCGCGTCGTGTGCACACGCACACGACCGAAGCCGCGTCAGCGGGCGGGGAAACGATTTTCGCCTTGCCGGCGGCGACGGCCGGGCGTCACTGGCGACGGCGTGGGCGAGGCTTGCGGCCTGCGCGGACCGATGGAAGTGGGCGAGGATGCTCGTGCCCGAGTGCGCTTACGAGCGACGCGTCTGCGCACGCGCCCAATCGTTCCAGTCGTTGAAGCCAGCCGGCGCTGGTTCGATCTCGACGCGTGCTGAACTCGCCATCCGCGCGCGCAACGATCGTGCAGCGCGCATTCCGGCTTCGTCATTGTCGGCTGCGATAATGAGCCGCCGAAGCGGATGAGGGAGGATCAGCCGACCGAGATTGTCAGCACTGAGTGCCGCCCAAGCTGGAACGCCAAAGACATCGGACGCGGTCAGCATAGTCTCGACGCCCTCGCCAACAGCGAGTTCGTCTTGAGCGTCTGCCAGACGGACCGTCCCGCCCATCAATTTGCCGATGACGCGCCTCGGCGTCGCCAATGCGGCCTTGGCCGTCCCATGCGCACTCAGCAAAGTAACCTGTACGCCCTGAAGCGCGCCTTGTGTGTCCCTAATTGCGGCGACCAGAGTTGGCCGCCTCGCGCGATCGTCGAGGCTGGTCATGCGCGGGTGAAAGCGAAGCGCGGTACTCTTCCACAGTCCGGCAGGAACGGCGCGCCTGCGCAAATAGGCTTCCGCCACCGAATGCTTGAGCGGCGTGCTTTCCGCCCAGAGCCGCCCTGCCCGCGCCACGCGCTCCTCATCAACGGGCTGCGCCACGATCCTCGATGGCGCCCGGCGCATGCTCGCGTCGTCCGCACGAAGCTCATCATCCAGCAGACCACGATCAGCCAGCGCGCGGCGCACGTCGCGCCAATCATCTTTCAGGCTGAAGCAATGGATGAGGATGCGCCCCTCTTCTGTCAGGCGAAGCGAGACCGAGCGGTCCTTATGGCTGTGATTGGGGCCCGGGATGAGCGCGCGTGTCCCGCCATCAAGCAGGATGCCGCCGCAGGTGGCCACGATGCGCTCAAGCCGCGACATGCGCGATCTCCTCCTCCGCGAACGGCGAAGGGCTCTTCGCCAGCAACCAGTCCACCGCGACTTGCGCCTGCGCTGCAGCCGTCAAAAAAGCGCGTTTGTCGTCGGCTAAGAGCTTCATCCAATGACCAATATAGGAAGCATGGTCGTGGATGTGCTGAGGCGGCAGACGAAGATGCGCGCCGAGAATGCTGGCGCCGATTTCAGCGACCAGCTCCTCGGCTGCGATCGCGTGCCTCGAGAACTTCTTACCCATGTCGCGCCCGACACGATGGGGCGCCATCGTCGCATGGACACTCTCATGATTGAGCGTAGCCGCGTAATCTTCGGCCGTGTCGAAGGCGCCGATCGGCGGCATGCCGATCACATCCTTGCTTGGAATGTAGCAGGCGATGTCGCGGGTCGCGATGCGCGCGATCTCTAACCTCTCGAACCATGCCTCATGCAGCGCCATGGGCGCGATGTCGCTCGCCACTTGGGCTGGATGAAACCGCGCCGGCAAATTGTCGATCTGGTCGGCCGAGAAGACGACGTACGATTTCAGAAATCGGAACGCGTCTTCGACCTCGGCGCCGCGGTCATCGAGGCGCGTGCGTTTGCCGTGACCGTAATAGACAACGACCTCGCCCCGCTCGCCCTTGCGCACCTGCGCGCCAAGTTTCACGGCTTGGTTGAAGGTCAGCCAATAAGGCGAGACATAGCCGCGCTCGATCGCAGCGCTCCATAACAAGATGACGTTGACGCCTCTATAGCTCTCGCCTGTTGCACGGCGCGGCAGCACCGCGCCGGTGCGCGCCCCGTCCCAAGGTTTGCGCCAAGGCAGGACGCCTGCCTCCAGCTCCAAACAAATTTTTGTGGTGATTTCCGCCGCGATGTCGCGGCGCGCGCCGACGCGCACATGATGGCTTGTCATGACGATGACTCAAAAGAAAAGAGCCGCCGCCAGCGCGAGGCCGGCGGCGCGGAGTTGATGGGAGAGGCTGGATTAAGCCGCGCGCGCCTTCGCCAAGGCGCGCTTGCCTTCGGCGGTGACGGCAAACGCCCCTTCACGTGGCGGCGTGATCAAAAGATCGGGAAGCCAGCCAGCGCCTTTCAAGGTTTGCGCCGCCGTGCGCGCGAGTTCGGCCTTCTTCATCTTCTGGAACGCCGCTGTCATGCCGTTGCGCTCCTGCTCGCCGAGCGAGGTGATCGCCGGCGCACTTTCGAGCGCCGTGACCGCGAGCGCTTTCGGCGCCGCCGCCCAGAACTCCTCATCGGCTTCCCAGTGGCGCGTCATGTCGAGGTCGAGAGCGGCGGCGAGCGCGTCGCCCATGAGCTGACGGCGCTTGTCCTCGGGCGTGACCCCGCCATGGGTGAGATCGATGGTCTCAGCCACGAACACGGCCAGCATGCCGAGCAATTTTTCGGCAGGCTGTTCAATGCATGCGGCGAACAACGCGAACTCCTGCTCCTCGGCCTTGTCAGCATAGGAGATGCGCGCCTTCTCCATGGCGTCGTCGTCGTCAAACCCTACCGGGCGCGCCGCAATGCCAACGCCCGGCACAGCTGAGCGATCCGCGCTTTGGCGCATCAGCGCGTAGACCATAAGACCCAAAGCGACCTGAGGATTGCCGGCAAGAGCGGCTCGAAGACCGCGGGTCCGGGCTTCGCTCAATCGCTCCGTCAGCGCCTTCGTCAGGCGCGGCCCTGCCTCCTCTTCCGACTCAGCGACCTCAGCAACACCTGTCTCGTCTGCTGGCGACGCCGAGGTCTTGCGCAATTTGGAGATGACCTTCGCATCGGCGCGTTTGATGAGACCCTTGGTGATGATTGCGCGCCCGTCGCGGTCGATCGCGACCACAGCGCCCGCGTGCTTCATCAGCTTTGGATCGAACACCCGCGCGGCTTCACGCAAGTTGTCGAGCTTAGCGTCCACCTCGTCGCGCTCGATCCAGAGGGGATTGTCCTCGTCGGCATCCTCCAGCTTCTCGTCCAGCGCTTCTAGCCGGGCCTCCAGCGCCGCGCTCTCTTTCTTCTCCGGCGGCTTCAGCTTGCGTTGCGTCGGATGGAGCCGTTCACCGGCGCAGCCATCGACCTGGCCATGGCCGGTCAAGGTCTCCACCCAGCCCCAGCCTTCGGCCGCAAGCGCCTCGCGCATCGTATCGAGGCGTTCGACGGCAAGCCGCTGTAGCAATTCGCCATCGTCGAAGAAGACGATGTCGGGCTCGAAGAGATCGCGGACCATGCGCCCGCCGGCGGCTTCGTATGCTTCGGCGCCGACAAACCGCGCCAGGCGGTCGTGCGCGGGAATGCGGCCCACGGTCAGTGCGCTGCGAACGCTCGCCGCATGTGTGATGGGCTTAGCGAGCTGACGAAACACCCGTTCCTGCGCGGCATGATCGTCATTGATGGCAAACGCGCGCGCGGCATCGAGATTGATAACGCCTTTGCGATAAGCCGTACGGATCTTGGGCGAGAGCCGCGCCAGCGCCAGACGCTGTTCGACAAGCCGCACCGTGCATCCAAAGCGACGCGCCACGTCATCGGCGCTCATGCCGCCATCAACGAGGCCCGCGAAGGCTTCGACCTCGTCCATCACCGACATGGCCGAACGGGTGACGTTTTCATCGAGGCTGATTTCGGCGGCGTCATTGCCGGTGTCGATGACGCAACGCACGGGCTCGGTCTCGGCGATCTGCTTGCGCTTGACGCGCAAGAGCTGCGCTTGCCGGCGGCCCTCGCCGATGGTGACGAAATAGAAGCCGGTCGCCGCACCAGATTCAGCGAGCTCTGGGGCGACAACGAGGTTCTGCAAAATGCCCTTGGCGTGAATAGACGCAGCGAGCGCTTCGATGTCGGCTTTTGAATGCGGCGTCTTCCGGACGTTGTCCGGCGACTTTTTTAGCTTGTTGAGTGGGATGAGCACGACGCCGGCGTGTACGGCGTGCTCGTCTTGTTGTGCTTGTGTCATGAGTTGCCTCGAAGGCTTCCCGGCGGCGAAATGCCAGAGCCGGGGCCGCGTGCGCGACCTCATTGCGTGCGCCCGCGTTCAGGCCGCCGCTGTCGAGGGCTTTAGAGCGGGACGCGTCCCTCGACAGCGGCGGTCGCGCGGGCGAGATCTTACGAGGGCGCACACGCGGTTCCGACGCCGGCGGCCGGGAGCGCCCGTAGCTCTGATCCGCTCTTCATGCGGCGCCGGCAATTTCGATGGCGCTCGCTGCGCCAAAACGCACCAGCAGCCCCTCGCCCCCTGGCCATTATCGTAATGCGCTCCTACTGAGGGCTGGAGCTTGCTTCATGCGGCGCGTTCAAGCCGCCGCCGAAAGTCAGCTGCGGCCCGTCGTACTGACAACACCTTGACCCCAGTCCGATCGCGAAGCGGCAGGTTCAACTCACTACACTTTGTCCTCGTTAGCAGGCAGATGTTCCGCGATCGGCTCTTCGTCTAAGAGGATACGCGCCGCGGCGCCGTCGAGATCTTCATATTGACCGCTTCTGAGCGACCAAAGAAATGCCCCGAGGCCTGCCAATCCAAGACCAAGTGCTATGGGGATGAGAAAGAAGAATTCAGCCACGCGCCACGCTCCGCATAGGCCGTAACGTATTGGCGACAACCAGCAAGGAGGAAGCCGACATGGCGATCGCGGCAATCAGCGGCGTCACCAGCCCAGCTACGGCAAGAGGCACGGCAAATAGGTTATAGATCACAGCCAGGGCTATATTCTGGCGCACGCGTCGGGCCGTCACCCGCGCCGTGACCAAGGTCTCCGGCGCCGCCAAGAGATTGGGACGCAGAAACACGAAATCCGCGGCGGCGCGACCGATATCGGTAGCGTCGGACGCCGCCATTGAAGCGTGCGCCGTTCGCAGCGCCGGCGCATCATTGAGACCGTCACCCACCATCAGCGTCTTGTGTCCCGCTGCGGCAAGAGCCTTGAGACGTTCGACCTTTTGCGCTGGGGTCGAGCGCGCATGTCCGCGCAGAGCGAGCTTGCGCGCAAGCGTGTGGACCGGCTCGTCATGATCGCCAGAGACGATTTCCGTGGCGACGCCAAGCCTGGCGAACTCTGCGACCGCCTCTTCGGCCCCGGGACGTAAGCGTTGTTCGAACCGGAAGCGGGCAACCAGCGCATCAGCGCGGCTGAAGACAACCGCGTCCCCGTCGTCCGCCGACCCTGGGTTTGTGAGCGCCCAATTGGGCCGGCCCAACCGGTAGCGCACGCCTTCAAGGACCGCCTCGACGCCCTCGCCCGGATGCTCGCGGACCTTCTCGAACGACAGCGACGCGGGAACGAATTGCCCGGCTAAGGCGCGCGAATTTGGATGAGCCGAGTATCGGGCCAGCGCGCTTGCTTGCGCCGATGCCCCTTCCACGCGTTCATCAGCTTCAACCAGCCGCGGTTCCGGCAGAGTGAGCGTGCCGGTTTTGTCCAAGATTGCGGTATCTATTTCAGCGAGCCGCTCAAGCGCTGCGCCGTCCTTCATCAAAACGCCGGCGTCGAACAAGCGTCGCGCCGCCGCTATATGCGCCATCGGCACCGCCAGACCCAAAGCGCATGGGCAAGTGATGATTAGCACAGCAACGGCAATGGTGATGGCGCGATGGGGATCGCCCGTAACGATCCACCAGCCAATCAGCGTCAACAGCGCCAACACGTGAACGGCCGGCGCATAGAGCCGCGCAGCGCGATCTGCGATCCGTCTATAGCTTGAGCGGCCCTGCTCGGCCGCCTCCATCATACGCAGCATATCCGCCAGAAACGACTCTCGCGCCGGCGCCCGCACAACGGCCTTCAACGGACCAGTCAGATTAAGCGCTCCGGCCCAAAGCGTATCGCCCACGCGCGCCGCCACTGGCCGGCTTTCGCCACTGACGAGGGACAGATCGAGTTCTGATGCGCCCTCCAGCACGCTTGCGTTCAGCGGCACCCGCTCGCCGGCGGCGATAAGCACGACCATGCCTGGCTCAATTTGATCGACAGGAACACGGCGTTCACCGCCGCTGTCGTCAATAACAAGCGCGCTACGCGCCATCATTTGCTGCAAACCACGGACCGCAGTCAGAGCACGCTCGCGCATGACATGATCGAGCGTGCGTCCGATCAGTAGGAAGAAGAGCAACATCACAGCAGCATCGAAGTAAGCATGCGCGCCGTGCGTGATGGTCTCGTAGAGACTAAGGCCAAAGGCAGTCAGAACGCCGATCGAGATCGGCACGTCCATGTTGGTTTGCCCGCGCCGTACGCTGCGCCACGCTGACCGAAAAAACACCGCGCCCGAGTAGACCACTGCCGGCAGCGCAATCAGCGCCGAGAGCCAATGGAAGAGAATTCGTGTCGACTCGCTCGCGCCTGACCAAACCGACACCGATAGCAGCATGATATTGCCGGCGGCAAAGCCGGCTACCGCCAGCGCGCGCACCAGTCGGCGCCGTTCCGCGTCCTCGGCCGGCGGCATCGGCGCATCGGCGGTATGAGCGCTAAATCCCAAACCAGCCAATGTTTCGATCAGAGGCGGGGGATGTCCGCGCCAGCGCACACGCACGCGCTTAGTCGAAAGATTGACTCGCGCACGCGTCACATCGGGCACGGCCTGGAGCGCGCGCTCGATGCGCGCGATGCAGCCGGCGCAATGGATTTCCGGCGCGACCAACTCGACTTCGCGCTCACCGCCATCGATCGGCGCGCTTGCGATCATGAGATCGGCCCCCGCCTTAGCGCGGCGACGGGCGACGTCGTCTTCAGCCAGCGAGAGCGCGATAGGCATGCCAGACGCCATGACCAAGCACAGGAAAGACGACTATCAGCGCGACAAAGCCGGTGATGATGCTGACCGCGACGAGCACGCAAACGATGGCGCCCCACACAATCATCACCGGCCGGTTGGCCCAGACCCGCGCCATGGAAAGACCCATTGCCGTCAGCGCATCCACTCGCTCGGACAACATCATCGGAATGGCGAGCGCGCTGATTGCGAACGCAAAAGCCGCGAATAGACCACCCACCGCGGTTCCGACGACCAACATCGCCCATCCCGATGGCGTGGTCAGCAGCATTTCGGCGATGTGATCGATACCGGGGAACGCACGTACGCCGAAGAATAAAGCGTAGATGATGACGGCCGCGCGCATCCAAAGCAGCATCAGCAGCGACAATAACAGCCCTGCAAAGACGACCTGATAGCCAGAGCGTGGGCGAACGAACACCATGCGCAGGAACCGCACGCGCTCGCCAGCGGCGATGCGCCGGCTCTTCTCATAGAGCCCGATCGCCAGAAACGGTCCGACCACCAGGAATCCCGCGAGCGCCGGAAAAAGAATGTAATCGAGCTTGAGCGCAAACAATCCCCAGACGATGGCCGCGGAGAGAGCGGCGACCAACAGCCCATAGAGGAGGCTAGCAAGCGGATTGATCCAAAAGTCGCGCCAGCCTGAAGCTAACCAGCCGAACGCCGCCGAAGCGGGCAAGGAACGGCAAAAGTCGTAAGCCGGCGGATGACGCGGTTCGACCTTGGGCAGGCTCATGGTGCGTTCTCCGGAGACGGCGCACACGCCGACCGCGCCGCCGCGCCCGCGCCTTCGCGCACGTGCGCCACGCAATCTGGCTGGCTCGTCACGGCGACATAGACCAGATGCGCGTTGGCGCCGACCAGCACCAACACGCCGACGGCCACGGCCAACCCGATCAGCCAATGACGCATGCGGAGAGACTTCATGGCGGGTCTCGACCCAGATCGAGCAGGTAGAGCGTCAACAATCGTCGCTCCGCCGTGCTC
>CALBST010000351.1 GCA_937967425.1 uncultured Caulobacteraceae bacterium
CGGCGCTTGGCGAATGGTTCGAGCAGGCGATTTTTCCGGATGGCGTACAGCTCGCCAGCGGGCCCGACGATCTGCCGCGCTATTACCGCGACATCCACCGCATGGCGATCAAGCATCCGATCAGCCGCGCCCTGACATCGGCCAAGGGCATCTGGCGCGAGGTGCGCGCATCGCGACGGGCAGCGCGCCTCGACTCAATCCGCAAAGCCGTAAAAGCCATCGGCGCCCCGAAACGCGCAACCGAAGACGCGACCGCCGTTCTACTCAGCCTCTCCGGCGGCGATGCGTCGTGGACTCTGGTAGATCAAGGCTTGCCGCTAGAGCGCGTGCCGGATGCGATTGCGCACACGGTGGGGTTGGTCGTGGAAGATTTGCGGAAGATGGCGAAGAAGTAGCTATACGGTCCGGAGAGCCGGCTCACTTCTCCCCGAACAAGCTCCCCGTCGCCGGCGGCACGCTCGGCGGCTTTTTCCCTAGGCGCTCATACGCCTTCGGCGCAGCAACCCGTCCGCGCGGGGTGCGCATGACGAAGCCTTGCTGCATCAGGTACGGCTCGATCACGTCCTCGATCGCATCGCGCGCTTCGGCCAAAGCCGCCGCCATCGTGTCGACGCCGACCGGCCCGCCGGAATACGTTTCCACCAAAGCATGCAAATAGCGCCGGTCGAGCATATCGAGTCCGTCACCGTCGATATCGAGACGCTTCAACGCGTGGTCCGCGACCTTCGCGTCGATCGCGCCCTCGCCCGCGAAATCGCGCACACGGCGCAGCAGGCGCACCGCCACACGCGGCGTGCCGCGCGCGCGCTTCGCAATCTCCAGCCCCCCCTCCGGCGTGATCGGCATGCCGAGCTTCGCGCTCGCCCGCGTCACGATGCCAAGCAGATCATCCGGCCCGTAAAAATCCAAGCGAACCGGAATGCCGAAGCGATCGCGCAGCGGCGTGCCGAGCAGCCCCGCGCGCGTCGTCGCGCCGACCAAAGTGAACGGCGCCAGATCGATGCGCACACTGCGCGCTGATGGCCCTTCGCCGATGATGATGTCGAGGTGATAATCCTCCATCGCCGGATAGAGGATCTCCTCCACTTGCGGCGCGAGGCGGTGGATCTCATCGATGAAGAGTACGTCGCGCGGCTCGAGATTGGTCAGCAGCGCGGCAAGATCGCCCGCGCGCGCAATCACCGGCCCGCTGGTGGAGCGAAAGCCAACACCCAGCTCGCGCGCGATGATCTGCGCCAAAGTCGTCTTGCCGAGGCCAGGCGGGCCGAACAGCAGGACGTGGTCCATGGCGTCGCCGCGATTGCGCGCCGCGTCCACGAACACTTTGAGATTGGCCTTGGCGTGCGGCTGGCCGACGAACTCGTCGAACCCCTGCGGACGCAACGCGCGGTCCGCAGCCTCCCCAGGCATGCGGTCAGCGGTGACGATTCTCGTCTCTGGGCGTTCTGCCGGTTCGGCCATTCCCTCTCCTATCTCGATTCGGGTTTCCGGATTGTTCCAGACCGCGCCTGTGGATAAGTCCAAAAATGAAACGTCGGCTTTTGAGACACGCCTTCGTCCTCCGGTCAGCGCCGCTTACGGCCGAACCTGAAAGGACCACCCATGCGCTACATGTACCTCGTTTCCGCCGTCGAGGACGGCAAGCCGCCGCCGCCGCGGCTGATGGAAGAAATGGATAAGCTGGCCAAGGTCGAACTCGCCGCCGGTCGCATGATTGCCCAAGGCGGCCTGCTGCCAACCGCGCTTGGCAGCGCCCGCATCGAGCTGCGGCGCGGCAAGGTGAAAGTCATCGACGGGCCTTTCACCGAGACCAAGGAAGTGCTCGGCGGCTACGCCATCTTCGAATTTGCGACGCGTGAAGAAGCAATCGCCTCGGCGATCAACTTCATGGAGCTGCACGCGAAGTACGCCGAAGGCTGGGAAGGCGTCTGCGAAATGCGCCCGATGTTCACTGAGGTCGAAGACGGCTGCGAGTCCACTGAAGGCCTAGCCAAGCTCAACGCTTAGCGACGACGGGGAGGAGCAACCCTATGCAGTACATGTTTCTCACCTCCGGCGCCGAAAACGAGCTGATCCCGCCGCAACGCATGATCGATGAGATCGAAAAGCTGACTGAGCGGGAAATGGCCGCCGGCCGCATGATCGCGCGCGGCGGGCTGATGCCGACGGCTATGGGCAGCGCGCGCATGGAATCGCGTCGTGGCAAACTAAAGCTCACGGACGGCCCGTTCACCGAGACGAAAGAGGTGCTCGGCGGCTTCGCCATTTTCGAGTTCGCCACGCGTGAAGAAGCGCTCGCCTCGCTCGAAAGCTTCATGGAGCTGCACCGCACGCATTGGCCCGAATGGGACGGCGTGTGCGAGATGCGGCCCATGTTCGGCTTTCAGGCGGGCTAGCTCGCTTCGTATTGCGCAATCAGCGCGTCGAGGTGACGGCGCTCGGGCGCGAGTTGGGTGATGTATTTCACGATCATCCAGCCCGCGCTCAGCGCCAGCGCCGCCTCAGTCCGCGGCAGCGCCGCTCACCGGCGCTTAGCGGCTGACTTCTTTGAGCGCGGCGCGGATGAGTTCCGGGGCCGGCGCATCGGCTTCGAATTGCTTGGCGGCTGACGCCACCGCCCGCGCGGCGCTTGATTGATCGATGCCGAGATTAACCAGCGCCGAGACCGCCTCCGCGCGCGCGCCTGTGCTGGAAACGGCGGACGGCGCATCGGCCGCGCGCGGCGCTGGCGCGCCCAAGCCGATAAAGCCTTTCGGCCCGCCCTTGCCCGTCAGCTCCGTCGCCAAGCGCGCCGCGAGCTTTGGGCCGACGCCGTTTGCGCGCGCGAACGCGGCTTTGTCCTGAATCGCGATCGCGTCAGCGAGCGCTTCCGGCGGCATCGCATCGAGGATGCCGAGCGCCACCTTCGCGCCGACGCCCGGAATGGTCTGCAGATGCGCGAACCACGCCCGCTCTTCTTCCGACACAAAGCCGAACAGCTTGATCGCATCTTCGCGCACATGCGTTTCAATGAAGAGCCGCGCCGGAGCGCCGACCTGCAGCCGCGCCAAAGTGCGTCCGCCCGCCTGCACGACGTAACCGACGCCGCCGACCTCGATCAGTGCGGTGTCTTCACCTACCGCCGCGACCACACCGCTCAACGACCCGATCATTCTGACCTCTTCCGCCACCCTCGTGCGCGGATTCGCGGGTTCCCGGAAACGATCCTCTTGCGAATTACTCTCACGCTGACGAGGCGCCGCGACCCGTGTTACTGATTCCCCGCGAGGACAATGGTTTTTGCGAGTAATTCGCAGCAATCGCGCCGGGGGGTTCATGTCCGAAAAGAAAAAGCTCAATCGCCGCTCATTCATGTCGCGCATCGCTGGCGGTGCGCTGATCGCGGGCGGCGCGACGGTGATGATCACCGGCAAAGCCGAAGCGCAGAATTATACCGGCCGCACCGACAACGACAGCGGCAGCTACGCCGATCGCGCCGGCTACGGACGCACCGGCCTGACCGATAGCGACACGGGCGGCGGTTCGGATCGCGCCGGTTACGGCCGCGGTGGCGGTGGCGGCGGCGGCCGCACCGGCTGGACCGACACCGATTCCGGCGGCAACGCCGACAACGCCGGCAACGGCCGTGGCGCAACCCGCAACAGCCCAACCGGCCTGACCGACGGCGACAGCGGCAGCGCCGCAGACCGCGCGAGCTACGGACGCGGCCCGCGTCGCAACTGGTAAGTCAGCTCAATGTCGCACGAGCCGTGGCTCGTAGATCCGCTCGGCTACCTCATTGGCGCCGGGCGCGAGGACGATTTCTTCGCGCGCATCTATGAGCGCGAAGCACTCATCGTGCATCACAATGCACCCGAGCGCTTCGCTGGGCTGATCTCGCTCGATGATATCGATCGGATCGTCACGACGCTCGATCTTCGTGAAGGGCAATTGGCGCTCGCCAACGCGGCGGCTCACGTCGACTCAGACGCATATGTCGATGGCGCGAGCTTCATCGATCGCGGCGCCGTCGCCGATCACTACCGGCGCGGCTCGACGATTATTCTGAACCAGGCGCACCAATTCGATCCGGCGCTCTCCCGGCTCTGTCGCGGCCTGGAATATGTGTTCTCGTCGCATGTGCAGACAAACATCTACCTCACGCCGCCGAACGCACAGGGTTTCCGCACCCATTACGACAATCACGACGTGCTGGTGATCCAAGTCGAAGGTGAGAAAGCGTGGCGGCTCTACGACATGCCGATCGCAACACCGTTCCGCGGTGAAGGCTTTGAGGTCGGCAAGTACGAGCCGGGCGAGCTGCGTCAGGAATTCGTGCTGAAGCCCGGCGATTGCGCTTATGTGCCGCGCGGGCTGATGCATGACGCCCAAACTTCCGGCGATGCGCCCTCGCTGCACATCACCGTCGGCCTGATCACGCGCACATGGGCGGACGTGATGCTCGAAGCCGTTTCGGAAGCGGCGTTGCGCACGCCAGATCTGCGCCGCAGTCTGCCGCCCGGATTCGCGCGCGCCGACTTCGATCGAGCCAAGGCGCGTGAACACTTCTCAACACTGGCCAAGACGCTTGCGGAGGAGGTGAAGCTGGATCCAGCGCTCGACCTCATGGTCGATACCTTCATTCGCTCACGCCCCGCGCACAATCGCTTCGCCGTAAGCGATATCGGCGCGATCAACGCCGGCGATCGCTTCCAGGCACAGCCGCGCACGCCATCGCGTATCGCCGAGGACGGCGACGACATCGTCCTCATCTGCGCCGGCGGTGAACTTAAATTCGCACCCGAACAGCGCCCCGCGCTTGAACTGGCGTTGGGTGGCGCCGCCTTCACCACCGCCGACCTGAAGGTGGAAAAGCCCGAAGGCGTGGTCTCCACTCTCCTTGCTTACGGCCTGATCTCCCGCATCTGAAGCGCTCCGCCGTGCGCGCGCGGCGTCTCGTCTCAAAGCGGTTGAGCCGTTGGCGCGCGCCATCGGACTACGGCACAAAGGGCCAGTAGTCTGGGGATCACATGACCATGTTCACACGCCGCGCAGTCACCGCATCTTCGCTCGCCCTCCTCGCCGGCTGCGCCACCGGCAACGGCGCCAGCGCGCCAGCGCCGCGCGGGCGCCCCGCCATTGGCTCGTTCGGCATCGACATGACCGCTGTCAATCCGAACGTGAAGCCGGGCGACGACTTCTTCCAATACGTCAACGGCGCCTGGCTCGATTCCAACACCATCCCTGACGACCGCGTCTCGTGGGGAACCAATGAAATGCTCATCGTCAAAGCCGAGCATGACGTGCGCGCGATCATCGAAGAAGCAGCCGCGAGCGGCGGCGCCCCTGGCTCAAACCGTCAGAAGATTGCCGACTATTACAACGCCTATCTCGATCACGATGCGATCGATGCGCGCGGGCTCGAACCCATTCAGGCGTCACTCGCGCAGATCGCAGCGCTGCGCACGCACGAAGATGTCGTGCGTTTCGTCGGCACGCCGGGCAACGGCGTCTCGTTCCCGATCGCCATATACATCGGCCTCGATGAGCGCGATCCGAACCGCTACCTGCCGCAGATGACGCACGGCGGCCTGGGCCTGCCCGAGCGCGAATACTATCGCAGCGACGGCCGCCAGTTCCCCGAACTGCGCGCGGGCTACGAAGCCGCCTGCGCCAACATGCTCGGCCTCATCGGCCAACGCGATGGTGCGGCGAAGGCCGCCGGCATCATTGCGCTTGAGCGCCGCATCGCCGAGTTGCATTGGCCCGTCGCCGATCGCCGCGAACGCGAGCGCACCTACAATCTGCTGACCCGCGCACAAGTTCGCGCACTGGCGCCAAACTTCCCTTGGGATGCGTACTTCGAAGCACGCGGCCTTGAGAACCAGAACGAAGTCGTCGTCGCCGAGCTCAGCGCCATGGGCCCTCTTGCCAACCTCGTTGTCGCAACGCCCGTGGCGACGTGGCGGGACTATCTCTCCTGGCATTTCGTCCGCGCGCGTTCGCCCGTACTGCCGCGCGTCATCGACGATGCGAACTTCGACTTCTTCGGAAAGCAGCTCAACGGCCAGCAGCGCCAGCGCGAGCGCTGGCAACGCGCGATCCAGGCCGTCAATGGCGCCCTGGGCGAAGCCGTGGGCGAACTCTACGTCCAACGCCACTTTCCGCCGGAAACCAAAGCCCAAGCGCTGGAGCTGGTGGAAAACATGCGCCGCGCCTATGGCGAGCGCATCGATCAATCACCGTGGATGAGCGCCGAAACCAAAGTTCGCGCGCGTGAAAAGCTCGCGACCTTCCGTCCGAAGATCGGCTACCCGGATCGCTGGAAGGATTATTCAGGCTTCGAAGTCCGCGCCGGCGACGCGTACGGAAACCAGCAACGCCTCGCGATCTGGGATTGGCAGAATGATTTGAACCGCCTCGGCCGCCCGAGCGACCGCGAAGAATGGTTCATGAACCCGCACTCGGTGAACGCGTATTACAATCCGCCGTTCAACGAGATCGTCTTCCCGGCCGGCTATCTGCAACCGCCGCTGTTCGATCCCAACGCCGACCCCGCCGTGAATTACGGCGCCATCGGCGGCGTTATCGGCCATGAAATGGGTCACGGCTTCGACGACCAGGGCGCGAAGTCAGATGCGCACGGCGTGCTGCGTGATTGGTGGAACGAAGACGACGTGCGGCGCTTCCGCGAAGTCACGGATCGACTGGCCGATCAATACTCGCAGTTCGAGCCGCTGCCGGGCTTGCGCCTCAACGGCCGCCTCTCGCTCGGCGAAAACATTGGTGATTGCGGCGGCTTGCAGGTCGCGCTGCACGCCTACCGCATCTCGCTCAATGGCGAAGAACCGCCGGTGCTCGAAGGCACAACAGGCCTGCAGCGCTTCTTCATGGGCCGCGCGCAACATCGCAAGCAGCTGCAACGCGAACAGGCGCTCCGCAACCAAGTGATGACCGGCCCGCACTCGCCCGCGCGCTATCGCATCAACGGCCCGGCGCGCAACATGGATGCTTGGTACGAGGCGTTCAACGTCCAACCGGGCGACGCGCTTTATCTACCGCCGGAGGAGCGCGTGACCATCTGGTAGCTCAGCGCGCTTCACCCGCGCGGCGGCGAAAGCCGCCGTGAGCCGCGTGGCAGAGCGCTATGCCGAGCGCATCAGCGGCGTCGGCGGTCACATCGCCCGCGGTCGGCAGCAGGCGGCGCACCATGAAGGATATCTGGGTCTTGTCCGCGGCGCCGGAACCGACGACTGCCTTCTTGATCGTCGCCGGTGCGTACTCAGCGACGGCGAGGCCGCGCCGCGCCGCCGCCGCCAGTGCAACACCGCGCGCTTGGCCAAGCGCCAGCGCCGCGCGCGCGTTGGAGTTGACGAACGTCTCTTCAACCGCCGCTTCGTGCGGCTGGTATTTTTCGATGACAGCGCAAAGCCCCTCAAACACGTCATGCAGCCGTGATGCGAGCTGTTGCTGCGGCGGCGGCTTGATGACGCCGTGCGCCACGTGGCTGAGGCGCGACCCTTCGCTCAGCACCAAGCCCCAACCGCAACGATTGAGGCCCGGATCGACGCCTAGAATGAGGATGGCGGTCATGACGATTGCCTCGCATCAAGCGCGAGTCGCGCCGCGACCGCTACATAGATGATCCAGAAGATGTTGTTGGCTTGAAGCGCATGGCTTTCGCTCAGCGTGTAGAGCGTGAACGTCGCCAAGAACGCCGGCGCCCATAGCCCAGCATGCGGCCGCATTGCTGCGCCAACGCCACGCCCCAGCGTCGCCAAAAGTTGAAGCGCAAACAGAACGACACCGACGCGGCCCAAGCCGAGCGCAAGCTCAAGCCAGCTGGAGTGGGCCGACGCGACTTGCCACGCCACCGCCTCGCGCACCCAATACGCCGGCCCGTTGTCGGGCAGCCAGAACGCATAATAGCCATACCCGAGCCATGGCTTCGCTTCGACGAAGCGCGCGGACGCCTCCCAAATATCTGTGCGGCCGGTCAGCGTGAGGTCGCGCCCAAGCGCGGCAACGAGAATATCCGGCGCCAGCAGCACGATCCCAGCGCCCGCAACGATAACAACGCCAGCGGCGGCGAACGCAGTGATCATCTGCACCGGCCCGCGCCGCACGAACATGCAAAAGCCAATCACGCCAAGCCCAAGCAGCGACGCGATCAGCGCCGTTTTGGACGTCGAGAGCAGCACCAGCGCAAACGCGGCGATCGCGCAGCCGAGCCAGAGCTTGCGGCGCTCAGGCGTCACAATCGCCGCCGCCGCGCAGATGGCGACGCCGAGCGCCATGATGCCGCCGAGCGTATTCTTGTGCGTCCACAAGCCCGACCACGCGCCCGGATGTTCAAAGCTCATGCGCCCGATGTTCGGCGCGAGCAGACCGAGCGCGAGCGAACCGGCGATGAGCACGATGAAGGCGCTGGACAGTATGTTGAGCAGAGATTTCCAGTCGTGGCGCCACGCGAGGTAGAGCCCAAACGTCATCGACAACGCCAGCCACACCGAACGACGCAATGTCGCGCCGCTATCGATCGACCACAAAGTCGAGAGCGCGGCGAGCGCGAGCAAGCCAAGCAGCAGCGGCACGGTGCGCGCGGCGGCGAATGCCTGCGCGCGATCGCGCCAAAGCACCCATGCCAGGAATGCGTAGACCGGCAGGAAGAACGCGCGCGCATAGCCAGGCGGATCAGTCAGTCCCTGGCTTTGTGCGACCGCAGCAAACAGAGGTTCCGAAAATTGCGCCAAGCACAGCGCAGCCGCGATAGGCTCCCAGCGCGCGAAGGTCGGCGCGGCAGTGCTGGCGGGCGCGTGCGCGAGGGACATGCGCCTAGCCCTGCGCCCAATCCCTTGCCAAAGCGCTAACCCACCGCCAGCATGGCTGAAAGGATTGGGGATTTTCATGGGTCGATGGTTGCGAACGGCGCTTGTCAGCGCCCTCCTCGCGTGGGGATTTACGGCCGCCGCCGCGGCGCAGGCGCCGAGCGACGCACAACGCGCGCAAGCGCGTGAGATCTACCAGCGCATCATCGCCTTCGACACCTCAGTTGAGGGCGGCCAGAATCCCGCCATGGCGAATTACCTCGCCGGCCTCTTCCGCGCGGCGGGCTTTGCTGAAGAAGACGTGCACGTGTTGCCGCTCAACAATACAGCCGGCTTGCTCGTCCGCTATCGTGGCAACGGCTCGGGTGGACGCCCCATCCTTCTGCTCGCGCACATGGACGTCGTCCCGGCGCTGCGCAGCGATTGGGAACGCGACCCGTTCACGCTCGTGGAGGAAAACGGCTTCTTCTTCGGGCGCGGAACGATCGACAACAAGGCAGGCGTCGCCCACCTCACCTCTACCTTCCTCACGCTCCGCGCCGAAGGCTTCACCCCGACGCGCGATCTGATCATCTGGTTCTCCGGCGACGAGGAAACCTCCGGCGCAACGACGCAAGCCCTGCTGGCCGATCATCGCGCCCTGCTGGGCGAGGCCGAATTCGCGCTGAACTCCGACGCTGGCGGCGGCCAACTCGACTCTCAAAATCGCGGCGTCGCTTATGTCGTGCAGACGGCCGAGAAAACCTACGCCAGCTTCACCTTCACCGCGCGCAATCCTGGCGGTCACTCCTCACAACCGCGCCCCGACAACGCAATTTATGAACTTGGCGACGCGCTCTCACGCCTGCGCGCCTTCCAGTTTCCGGTGATGTGGAACGACACCACGATCGAAAGCTTCCGCAACGCCGCCAACATCTTTCCCGGCCCCGAAAGCGCAGCATTGCGCCGATTTGCCGAGCGCCCAGGCGATCGCGTCGCCGCGCGAACGCTCGCGAGCAACGTTTCGCTCTCCTCCATGATGCGAACCACCTGCGTCGCCACCGTGCTGAGCGGCGGCCATGCCGAGAACGCACTGCCGCAAACCGCCAGCGCCACGGTGAACTGCCGCATCTTTCCCGGCGTCGCCGTTGATGACGTGCTCGGCGAGCTTCGCGCCATCGCCGGTTCGAATATTGAAGTCACGCAGCTCGGCCCATCTAACTCAAGCGATGCCTCGCCGTTGCGCCCCGATGTGATGCAAGCCACTGCGCGCGCCGTGCATACGAACTACCCGAACGCGGTGATGTCGCCCTACATGTCCGCCGGCGCGACCGACGGCCTCTTTTTCCGCGCCGCCGGTATTCCGACCTACGGCGTCGGCGCCATCTTCATTGGCGACAACGACGATTTCGCGCATGGGCTGAACGAGCGCGTACCGGTAGACAGCTTCTATAACGGCCTCACGCACTGGCGTGTGTTGCTGACGGAGCTCGCGGGTCCGCAATGAAACAACTTCTGTTGGGATTAGCGGCGCTGGCGTTCGCACCGCTCCTCATGGCGCAAACATCACCGCCCGCGACCGTCACCGACGCGGGCTCGCCGGTCCTCGAGCCGCAAGCCGTTGAGTTTAGCGCGGAGCCGCAAACCGCTAGCGCGACGACGGCGTTACTCACACAGCACGCGAACCCACTTGGTGTTGTGCGCGTTGATGCGCCCGTGGCCGGATCGATCCCGGTTGGCAACGCCTCGATTTCGCTATCGCTGACACCCGGCACGGAGCTCTTCCTCGTATTGCTCCAGCAACGCCGCGAGGTGCGCCTCTTCTGCACGCCGCAAGTGCAGACGACGACTTACAGTCCGATCCGCCCGCCACTGATCACGCGCACCTGCCTCGCCGATACCAACAGCGATCGCATCTTCGATCACCTGGCCTACATCCAACTCAACGTCTCGCCGACGCGCGCGGTGAGTGGCTCCTGGGAAACGCCGGTGACGCCGCACGTCAGCGGCGGCGCGGTGACGATCGCCACGGCGCCAATCGCCTCGCCCGTGCCTTACACGCCGCTGCAAACCCACCGGATCGCCCCTGTGCAACTCGAACTCACGGCGCGCATCGTGGGCGAGACCGCCATCCTCGATCTGCGCTCTCGCGAAGGGGACGCCACGGTTGCGATCAGCGATCAGCGCGACGCCGTGCAGGCAGTCAACATGCCGCGCACGCTCACCTTCAACGGGGCGCAAGTGGAATTGCAGTCCTTGGAAAACGGCACGCTGAGCTACCGGATCGTGAGCGCGATCCCAACGGACCAGCCTCTCACCTTCCAGCCCGCGCGCCGCTAAGCCCTGTTTCGACGGCCAAAATGCGGGCGCTCGCCCAAGGCCCGGTAAGCTGCTATGTTGCGGCTATGACCAATTCGCTGACCCTGCCGCCGGATCTAGCGGCCAAAGTGCAAGCTCAGATCGACGCTGGCGCCGCCGACAACGCGGTCGATGTAGTGCGTGCGGGCCTGGAAGCGCTTGAGGCAGCTGACGCGGCCAAGATCTCAGCCGTTCGCGAAAAAG
This sequence comes from uncultured Caulobacteraceae bacterium, assembly GCA_937967425.1. The sequence goes on from CALBST010000351.1 coordinate 11,349, forward strand.
TCGCCCGGGCGCTACACGATCCGCGACCATCGTCGCCTGCGAGCGAAGTCTTCGACCGAGTCGAGGCCCTGATCAGCGCCGCCAAGAAATGACCCGCGTCGTCTTCCGCCCAGAAGCGGAGGCCGATCTCACCGCGATTGCTCTCCATATCGCCACCAACAGCTCGCGGCGTGCAGCAGAGATCGTCGCGCGACTTCGACAACGCTGCGCAATCTTGGAAAACCACCCGCTAGCCGGGAGACCGCGTGATGAGCTTGGCGAAGGTCTGCGTTCGCTGCCGGCGCGGCCATACGTCCTGCTGTATCGCCTAACTGACGACACAACCGAAATTGTTGCCGTATTACACGGCGCGCGCGATTTGCCAGCCGCACTTGCGGCGCGCATCGCGCGTCAAGACGAACCCTAAGCCGTCGCCGCTTCCTGGCCGTGGCAATACTTGAACTTCTTGCCTGAGCCGCACGGACACGGCGCGTTGCGCGAGACCTTGCCCCATGTCGTCGGGTTGTGACGATCGAAACCATCGGGCGCCAGCGGCGGCGCATCGGAACGCGCCATTTCGTTTTCGCCGGTGTCCGGATTCTGGTGGATTTCGTAGGTCTGCGTCGGCGCGCGTGGCGCAAGCGCCGCTTCATCAGCTTGGCCGATCTGCAGGCGCAGCAACATGCGCGTGATCGTCGTGCGCAGGTCGAGCAACATGCGCTCGAACAATGTGAACGCTTCGGTCTTGAACTCGTTCAGCGGATCGCGCTGCGCATAGCCGCGCAAGTGGATCACTGAGCGCAGGTGATCCAGGAACGACAAGTGTTCGCGCCAGCGCATGTCGACGACACTGAGCAGAACTTGCTTTTCGACCGCGCGCAGACGCTCCGGCCCAAGCTGCGCCGCCTTCTGCGCATAGGCCTGATCAACTTCGCGCGTCAGGCGCTCGATGATTTCCTGCTGCGCGATGCCTTCCTCAGCAGCCCAGCGATCGACAGGCGACTTGAAGCCGAAGATTTCTTCCGCTTCGAGCATCAGCTCCGGCGTGTTCCACTGTTCGGGATACGCCTTCTCTGGCATGTGCCGCCAGACGAGCTTCTCGACCACGTCGTGGCGCATGTCCTTCACGATCGGCGCGACGTCGGCGGTGCGCATGAATTCGATGCGCTGCTCGAAGATCGCCTTGCGCTGATCGTTGATGACGTCGTCGTACTTCAGCAGGTTCTTGCGGATTTCGAAGTTGCGCTGTTCGACGCGCCGCTGCGAGGTTTCCAGCGCCTTGTTCATCCACGGGTGGATGATCGCCTCGCCTTCCTGGATGCCCAGGCCGCGCATGATCGCATCGAGGCGCTCCGCCGCGAAAATGCGCAGCAGATCGTCTTCGAGGCATATATAGAATTTCGACTTGCCGGGATCGCCCTGACGGCCGGTACGGCCGCGCAGCTGGTTGTCGATGCGGCGGCTTTCGTGACGCTCGGTGCCGAGCACATAGAGCCCGCCGGCTTCGAGCGCGATACGCTTCTTCAGTTCGACGTCGACCGTGATCTGACGCTTCAACTGCGCGATCTGATCCGGCGTCTCGTCGCCTTTCAGCGCCGCCTTCAAGCGCATTTCGACGTTGCCGCCGAGCTGAATGTCGGTGCCGCGGCCGGCCATGTTGGTGGCGATCGTCACCGCCCCCGGCACGCCGGCCTGCGCGACGATCTGCGCTTCCTGCTCGTGATAACGCGCGTTCAACACTTGGTGGGGAATGCCGCGCTGCTTCAGCATCGTGGAGAGGAATTCCGACTTCTCGATCGATACCGTGCCGACGAGCACCGGCTGTTGCTTGCGGTGCGTCTCTTCGATGTCAGCGATGACGGCTTTGTATTTCTCTTTCGCCGTCCGGTAGACCTCGTCATCGATATCGATGCGCTTCACCGGCCGGTTGGTCGGGACCTCGATCACGTCGAGCTTGTAGATATCGCCGAATTCCGCGGCTTCGGTCGATGCAGTACCGGTCATGCCGCCGAGCTTGTCGTAGAGGCGGAAATAGTTCTGGAAGGTGATCGAGGCGAGCGTCTGGTTCTCCGGCTGGATCTGCACGCCTTCCTTGGCTTCGATCGCTTGGTGCAGGCCTTCCGACAAACGCCGGCCGGCCATCATGCGGCCGGTGAATTCGTCGATCAGCACGACTTCACTGTCTTTGACGATGTAGTCTTTGTCGCGCGAGAACAGCTTGTGGGCCCGCAGCGCCTGGTTGGCGTGGTGGACGATGGTGATGTTGGCCGGCTCGTAGAGTGAGCCCTGCAGCAAGCCGCGCTCGATCAGCATCTCCTCGATGCGCTCCGAGCCTGCTTCCGTGAAGGTCACCGAACGCTGCTTTTCGTCGTGCTCGTAATGCTCGGGACGCAGCAGCGGAATGATGGCGTCGATCGACTTGTAGAACTCGCTGCGGTCCTCGGTCGGGCCGGAAATGATCAGCGGCGTGCGCGCTTCGTCGATCAGGATCGAGTCGACTTCGTCGACGATCGCGTAGCGGTGGCCGCGCTGGACCATCTCGCCCAGCGAATACTTCATGTTGTCGCGCAGATAGTCGAAGCCGAACTCGTTGTTGGTGCCGTAGGTGACGTCCGCGGCGTAGGCCTGGCGGCGCTCGTTGTCATAAAGGCCGTGAACGATGACGCCGACTGAGAGGCCAAGGAAGCGATAGATCTGCCCCATCCACTCCGAGTCACGCTTGGCGAGATAGTCGTTCACCGTGATGACGTGGACGCCCCGGCTCTCGAGCGCATTAAGATAGGTCGGCAGCGTGGCCACGAGCGTCTTGCCCTCGCCGGTGCGCATTTCAGCGATCTTGCCCTGGTGCAGGATCATGCCGCCCATGAGCTGGACATCGTAGTGACGCTGGCCGAGCACGCGCTTGGCGGCTTCACGGACGGTGGCGAACGCCTCCGGCAGCACGTCGTCAATCTTGCCGCCGCGCGCTAGGCGGTGGCGATATTCGCTTGTCTTGTTCCGGAGCGCCTCGTCCGAGAGAGCCTCGAAGGTCGGTTCCAGCGCATTGATGCGCTGAACCATCGGCTTCAAATGGCGCACCTTGCGCTCGTTGACGGAGCCGAAAATCTGCTTTGCGAGGTTCAGCATTGGCACGTTCTAATGGTTAAGGCGCCGCTTCTGGAGGGGCGCGGGGGAGAGCGTCTAGTGCGTTGAGTTAATTGACTTTTTATCGTCCCACCGACGCGCGTTCGCGTGCGAAAACACCCTCGACACTTGCGCTTGCGAGACTTAAGAGCGGCCCTTGGGCGTGTCAATGCGGCCCAAAATTCGGGTTCTTGGGCGCAACCCTTGCACGCGACAGGATCAGGAAAGCAGAACGCATGGCAACCCTGAAGCGGTCCAACTTTACGGCGGTTCTTTTCGCCGCGACATTGGCGCTCGCCGGCTGCGGCTTGGGGCGCGACTCGAGCGGCGACGGTGAAGGCCGCGCCGACCCGATCGTCGCCGCCACCGTCAATGGCCGCCCCATCTACATCGAAGATGTCCGGACCTACGCGGTTGCGCGCGGTTGGCTGCGTGAAACCGAGGATTTGGACGCCAATTCCGACGCTTTCTACCTGGCGCTCGAAGAACTGATTCAGATGCGCCTCTTCGCCATGGAGGCCGAAGCCCGCGGCATCGATCGCCGCACCGACGTGCGCCGGCAAATCGAAAACGCCCGCGAGCGCGTGCTCGCCGCTTCGATCTATGAAGAGATCGACGCGCGCGCCACCGATCCCGAGGCCATCGAGCGTCTCTACCGCGACAATGCGAGCCGTTTGGGCCAAGGCGAGGAAGTCCATCTCCGTCACATCGTGTTCCCAACACGGGAAGCCGCCGATCAGGCCAAAAGACGGCTGGATCAGGGCGAACGATTTGAAGTGATCGCTTTTGAGCAAAACACCAGCGGCGACGGCGGCGATCTGGGCTTTAGCTCGATCAACGACCTGACCACCACCATGCGTCAGGAAGTCGAGAGCACGACTGTCGGCAATCTCATCGGCCCGATCCAAATCGAAGACCACTGGCACATCTTCCAGCTGCTCGACCGCCGCGCCCGCGGCGTCCAGAGTCTGGAAACGTTGCGGCCGCAAATCATCAACTGGCTGCGCTACCAGGAAGTGATGCAGCTCGAAGAGCGCCTGACCCGCGATGCGCGCATCGAGCGCCTCCGCCAACCCGATGAGGGCATCGAGCCCGGCGGCGAGGTGACAGCGCCCGACGACGCCGAGCCCGCGCCTGTACGCCCGACGACGCCAACACCTGACGCCAACGCCCCGCCCTTCCCGTTCCCGATGGGCGCAGGCGGCCAAGCGCCCGCGAACCCGGCGCAAGTGCAAGCGCCGCCGCAAACCCAACCCGCTGTGCAGCGCCCACCAGCACAACAACCGGCCGCGCAACCGCCGCGGCCTCCGGCGCAGCAGCGGGAAGCGCAACCGACGCAGGAAGAAACGGGCGGCACGGAGTAAATCCACGCCTCCCGGCCGAGCTGCGCGTCAGCGCAGCGCGGAGCCGGGACCCAGCGGCCGTCACGCTCACCTCTTGCATCATTTGCCACATCGATAGGCGCCGGCTCGCCGCTTCGCGGCGCCCGGGGAGCGTGTGTATGGTGCAGCGATGAAGCTCGATTCAAACATCAGCCCACTCGCGCCGGCCAGTTTTCCCGACCTTCCGGAGATCGCCGGCGTCGAAGCCGCGATCGGCCGCGCCGGCTTCTACAAGCACGAGCGCCCGGATCTGTTGCTCATCCGCTGCGCCAAGGGCACGAAGGCCGCGGGCGTGTTCACCTCAAACGCCGTAGGCTCGGCGCCGACCGATTGGTGCAAGCAAGCGCTCTCGGCCACGCGCGGCGGCTCACGCGGGCTGCTCGTCAACGCCGGCTGCGCCAATTCCTTCACCGGCCCTGCCGGCGACGCCGCCTGCAAGCGCTCGCTCGAGGCCGCCGCTGAAAAACTCGGACTTGAAGCACGGGAAATGCTCTCGGCTTCCACCGGCGTCATCGGCGTCGTGCTCGATGATTCAAAAATCACCGCGGCGCTGCCGAATATGGAGCTCGCGCCCGTGCGCTGGCCGCAAGCCGCCGCCGCGATCATGACGACGGACACTTTTCCAAAAGGCTCGGGCGCCACCTGCAAAATCGGCGACGTCGAAGTCCGCATCGCCGGCATCGCCAAAGGCTCCGGCATGATCGCGCCGGACATGGCGACGATGCTTGCCTTCGTATTCACCGACGCCGCCCTCTCCGCGCCGATCCTGAAAACGCTGCTGCGCCAGGAAACCGAAACCAGTTTCAACTCCATCACCGTCGACGGCGACCGCTCCACCAACGATTGCGTGCTGCTGTTCGCGACCGGTCAAGCCAACGTGCCGCCGATCCCGGACGCCAACGACGAACGCCTCAAAGATTTCCGCGCCGCGCTTAGCAAAGTGCTCGCCGATCTTGCCATCCAGATCGTGCGCGACGGCGAAGGCGCAACCAAACTCGTCACCGTGAACGTTGAAGGCGCTGTGAACGACGCCTCCGCCAAAGCCATCGCCCGCACCATCTGCGAGAGCCCGCTGGTGAAAACCGCGATCGCCGGCGAAGACGCAAACTGGGGACGCATCGTCATGGCCATCGGCCGCAGCGATCAGCCAGTGAAGCGCGAGATGATCGGCGTCCGATTCGGCAACCTCCACGCCGCCCGCAACGGCATGATCTCCGACGAGTACGACGAAGCCGCGATGAGCGCCTACATGAAAGGCGCCGAGCTAGAAATCAGCGTCACCGTCGGCCCCGGCCAAGGCCGCGCCCGCATGTTCACCTGCGACCTGACCAAGCGCTACATCGAGATCAACGGCGACTATCGGAGCTAGGTCGACGCCGGCGCTTCAACGCGCATCGTTGACCAGAGCCGGAGGCGCCGGTCCGAAGACCGACATGCGGCGCCCGGAATCTCGCCGGGCGCCGCATTCGCATCGATCCTAGAACGCGTAGCGCGCCACGATCTGATAGACTGGGCCTGCCCGCTCGGTTTCAAGCTCGTACTCGTCGTAGAGACGCAGACGCTGGAAGTCTTCGGTAATGAATTTGTCGAACACCTCATCCTTCGACGAGTCGAGGAGGTTCGAACCAGTCAGGCGCAGCGAGAAACGCTCGCCAAAGCGGCGTTCCACGAAGGCCTCCAGATCCGGCCCGTAGCTGATGAGGCCTTCCTCGGTGACGATGCGGTAGCGCGCATCGCCCTGCTCGCGGTAGGTGGCGCCGAAGGCCATGTTCCAAGTCGGCATGTCGTGAATGAAGCCGGCGTTGAACACATACTCGGACTGATTGTTGAAGCGGCGCTCGCCGAACTCGTCCTCGATCTCGCTATCGAGCCAGGAATAGTTCACGAACACGCCGGTGTCGGGCAGGCCCAGGAACGTCAGCGGCGCCGACACATCGAACTCGACGCCCCAAACTTGGCCATCACCCGTGTTCCGCACGCTGTACACATAGACCGGCGCATCGAAATCGCCCGGATCATCGATGTAGTCTTCAGTGAAATCACCGGTGTTGTAGATCTCGATGACATCGCTGACGTCACGATAGAAGAGATTGACGCCGACGACGCCGGCGCGGCCCAGGCGGTGCTCCCAGCCGAAATCGACACCCCACGCTGATTCCGGCTCAAGTTGCGGATTGCCTTGGAAGTCGTTGTCCTCGAACTCGCCGCCGAACAGCGTTGGCATAATGTCGCGGAAACCCGGACGACGCACGGTGCGCGCGACGCTGAGGTTCAGGCGATCGTCTGCCGTCACGTTGAAGCGCAGGTGCGCTGACGGGAGGAGGAAGTTGTACTCGTTCGACTCGCTTTCCCCTTCGCCGCGATCTGTGACGTCCACCTCGGTGGTTTCGTAGCGGAGGCCCGCTTCCCATTCGAACCTGCCGGCTTCGCCGTTGAATTGTACGTACGGGTCGATGCGGCGCTCTTCGATGATGAAGTCGCCGCCGGTTGCGACGTCCTCGTCGAGATCGGCGTTCGGATCTGTCCACGGGTCGCCCACATACGGCGGCGCGTTGCCGATCGGCGGCACGCCGTCAAACTCGAACTCGCGCACGGTCAATAGGCCTTCGCGCTGCTTGTTGTTGTAGTCGACGCCGATCTGGACGCGCAGTGAAGCGCTCAGATTGAATTGCTGCGCGATCGAGAAGCTGAACTCCTCATCCGTGAAATCGAAGGCTTCTTCTTCGCCCTCGAACGCGTCGATCAGGCCGCCGCCGGTGAGTTCGGTTTCCCACTCGCCTTCGACGCTATCTTCGGTGAAGCCCGCAAAGCCCAGGTCGATCTCAAGCTCGCCACCGAGGAACGGATGCTCGAAATCGACTTGCATCGAGTAATTGTCCTGCTGGATGTAGGCATAGCCCGGGACCAGCACTTCAAGATCGACGCCGCCGTCAAACTCGAACGAATCTTCCAGTTCTTCGCGATCGGTCCGGACGTAGACGCCACTAAGCTCAAGCTGACCTTCGCCAACCGGAATCACCAGCGAAGCGTTCACAGTATAGTCCTCGCCGTCGCGCACATCGGATTGGACTTCGGTGTTCTGCAGTTCGAACGCCGGGTCGCCATCCCAGTGCGTGCCGCCCGGTGGCGTCGTGTAGCGTTCGGAGAACTTCTCCTTCGGATTGTGGCGGCCCTGGTAGCTCGCGCCAAGCAGTGCGCGCACGCCGCCTCCCAGCTCACCGCCCCAAACGCCGGCGATCGAACCTTCGACTTCATCATCTGGGTAGAACAGCGCGCCAGTGCGGATATAGCCGCCGTCGAGCGCCAAGCCGTCACGCAACACAATGTTGAGCGCGCCCGCGACCGCATCGCCAGAGCGGTTTGCAGACGGGCTGCGCACGATCTCGACGCGCTCCACCAGTTCGGCGGGGATGCGATCGATGAAGAATGTGCGATCGAACCCCGAACCAGGCACGCGCTCGCCGTCGATCAGGATCTGCGTGTAGCCTGCGCCAAGGCCGCGGATTTGCACGTCGTCGAATTCACCCATGTCAGAGCCCGCGAACGCGGCGCTCGGCGTGCGGCGCACCATGTCGCCAACGGTGCGCGGTTCGAAGCGCTGGAAGTAATCCAGGCCGTACTCAAGCACCGGCGCGGGACCCTCCACGCGGTTGCGATACTCGATCTCGCCGAGCACGACGATGTCTTCTGCCGTTGTGATCTCGGACTGAGCCGCCGGTGTATCTTGTGCGGACGCAATACCGGCATTGCCCAAGACCAACGCCAAGCTCGCAGCGCCCCAACGCCACGCATTCGATTTTTGATTGCTCACTGGAAGACCCCTCGTCCAAACCAATGAGCAGGGCCTTAGGAGTCATCTGTGACACTTCAGTTCAACTCGTATGACGTTCCTGTCAAATGAGCCGGCAAACGCGCATAACTGGAAGTCGGCGTTGGGAGCGCGGCGACGCTGGCGTGTGGCGCTTCTCGCTCGCTAGTTCTTTTGAACCGCCAGCGTTTCGCAGCATCCAAAACGGATTACTGGATCAGCTGGCAACGCGCCGCTCTCGACAAAAGCGCGCCGCGCCGTCGCGCTCCAAGACGCGTGGGATGCCATTCATGTATCAAGGAAGACCCTTTTTGCTCCGTCACGATTGGCGGCGGCCGCTTTCCAGCGACGACGGCATGGCCACCTCGAATCATTTGGCGCCCGACGCCTAACTCCCGCGCCTTAGTTCTGGCGCTGCAGGTCGTGAGCG
>CALBST010000352.1 GCA_937967425.1 uncultured Caulobacteraceae bacterium
CGATGCCATCACTCCTTTCTAAACTTGCTGAAGAGATTCACGCGCTTGATCCGCGCCGCTTCGAAGGGCGTGTGACCGGATTGTCCGGCGCGTTGCTTGAAGTGACCGGCCCGATGGAAGCGCTCGCGCTTGGGGCGCGTGTGACGATTCACGGCCACACAACAGCGCGCGGAGAGATTGTCGGGTTCCGTGGCGATCGCGCACTCATCGCGCCGTACGATTCGATCGAAGCGATCCGCCCCGGCGCGCGCGTGGTGCTCGAAGGCGCCTCCCCCATGGCGCGTCCAGCGCAAGCGTGGCTGGGCCGGGTCATCGATTGCTTCGGCAATCCCGTGGACGGCGAGGGGCCGCTGCCGAATGGCTTGAAGCCGACGCCCGTTCGCGCGCCGCCGCCTTCCGCGCACGATCGCGCTCGTGTTGGCGGGCGCCTCGATGTCGGCGTCCGCGCCCTCAACATCTTCGCAGCGCTCTGCCGTGGCCAGCGCATGGGTGTGTTCGCCGGCTCCGGCGTCGGCAAGTCGGTGCTGATGTCGATGCTCGCACGCGGCGCCAATGCCGATGTCATCGTCATCGGCCTGGTTGGTGAGCGCGGCCGCGAAGTGAAAGAGTTTATCGAGGACACTCTGGGCGAAGAGGGCCGCCGCCGCTCGGTCGTCGTCGTTGCTACGTCGGACGAAAGCGCCGCACGCCGCCGTCTCGCGCCCCACATGGCCTGCGCCGTCGCCGAACATTTCCGCGACGAAGGCAAGGACGTGCTGCTGCTGATCGACTCGGTGACGCGCTTCGCCATGGCGCAACGCGAGATCGGCTTGAGCGTGGGCGAGCCGCCCACCACCAAGGGCTACACGCCGTCCGTCTTCGCTGAACTGCCGAAGCTGCTCGAACGCGCCGGGCCCGGCCATGAGGGTGAGAAGGGCTCTATCACCGCGCTCTTCACCGTTCTGGTCGATGGCGACGATCACAATGAGCCAATCGCTGACGCGGTGCGCGGCATTCTCGATGGCCATATCGTCATGGAGCGCGCCATCGCCGAGCGCGGGCGCTATCCGGCGATCAACGTGCTGAAATCGATCTCGCGCCTCATGCCGATGTGCCACACAGCCGAAGAGAACGCGCTCGTCGCCCGCGCGCGCGAGGCGCTCAGCCTCTATGGCGAGATGGAAGAACTGATCCGCATCGGCGCCTACAAGCCCGGCGCCGATGCGCAGGTCGATGAAGCGATCCGGGTGCGCCCAGCGATTGAGCGCGTGCTCACGCAACAGCGCGACGAACATTCGACCCTCGCTGAAAGCTTCGGCATGCTTGAGGATGCGCTGCAGTGAACCCCCTCCTCTTGAGAGGAGGGGGCAGGGGGTGGGGTGAACCTCTGTCGCCCAAGAATAGAACGCCGACACTTATGCCCGTTTTGCAGCCGCCGGTGGTTATCCCACCCCCAACCCCCTCCCTTGAAAGGGAGGGGGCACGATGAAGGCTTTCCGCACGCTCCTGAAGCTCGCCGAGCGCGACCTGGAAACGCTGCGGCGGGCGCTGGCGGATCAGGTCACCAAGGATGCCAACGTTATCCAGCGCATTCACGGCCACGAGCAGACACTGCGCAATGAACAAAGGCTGGCGCAGCGCGACTATGAGAGCGCCCGTGCGTATGGCGGCTACGCCGCCGCCGCCATGGCGACGCGCAAAGCGCTCGATGCCGAGCGTGTGCTGATCGGGCAGGAGATGGAGCGGCTGCGGATGCTGATCTCCGAGGCGCTTACCGAAGTACGCAAATTTGAGCGCCTGATCGAACTGGAAGAGCAGCGCGAGAAAGCCAAGCGCGAGAAGCGCGAAGATGCCGAGCTCGACGAGTTCGCGACCTTGCGCGCGGCGCGGCAGACGAGAACTTAGCATCACGCAGCACAGGCGGCGCCAATGCGGGGGCGCAGCGGCGGTTGGATCCAACGGAAATGGGGATGAGTGCGCCGTCACGAACTGTCGGCTGGCGCGGGCGTGTGCGCTAAGCGAGGCGGCAGCGCTTGGGCTTGTGGGCGCGCCGCTATGAGAGAATTGAGGCGGCTGAGGCCAAGGCGCGCGCGGCGCAGCAGGAATTTGCGCGCGTAAGCATCGAGATTGCGGACGATGTCGACGAAACGCATGAGCCGCGCGGCGAGATCGCCTTGGCTCAGGAAGTGGCGCAGGCGCGATCCGGCGATGGTGCGCAGCCGGCAGATGCCGCGGCGGCGCTGAAAGCCCGCCGGCGCGAAGTTGCGCCACGGCGCTGGCGGACGATGCCGCACAAACTGCGCGGCGCGGATAATCAAGAGATTGCGCACGAGGTGCGTCAGCTTCGCCATGCTGAGTGCGTGATAACGCTGGCGGATGTGGCGGCGCTTGGCGATGCGTTCGCCGAGCAGCGCGCCTGCCGCCCACAGCAGCATCGCCTGCGCCCAGACGATGAGTCTGGCGAGGCGATTTGCGTTCGAGGTGGGCGGTTGCGTTGTGCGCATGGGCGCGATTATGCGCCCGCTGCAAGCCCCCCGGATTGATTGCGGCGCGCTTGCTGTAAATTCAGAGGGTTAGCTTGGGAAAGGCGTGGATAGGGGCGGGCTCAATCCGCGCTTCAGCCGGCGTTGAGCGTCTCAACGATGCGGATCACGTCTTCGTAGGCCTGGCTCTGCGGATGCCTTGTCGGCAGCGGCGTTTGCGCGCGGATGGAATCCGGCACGCGCGGATCGCGTGTGATCGCGCCGGCGAATTTCGGCTTGAAGCCAAGATACTCGTTACACGCCAGCGCGAACTGGTCGAACACCTTGCGGCCTTTGACGCGGTTCTCGGCCATGTTGACGATCACCCAGGGGATCATCGTCGAGCCTTGCAGGCGCAACAGCTTCACCATCGCGTACGCATCGGTGAGGGCGGTGGGTTCTTCGGTCGTCACCAGGATCAAACGGTCCGCGGCGCGCGCAAAGCGCAGCACGGTGGGATCGATGCCGGCGGCGAGATCCAGGATCACGCGATCATAGTGCGGCGTCAGCCGCGACAAGCCCGTGCAGATGCGGCCGACTTCTTCGAGCTTCACCGCGCCCAGCGCGCCAGAGCCCGAGTGGCCGGCGATCAGATCGAAGCCGCCATTGCGTCCGGGACCGCCCATCACCGGCGTCACAGCGGACTCTAATTCGAGGAAGCCGCGCACGACCGAGTGCACGTCGGCCGTGGGGCGCACACCCAGCTGCACGTCAACGTTCGCCAGGCCGAGGTCGCAATCAACGAGCAGGGCGCGTTGGCCCGCGCGGCCAAAAGCGATCGACAGCATCGTCGACAGCCACGTCTTGCCGACGCCGCCTTTCCCGGAGGCGATCGCATAAACCGGCGCCGCGCGCGTGCGCGGCAACGGCTGATCGATAGCGGCGTTTGCGCCAGACATGCCCAACATATGGCGCTGCAACAATTGCTGAGCCGTTAGCGCCGCTGGATGTTTTGGTAAACGCGCGCTTAATTACGAAGAATTCGCGTGTGGATGCGCTAACGAGTGTGACGGTTTTGCTCAGACCAATATGGACCGCCGGCGGTCGATATTAAACTTGGCCCATCGCCTTCAGCCGCACCTTCGCGTGCACTTCGGACTGGCTCATCACCGCCGTGCTCGGGCGGAAGCGCTCGATCAGCGAGCGCACGAACGGGCGGATGGTCGGGGAGGTGAGCAGCACCGGGGTTTCGCCTTGCTGCGCTGACTTCTCGAACGCCGTGCGCACGTCGGCGACAAAATCGTGCAGCTTCGAAGGCGCCAGCGCCAAGGTGCGATGCTGGCCTTCGCCAACCAGCGCTTCCGCAAACGCCTGCTCCCAGTTCGGTGAGAGCGTGAGGATCGGCAGGGCGCCGCTCGGATTGCGGTGCTGGTAGCAAATTTGGCGGGCCAAGCGCGCGCGCACATGCTCGGTGATCAGCACCAGATCGTGCATCGCCGGCGCCGCCTCCGCGATCGCTTCGACGATGGCGCCGAGATCGCGGATCGAGACGCGCTCTTTCAGGAGGTTCTGCAGCACACGCTGTACGCCCGACCACGAAATGTGCGCCGGCGCCACGTCATCGAGCAGCGTTTGCGTATCCTTCGGCAGCTCCTTCACCAACTTCTTCACCTCAGAGAACGTGAGCAGTTCGCTCATGTGTTCTTTGATGACTTCCGTGAGGTGTGTCGCCAGCACAGTCGCGGGATCGACAACGGTGTAGCCGCGGAAGCTTGCTTCTTCGCGTGCGCGCTCGTCGATCCATTTCGCATCGAGCCCGAACGCCGGCTCTTTCACTGCTTCACCAGGCAACGCGATGCCTTGGCCGGTTGGGTCCATCGCCAGAAGGTGGCCCATTTTGAGCTTGCCTTCGCCCGCATCCATTTCGCGGATGCGGATGGCGTAGGCGTCCGCCGGCAGCTGCACGTTGTCCAAGATGCGCACGCTCGGCATCACGAAGCCGTAGTCTTGCGCCAAAGTCTTGCGCAGCGCCTTGATCTGATCGGTGAGGCGGCGGCCTTGTACGTCATTGATCAGCGGCAGCAGCGCAAAGCCGATCTCGATGCGGGCGTCGTCCATCGCCAAGGAAGACTGCGGCGTCTCTTCCACCGCAGGCGCGGGCGGCGGCGCCGCGGCTGCCGCTTTATCCGCCGCCTGGCTCGCTTGCCGCAACTGCCACGCCAATGCGCCTGCGGCGAACGCCAGAATCCAGAAGGGGATCAGCGGCATGCCCGGCAACAGGCCGACGCCAAACGCGCACGCCGAAACCACGCCCAAGGCGACGGGGTAGGAGGCGAGCTGCTTCGCCAGCGCTTTATCGGCGGCGCCATCGATGCCGGCTTTTGTCACCAGCAAGCCCGCCGCGACCGACACGATCAGCGCCGGAATTTGAGTGACGAGGCCGTCGCCGACGGTGAGCAGCGTGTAGGTGTGGCCCGCCTCGCTGAAGTCCATGCCATGCGACGAGACGCCGATAATGATGCCGCCGATAACGTTGATGAACACGATCAACAGGCCGGCGATCGCATCGCCGCGCACGAACTTCGAGGCGCCGTCCATGGCGCCGAAGAATGAGCTTTCGTCTTCGAGCGCTTTGCGGCGTTCGCGCGCCTGCTGCTCGTTGATTAGGCCGGCGGAGAGATCGGCGTCGATCGCCATCTGCTTGCCAGGCATCGCGTCCAAGGTGAACCGCGCCGCGACCTCGGCGATGCGCGTGGAGCCGCGGGTGATGACGACGAAGTTCACGATCACCAGGATCGCGAACACGATCACGCCGATGACGAACTCGCCGCCCATGACGAACTGCGCAAACGCCGCAATCACTTCGCCGGCGGCGTGGTCGCCGGATTGGCCGTTGGCCAAGATCAAGCGCGATGAGGCGATGTTGAGCGCGAGGCGGAACAGCGTCGCCAGCAGCAGCACAGATGGGAAGGCGGTGAATTCGAGCGGCTTCTTGATCATCAAGGCCGTCATCAGCACCAGGATCGATGAGATGATCGAGACCGCCAGGAGGAAATCGAGCAGCACCGGCGGCAGAGGCACCAGCATGATCGCCAGAATTCCCAAGACGCCAGCTGCCAGCGCGATCTCGCCGCGCATGACGAAACCGCGCAGCGTGCTGAAAGAGAGATCGTTGCCTTGCGGCTGTGCGGCGTCGGTCATGATTTAGCTCAAGCCGCCTGGCCGGTTGGCGGCGGCGGGATGCGCATGCCTTCGTCCGAGTATTGCTTCAGCTTGTTGCGCAGCGTGCGGATCGAGATGCCCAAGATGTGCGCGGCGTGTGTGCGGTTGCCGAGGCAATGCGTTAGCGTTTCCAGGATCAGATCCTGCTCCACTTCCGCGACCGTGCGGCCGACAAGATTGCGCGCCGCCGCTTGCGCGGCTTCGATCGCTTCACCGGTGGAGTCACGATGCCCAACCGGCGCGCCATCCGGCGCGCGGATGGCTTCCGGCCCAACGTCCTCGCCATTCGCCAGCAGCACCGCGCGGTGCATGGCGTTTTCCAGTTCGCGCACATTGCCCGGCCAGCGATGCTCCATCACTTGCGCGAGGCCTTCCTTGGAAAGCCTGCGGGCAGGGCGGCCGTTCGAGCGTGCGTACTTCTCGATGAAGAATTGCGCCAGCGCCGCCATATCTTCCTTGCGCTCGCGCAGCGGCGGAATACGCAAGTTCACGACGTTGAGGCGATAGAGCAAATCTTCGCGGAACTCGCCGCCGCGAACCAGCGCATTGAGATCACGGTTCGAAGTCGCCAGCACGCGGATGTTCACCGGCACCGGCTTCGAGCCGCCGACGCGATCGATCACGCGCTCCTGCAGCGCCCGCAGAAGCTTCGATTGCAGCCGCAAGTCCATCTCGGAGATTTCATCCAGCAGCAGCGTGCCGCCGTCAGCTTCCTCGAACTTGCCGATCCGTCGCGCCACCGCGCCGGTGAACGCGCCTTTCTCGTGCCCGAACAACTCGGACTCCAAGAGCTGCTCCGGGATTGCCGCGCAATTCACCGCGATGAACGGCTTGTCCTTGCGCTTCGACTTCTTGTGGACGTAGCGCGCCAGCACTTCCTTGCCGACGCCGCTTTCGCCGGTGATCATGATCGAAGCGTCCGAGGCGGCGATCTGATCGGCCATCGTCACCACATGCTTCATCGCTTCGTCAGCTGCGATCAGCGGGCGCTCGTCATCGCACACCGCCGCCAGCACCGCCGCGATCAGCTCCGCATCCGGCGGCAGCGAGATGTATTCGCGCGCGCCGGCGCGGATCGATTTCGCCGCCATCATCGGATCGACGCCGACGCCCGCCGCGACGATCGGCACGACGATGTGCTCAGCCTCGTTCGCTGCGATCAGAGCCGCGATATCGAGCCGCGCGTCCACCATCAGCAGGTCGGCGCCGCGTCCCGCGCGCAGCGCGCCGGTGGCTTGCTCGATGGTGTCAACGTGCGCGACCTTCGCGCCTTGATCCATGGCGATCTTCGTGGCGGCGGAGATTTGTCCTCCGAGCGGGCCGACGATCAAAAGGCGCATGGGATATTCCTTCTAGCAGTACGCACACTCTCATTCACGGCGGCGCGAAGCGAAGACCTGGAATGAGAGATGGAGAGGTGGCTCACGCCGTGTCTCCGTCCTTGATGATTTCCGTCATGGTCACGCCGAGGCGTTCGTCGACGACGACGACTTCGCCGCGGGCGACCAGGCGGTTGTTGACGTAGATGTCGATCGCTTCGCCAACTTTGCGGTCGAGTTCGATCACCGAGCCGCGGTTCAGCCGCAGCAGCGACGCCACTTCCATGTTCGCGCGCCCGAGCACGGCCTGAATGTGCACCGGCACGTCATAGACAGCGGCAAGATCGGCGGCGCTGCGCTCGACGCCATCGGCGGGCTGAGCGACTTCCGGGGTTGGCTGAAATTCGTCGAGCTTCAGATCACTCATGCGTGGGCCTCGTGTGGCGCCGCCAGCGCGGCGTCGATCAGTTCTTCAATGCGGCGGGCGGCGTCGGCGGGGTCCATGGCGATGACGCCATCCGACCAGTCGATCACGACTTCTCCCGTCTTCAATCCCGGCTCGGCGCGCACCAGCACAGCGCTCGCGTAAGCATGCGTCTCGCACATCTCCGTGATGCGCGGCTTGAGTTCTTCGGCCATGTCGGGCGGCAACTTCACCACCAAGCGCGGCTGGTGCCGCAGCGCATCCATTGCTGCTTCCACCGCTTGAGCCGCACGTTCGATGCCGAACGCATCGAGCGCCGCGCCGGCAATCTTCTGCGCCGCCGCCAGCGCCACGCGCGCCGCTTCACTCCGCATCGCGTGGCTCTCGGCGTCGAGCCGCGTCAGCACCGCCGATGTCGCGTCCGCGATCGCCTCCAGCGCCGCCGCCGTGCGCCGCTCGGCTTGCGCCGTCGCGTCCTGCTTGCCGCGCTCATAGCCATCATTGCTGGCGGCGCTCACTTCTTCCGGCGTGATCCGCTTGGGCGGTTCACGCATGATCTCGCCGTCCGGCGTGAATTCGGTGTCGAAGGCGTATTTGCGGATATTACTCATCAGTAGATCAGCTCGTCCTCTGACTTGCCGTCCGAGAGTACGATCTCGCCACGCGCCGAGAGTTCCTTCGCGATCGCCACCATACGGGTCTGCGCAGCGTCGACATCCTTCAGACGCACCGGACCCATCGAGGCCATTTCGTCCTTGAGCAGTTTGCCGCCGCGTTCGGACATGTTGGAGAAGAAGAGATTGCGCAGCGTGTCCGACGCGCCTTTGAGGCCAAGCGCGAGATCGGTTTTGTCGACGGCGCGGAGCAGGGTCTGAATACCGCCGGAGTCGAGTTTGCCGAGGTCCTCGAATACAAACATCAGCGCCTTGATGCGGTCGGCGCTTTCATTGCTCTTGCCTTCGAGCGCGCTCATGAAGCGCGACTCGGTCTGGCGGTCGAAATTGTTGAAAATTTCCGCCATCAGTTCGTGGCTGTCGCGCTTCGAAGTCCGCGCCAGGTTCGACATAAACTCGGTGCGCAGCGTCATCTCGACTTTCTCGAGAATGTCGCGCTGAACCGGCTCCATCGCCAGCATGCGCATGATGCACTCGGCCGCGAAATCCTGCGGCAGCTCCGCCAGGACCTTCGCCGCGTGCTCGGGGCGCACTTTCGCCAGCACAACCGCGACCGTTTGCGGATATTCGTTCTTCAGATAGCTCGCGAGCACCGTCTCGTGCACGTTGGCGAGCTTGTCCCAGATGTTGCGGCCTGCCGGGCCGCGAATTTCCTCCATCAGGGAGTCGACTTTCTCCTTCGGCAAAATCTGCATCAGCATGCGCTGGGTCTGCTCGACCGAGCCCATGATCGCGCCGGCGCCGGAAAGGCGATTGATGAATTCGTGCACCAACGCTTCGACAACGGCCGATGGCACCACGCCGAGCGAAGCCATCGCCTGCGAGACTTCCTTGATCTCCTCTTCGTCCATCACCTCCCACAGCTTCTTGGCGTCTTCGCCAAGCGCCATGAGAATGATCGCGGCCTTCTCGGGGCCGCTATAACGCGAGAGATCAACCGCCGGCGCTCCCGGATCGGGGCGATTGTCGGAGGGGGTGGGGCGTGTGAGAGCGTTCATCGGCGCTACGCGTTGTTGAGCCAGCCACGAATGATCTGGACCGATTCATCCGGGTGTTGATCCACGACTTCGGCGACCTTCTTGACCGACGAGGCGCGTACGCGGCCATTGATCTGCGCGATGTCGATGCCGTCGTCGTGGGCGGCGTCGGGGCTGGGCAACGCCGCCGCCGCGCCGCCGCCGCCGGCGCCTGCCGGCCCGGGCAAAGCCGCCACAGCGCCGGCCGCCTGCGCATTGGCGCCGCCGCGCAGCAATCCGCTAACCAGCGGCCGCAGGACGAAGAACACGAACGCCAGCGCCGCAATCAGCGCCGCGACGATCTCGATGATCCGCATGACATCAAGATTGCCGAGGAAGTCGAACATGCCCGGCTCAGCCGCCGCGGCGCCGCCGGCGCTCATGCTGGCGAACTGGGTGTTGACGACCTCGACCGTATCGCCGCGTTCCTGATTGAAGCCGACGGCAGAACGCACCAGCGCCGTCAGCCGCTGCATCTCTTCTTCGCTGCGCGGGGTGTAGGTTGGCTCCGCGCCTTCCGCGCCCGGCGTCATCGTGCCGTTGACCGCGACGGCGACCGAGAGCCTGCGAATGCGGCCGCCTTCGCTCACTTCGGTGCGCGTCGTGTTTGAGATTTCGTAGTTGATCGTTTCCTGGCTCGACTCGCTGCCGTCCTGCGAGCCGCCGCCGGAGCCCGCTGTGCTGGCGTCGGGTACGTTGGCGCCCGCCGTCGCGCCGCGCGCGCTAGCGGCGGTTTGGGAGGACTCCTCCGTCGACGACGTCGACCGCACCACGCGGCCTTCCGGATCGAAGGTTTGCCGCGTCTCGCTGACGCGGTTGAAATCCATCTCGGCGGTGACCTGCACGCGCGCATTGCCCTGACCGACAATGCCTTCGACGATGTCGGTCACCGTGCGGCGGATGCGATCCTCGGTCGCCACCTGGCGGGCATCGATGCCCTCGGCCGCGCCTTCTTCGCCCGATTGCGCCGCCGCGAGCAGGCGGCCGGTCTCATCCACGATCGTCACGCGATTGGCGCTCAGGCCCGGGGTTGCGCTCGCCACCAGATTGCGGATCGCGCGCACTTGGCCGGCGGTCAGCTCATCGCGGCGCAGTTGAATGACGATCGAGGCGGAGGGTTGCTCAGCGTTGCGCGAGAACAGTTGGCGTTCGGGCAGCACCAGATGTACGCGCGCGGAAGCTACGCCATCGAGCGAACCAATCGTGCGCGAAAGCTCGCCTTCGAGTGCGCGCAGGCGATTGATGTTCTGCTGGAATTGCGTTTGCCCAAGCGCGTCGGGCTCGTCGAAAATCTCGTAGCCGATCGAGCCGCGCGAGGGCAGGCCGTCGGCCGAGAGCATCATGCGGGCGTTGAACACTTGCGAGCGCGCGACATAGATCGAGCCGCCGTCTTCGCGGATCTCGTAGGGGATGTCCGCCGCTTCGAGCCGTTGGCTGATCTCGGCCATTTCGCGGGTCTCGACGCCCGCGAACAGCAGCGCCTTCGCCTCGCCGCCCATGCGGAAGACGAGCGTGAAGAGGAGGGCGGCGACCACCGCGGCAATGCCAAGCGCCGCGAACAATCGCGTCGGCCCCGCCTTGAGAAGCATCTGAGTAAAGTTCACACCGGCCCTCTGCACACACGGCGAGAGCTCCCAGAGTCATTCTAAGAATCACTGGGCAATTCTCACCGGTCGGCAGAAATTGCCGGGCCGGGCGTGAAACAACCGTTAACCACGTTGGTGGGGCTCGAGCCCCGAGCTTGCCGAAGGGCGGTGCAACACGCGCCGTGGCCCGGCCTTCGACGGGCTCAGGCCTCGCGGCGCGCCCAGGCACCAGGCGCGCAAAGACCCCCGCCGGGGAAGAGCGGGGGCCTTTGAAAGCCTTGGTACTTACAGACTTGCTGCCACAGCAGCGCGGCGTCTGCTAGACGCCGGCCGCGCGGTAGTGCTGGATGCGCGTAGTGCGCAAGCCAGGGAGGCCATGCTTTTCGATCGACTTACGCCAGCCTTCGAATTCCTCTTCAGAGAGGCCGTAACGCTGGCAAGCGTCTTCCATCGTCAGCAGGCCGCCGCGAACCGCAGCGACAACTTCTGCCTTACGGCGGATGACCCAACGGGTCGTTCCCGGCGGCGGCAGATCGTCCAAAGTGAGGGGATTCCCGTCGGGACCCATCACCACCCCATCATATCGGCGTTGCTTCTGCATGCGCCTTTCTCCTTCTTAGCAACCCAACATAACTCGGATCGCTAAAGAAACGGCTAAGACGCGGCATGAAATGAGCGTAGAAGCGTGTGTCGAATTAGAACACGAGTCTCTTACTCATTTCTTACCCGAGTTCCCTTTCGCTTAGCGCTTCACCATCAGCAATTCTTCGAGCATCTGGTCGGCTGTGGTGATGATGCGCGAAGCGGCTGAGTAGGCGCGCTGCGTGGTGATGAGGTTCGTGAACTCGGTTGCGAGGTCGACGTTCGACGCTTCCAGCGCGCCCGAGACGATACGGCCCGCGCCGCCAGCGTTCGACGCGTTGATGTTGTAGAGGCCGGACTCCAGCGTCGTGCGGAACGCGCCGCCTTGGTCAGCCTTCAGGCCGTTCGGGTTCAGGAACGTCGCCAGCGGGATCTGATAGAGCGCCCGGGCGCGGCCGTTCGAGAATTGCGCGGTCAGATAGCCGTCGCCTTCGAGCACGAGGCCGACGAGATCGCCGGGCGGCACGCCGTCGGCGGTCACCGAAGTGACGCCGAAATTGTTGGCGAACTGGGTCATGCCGGTGGTGAGATCGAGCGTCACCGGTTGCGAGGCCGCGCCGGTCGATGCCGCCCAGTTCACATTGAAAGTCGTGTCGATGTCCTGCACCGGCGATGCGGTGCCGTGCGGCGCGACGCTGGCGACGGTGCCGTCCGTGTTGAAGGTGAGAATGCCGGCGGCCAGGACGCCGCCATTGGCGCCGCCGCCGGTGATGTTGGTGTTCGGGCGGGCGTAGGCCTCAACCTGCCATTGGTTCGGCCCGACTTTCAGAAAGCCGAACGCAATCGTGCGCGGCGCGCCCAAGCTATCGTAGATTTCCAGCGAGCTTTCGAAGTGTGGCGTGATCGTGCCCATCGCCATGTCGCCGACATCGTAGGCGCCTTGCGCGCCCGCATAGTCGCTTTGGCCTGAGTTCAGGTTGGCGTTGAGGCCGACATTGCGTGTGGGTTCAGCCAACCCGCCGACGCCGGAGATGTTGATCGGCTCGATCGCGGAGAGGGAGGTGGGCGAGGACGTGACGCTGCCGTCCGCCGCCACTGGCCAGCCTTGCAAGAACAAGCCCTGCGCGTTGACCATGTAGCCGTCGGCGTTGATGGTGAAAGAACCCGCGCGCGTGAACAGCACCGAGCCGCCGTTCGAGAGCTGCTGCTCGTTGGTCGAGACGATGAAGAAGCCGTCGCCGGAGATCGCCAGGTCCGTCGTCGAGCGTGATTGCTCAAGCGAGCCTTGCAGCGAGATCTGCTGGCGTGTCAGCGGCAGCACGCCGCCGGCGTTGTAGGTGGTGTTCGAGTTCTGCGCGTTGACGAGCGCCGAGAAATCCACGCCCGAGCGCTTGTAGCCAACCGTGTTCACGTTGGCGATGTTGTCGGAGATAACGGCGAGCGCGCTCGAATTGGCGGTGAGGCCAGAAACGCCCGCGCGCAAGGCGGTATAGATAGACATGTGTCCCAGCTCCATCGCCGCGTGCGTCCCACCGAACGCGGCATAAGAATGTTGTTACTGATGGAGCGCTTCTGCGCGTATCGAAGCGTCCGCATTCGGCGGACGCCTTACTTCTCAGCCCCGATCCAGAACCGAGCGAATTGAAGCCAATTCGCGCGTGCCGGCCGGTGTGATGACGACAGGCGTGGTTCCGGTGAAGTCCACGCCCATGATGGTTTCGCGCACCGAAATCGTCGGCGTGATCGTCTCGCCGTCCGCGTTCTTTGCTTCGAAGGTGATGCGGTAGATGCCGTTTTCGGCGGTCTCGCCGTTGGTCTTGGTTCCGTCCCAGGTGAACAAGTGTTCGCCAGCGCCGCGCGCGGCGGTGTTGGTCTCGTAGACAACGCGGCCCTGCATATCGCGGACTTGAACCGTTAGCGACGTTGCTGCTTCCGGCAAGCGGTAGGCCCAGTTCGCTTCTGGCGGGTCGCCGGCGAGGTAGGTTTCGTTCGATTCGATAATCGCATCGCGCCCGAGATAGGAGAGGGCCGCGCCGGCGGCGGCGGCGTTGTACTGGCCGACGAGGCCTTCAAGCTGCTCGTTGGTGCGGATTTGCTGCTCGACTTGGCTGAACTGCACCAATTGCTGCGTGAACTGCGTTGAGTCCATCGGCGCGAGCGGGTCTTGGTTCTGCAGTTGCGCCGTGAGCAGCACCAGGAAGGTGTCGTAATTATCCGAAAGCCGCGTGCGTGAGTTGGCGGCCTCCGATGCGTTCGTGTTGGTCGTGCCTACGCCAGGGATGTCCATCGCCTACGTCCTCAAACCATCATGTCCACGCGCACGCCGCGCCACCGCTCGTAACCAAGCGGGCGCGCCACGGGCGCGGGTTGTTGTTCTGCAAGTGTCTCTTCGCCGCCCGCGCCACGCGCGCCGTTGCTGGCTTGCTCGGCGTCGCCGCCGTGGCCGCCTTGGCGCAGATCGAACGACAAGCCGTTGTCGCTCAATTGCAGGCCTGCGGATTGCAACTGCTGCTCGAGCTCACGCGCGTTGCGGGCAAGTTCAGTCAGCGCCTGCGGGTTGTCGGCGGTGATCACCGCAGACACGCGATGATCGCGCGTCACTTCCATGCGCACGTCGACGCGGCCAAGCTCGGCCGGATCGAGGCGCAGTTCGAAGCTGGTGTTGCCGCCATCAAAGCGGCGGATGATCTCGCGCCCAACCTGCGTCGCCGCCGGCGCCGCGCGCTGGGCGCCGCTATCAATCGCCGCGTGCTGAACGTGGGTGCTGGCCTGTGACGCGGTGGTCGTGATCGCATTGCTCTGCGCGATCTGCGCGCTATCCGGCGCGCTGCTCGGCGTTTGCGGCGCTGCCGTGATTGGATCGACCGTGAGATTGCCAACGCCGTTCGCCGCCGTGCGCGGCGCCTGAGCCTTGGCGTTGACGGCCGGCGCTGATGCTTCAGCCTTGCCATCCTTCGGAGCGGCGGCGTCGGTCTCGACCGGCTGCTGCGTCGCCCGTGTCGTGCGCTGTGCGGTTTGCGTCAGCGCCTGCGGAGCGGGGGCGATCGTCGTGGCGATGGCGTCACGCACGGGCTGCGGCAACGTTTCGATCTCGGTCGCCGTGTTCGCGGCCGGAATCTGTTGCGCTTGCTGTTGTGTGGTCTGGGCGCTTTGCGGTTGCGCCGGAGTTTGCTGCGCATCAGTTGGCGCTGAAGGTTTGACCTCGGCTTGCCCCTGCTTACCCGCGACCGGTGCGCTTTGCTCAACCGGTTCCGCGGTTGCCGCCATTGCGCGCTCGTTCTCCGGCGCTCCGGGCGCGGGAGTCTGCGGCGCGATCGCCGGCGCTGCGTCGGCGTCAGCGTTTTGCGGCTGCGCTTGCTGCTCAGGCTGCGAAGCAGCGATCTGCACCACGACCGGCGCAGCCATGGGCGGCGGCGGCGCGGCGTGCGGCAGAGGTCCGCCGAGCAACGCCACATCCGGATCGATCGCCTCGTCGTCCGGCGTTTGAATGTCCTCGGCCGGCTTCTCGGCGGCGACGGGTGCGCTTTCGTCGTTCGCTTGGTTCTGCGCAGGCGCCGGGCGCTCGCGCACCGGCTCGCTCACGGCGTCGAGGTGGTCGTTGAAGCTTTGGCCGTTTTCGTCTGGCGCGGGCGCGCGCTGCGCCTGCCGCATTGGCGGCGGCGTGATGGCGTCAAGCACTGGCTCCGGCGCGAAATCCATAGGTCCCCCGGCTTGGGCGGCGGCTTGTCCCCGCGCCCAGCCCGCGACCCCGAGCAAGCTCCGGGCCACGCCGCTAACCATGAAAAAATCTCACAAAAACAGATAGATAGATGTTTTGCCTCGGGGCATTGGGTTGCCCGGAACGGCAAATTCCGCCGCCCCGCCCGGCAGCTTCTGCCGAGCGATTAACCATGGCCCCAAGCTTGCGTGGTGAATGCCCGATGCACCGGGCGTGGGTCTCTGGACCGGGCTGCGGCGCAGGGGAGAAAGCGTGTTGTTTCAAACGCTTAGAAGCGCTGATCGTGCGCCTTACGCGCTTGCGCGCGCCCGGCTGATTTTGCCTGGCGCCGGGCGCCTTTTGCCGGGAGTGCGCTCATGGTCGGTCTAACCAGCGTTCTCCTGGCCGGTCTTTCCGGCCTGCGCGCCGCGCAAACCGGCGTCGCCACCGTTTCGCAGAACATCGCCAACGCCAACACGCCCGGCTACGTCCGCACCGAGATGATCCTCGCGCCGCGCACGCAAATCGGCGCGGGCGCCGGCGTTGAGATCACCGGCATTCGCCGCGCCGCCGATCGCTTCCTCGCCACCGCAAGCTACATCGCCGCTTCCGCCGCCGGCTCCGCCTCCGCGCGCGCCGATCTCCTCTCACGCGCGCAGCAAAGCTTTGGCGATCCATCGAGTGCGTCGTCCATGTTCGGCATGGTCGACGAGTATTGGTCGGCGCTCACCGAACTCGGCGTCGATCCCGCTTCGAGTTTGCGCCGCGCCGATGCGGTCAGCGCGCTGCAAGCGACCTATTCGGAAATCCATCGCATTGGCGACTCGTTGCAACAGCTGATCAGCGAGGCGGATCAACGCATCGGCGACGCCGTCTCCGAAGCGCAAAATCTGATGAACCGGATCGCGGAGCTCAACAACGAGATCCGTCTCACCAAGCGGACCGGCGCCGACGCCAGCTCCGCCGAGAACGCTCAATCGGCGCTTATCGATCAGCTTTCCGAGCTGATGGACGTTCGCGCCACGCCGCAGGCGGATGGCAGCGTCCATATTCGTACCGGCGGCGGGGCGCTGCTTGTTGGCGTCACCGCCGCGACGTTGACCTATACGCCCAACCCGTCGCCTTATGCGACGCACGGCGTCATCTCGCTGAACGAAGAGCTGGGCTCGCAGACCAATATAGAGTCGTTCCTCACCGGCGGCTCGATAAAGGGTCTCTTGCAAGCCCGCGACGTCGATCTTCCCGGCCTCGCCGAAGCGCTCGGCGGCTACGCCGGCGCGCTCGCTGACGTCATGAACGCGGTTCACAACGAAAACGCGTCATCGCCTGCCGTGTCTTCGATGACGGGGCGTCAGACTGGTCTTCTGAGTACGGACGCACTCAATTTCACCGGCAGCGCCACAATCGCGCTCGTCGATTCCGGCGGTGTTCTGCGTGACCGCCTCACCATCGATTTCGACGCACAGACCATCACGTCGGAATCCCCGCCCAACACCGTTTCGTTCGCCGGCGGCGGCACGATCGGCGATTTCGTCGATGCGCTAAACACCGCGCTCGCGGCTGAGACGCCATCTGCCGGCAGCGCCACGTTCATCGACGGCGTGCTCTCGCTTAACATGAGCGGCAACGCCGGCATCGTCATTCAGCAGGACGCCGCAGATCCGGCGCTCAGGGCAGGGCGCGGCTTCTCGCACTTCTTCGGCTTGAACGATCTCGTCTCGCGTCCGACGCCGCTCTTCTTCGAAAGCGGCATCAGCGGCAGCGATCTGCATGGATTTGCAGACGATGGCGCGATCTCCTACGAAATTCGCGACACGCAAGGGCGCTTCATTGCCAACCGCAGCGTGTCCATCACCGGGCCGCTCGCCGCGCCGGGTGCGACGTGGGATGATCTCCTCGCCGCGCTCAATGCGCCCGGCACTGGCCTTGGCGAATACGGCGCGTTCTCGCTCGATGCCGCGACGGGGCGCATCAGTTTCGCGGCGAACCCGGCCTTCAATGTCGAGCTGGTCAACGACACGACCCAGCGCGGCAACACCGGCGTTGCGTTCTCTGCGTTGCACGGCCTCGATTCCGCAGCCAGCGCTGGCCGCGCCACCGAAATCACCGTCAACGCGCTGATCGCCAACAACACCAATCGCCTTGCTGTCGGCCGCCCCGATCTTTCCGGGCTGATCGGCGCAAAGATCATCGAAGCCGGTGACAATCGCGGCGCCAATGCGCTCGCCGCCGCGCGCAACACGATGCAGAACTTCGGCGCCGCGGGAGTTCTCACCGCCCAGACCGGCACGCTTGCGACCTACGCCGCGCGTCTTGGAGGCGAAGCAGGCCGCCTCGCCAGCGACGCCGAACGCCAGGCCGCGGGCGCCGCCGCTGTCGCCACGGCCGCCGCAGACCGCCGCGGCGAAATGGAATCCGTCAGCATCGATGACGAGCTGATGAAAATGACCACCTACCAGAACGCCTACGCCGCCGCCGCGCGCGTCATCCAAGCCGCCACCGAAATGCTCGATGTGCTGATGACCATCGGCTACCGCTGAGAGTAAACGAGAATGTCCGCCAGTACGCCACTCAATGCCCGTTTCTTCATGCGCGCTCAGGGCGACGTGCGTCGCATCACCAGCGAACTGGGCAATCTGCAAGCCCAGATCGCGTCGGGCTCGAAGGCCAATACGCTGCAAGGCTTTGGCGGCGCCTCGAGCCGCATCCTCAGCGCCAGTTCGATGCGCGCCTCGACCGACGCACGCGCTTCAGTCATCAACCAGCTCGAAGCCCGCTTCGGCGTGCAAGCTTCGGCGCTGGGTCAAATTTCCGACGCCACTCAGTCGCTGGCGCTCACCATTCGCGAAGCCATCAGCGCTAATGACGGCCGCGGTGTTTCCACCGAACTCGAACTTGCGTTCAACGCCATCGTCGGCGCCCTGAACGAGACCTGGAACGGCCAGCCCATGTTCGCCGGCGAACGCCAAAGCGGTTCGCCGGTGCGGATCACCTCGCTCGATGAGCTGGCGACAGCGACGCAGCCCGAGGATTTGTTCGACGAAGCGTCACGTCATCAGATCATCGATCTCGGCGAGGGCGCGCCGATCAAGCTCGCGTCGAAAGCTTCAGAATTGTCGACCGATCTCTTCAACACGCTGCGCCAGCTCAAATATCTGCTTGACGGCGCCGGCGGCACGCTCGGTTCGCCGATGACCGGCTCCTATACTGGCGTGCTGCAAAACATCGCCGCCGACCTCGACGCGCACGCCAGGAGTTTCGTTACCGAAGAAGGCCGCACGGGTCAGTTGCAGAAGCGCTTCGAGGAAGATCGCTTGCGGCTTGAGGCGCGCTCGGATCTTTTGTCCAAGGAAATAGGCGATCAGACCGACGCCGATCTCGCCGAAGTTTCGATCCGCCTCAACACGCTGTTGACGCAGTATGAGGCGGCGGCAAAGACATTCGCCGAGCTCTCGCAGCTCTCGCTTCTCAAATATCTCTAAGCACACGCACCAAGTTTCCCGGCCAAGGCGCGCGCATTGACAATGCGGCGAGCGCTGAGCCGGGACCCCAGTGTGTGACTAAGTACGGTGCGAGGGCTGCTGGGTCCCGGGTCTCACTGCGTTCGCCCCGGAAGCGTGGGTGTGTCAGCTTGCGCAACTCCGCCGCCCACGTCATATCCACGAGCTTGAATTTCGTTCCGGACCTTGAATCCGGGAGGGGATAGAAGATGACCATGCTCGACGCCGCGCCGCCACAGGCGCGCACACTCAATTCGCTCGGCTTCGCCAAGCCGCCATCCGAAACCCGCGTCGTCGCCGCCATGTCCGGCGGCGTGGATTCCTCGGTCGTCGCCGCGATGCTGAAGCGCCAAGGCTACGACGTCGTCGGCGTCACCTTGCAGCTCTATGACCACGGCGCCGCCGTCAACAAGCCAGGCGCTTGCTGCGCCGGCCAAGACATTCACGACGCCCGCCGCGTCGCCGACGCCTGTGGCTTTCCACATTACGTGCTCGACTACGAAAGCCGCTTTCGCCACGCCGTGATGGAAGATTTCGCCGATACCTATCTCGCGGGCGCGACGCCGATCCCCTGCGTGCGCTGCAATCAAACCGTGAAGTTCAAGGATCTAAAGCGCGTCGCTGAAGACCTTGGCGCTGATTGTCTTGCCACCGGCCATTACGTGCAGCGCCTCGAAGGCCCCAACGGCGCTGAACTCCACCGCGCCGCCGACGCCAGTAAGGATCAAACCTATTTCCTGTTCGCGACCACGCGTGATCAGCTCAACTATCTGCGCTTCCCGCTCGGCGGTTTGCCGAAAAGCGAAACACGCGCGCTCGCCAACGAACTTGGCCTGCGCGTCGCTGAGAAGCCCGACAGCCAAGACATCTGCTTCGTGCCGAACGGCAAGTACCAGGACGTCGTGCAAAAGCTACGCCCGGACGCGATTGAGCCTGGTGAGATTGTGCATGTCGACGGCCGCGTCATGGGCGGGCACAACGGCATCATCAATTTCACCGTCGGCCAACGCCGTGGGCTCGGGCTAGCCACAGGCGAACCGCTCTTTGTTGTGAAGCTCGATGCCGCGAACAAGCGCGTCATCGTCGGCCCGCGTGAAGAACTGGGCGTTACGTGCATTGCGCTGAAGGAAGTGAATTGGATCGGTGACGGCGAAGCGCCGCAAGATGGCCAAGACATTTTGGTCCGCGTTCGCTCTACACGCCCGCCCGTCGCAGCGAAGCTCTTCCTTGGACCGCCGGCGTCCCCGCCGGCGGTAACTGTCAGCAACGAGTCCAACACGCGAAAGACTACGCTCATTTCCACCGTCACCGCCGGCGAGACGCCGGCGGTCCAAGTGGCCCAAGCGCACGTCTTGCTTGACGCGCCGGAAGAGGGCGTAGCTCCCGGCCAAGCCGCCGTGTTCTACGACCCGCACTCCACGCGCGTCCTCGGCGGCGGCTGGATCATGAGTACGCAATGAGCATCGACGACCAAGCGCGCGCTTTGCTGAAAGAGGTGATGACGCCCAAGCGCCGCGCGCGCCAACGCATCGCCGAGCCGCTGCG
>CALBST010000353.1 GCA_937967425.1 uncultured Caulobacteraceae bacterium
GGCGCATAATCCCGCGCAAATGTCTTCGCCGCCGCCCCTCATCTCCAACCATCGCCTCGCCAGGCTAGCCTTATGGCTCCTGGCGCTGCTGGCGTGGTTCTCGTTGGGCGGGCAGGGCAGCGATCGCCAGCGCCGCCGCGCCAACATCAGCTTCGACAAAATCGAACGCGCCGTGCGCGATCTCATCCTCATTCGCGCCGCGCAACTCCTGCCGCCGCGCAAAGCCAAACCACGCCGCCATCACGCGCCCTGCGCGCCGCGCATTCGCCTGCGCGCTGTCGGCGGCGTTTGGCTGCGCCAGCGTCTTCGTACGCGCGGCGATCTCGTCTCACGCGCGGCGCAGCTCCTCGCCGCGCTGCGCAATTGGCGCAAACTTGCCGCTTCGCTCGCCCGCCGCCGCGCGGCGGGCTTCACCCGCCTCGTCCGAACCTGGTTCGCCGCCGATCGCGCCATTCCGTTGTGCGCGCCAGCTGCGGTCTCCGTCCACGCCGCCGACACCTCCTAGGCGCACCCGCAAAAGCGTCATCCAAACCTCCACCCGCGCGAGCGCCTTCGCAGCGGGAACGCCTCGCCATGCCTGGAGCTAAGTCACCGCATGCACAGGGAATTTTCCAAAACTCCCGCATCCGTGACCCCGGTCATCTTCCCGTCGCGGTCATGAGCGCCTAATAGGGGATAGGGACACACAAGGCCGGCGCGAGAACGCGCCGTGGCAGGGGTACGCGTATGGCGGACATCTTCATTTCTTACGCCAGCGAAGATCGTAATCGCGTCCGGCCTCTCGCTGAAGCGCTGCAAGAGCGCGGTTTCAATGTCTGGTGGGACCGCTCGCTCGCCGCCGGCCAAGACTACACCGCCATCATCGAGCAAGAACTCAAGAACGCGAAGGCCGTCATCGTCGTGTGGACGCAAAGCTCCACCAACTCGACATTCGTGCGCGATGAAGCCGGCCGCGCCCGTGACGAAGGCCGCCTTGTGCCGGTGATGCTCGATAATGTGCAGATCCCGCTCGGCTTCGGCGCGTTCCAGGCTGAAGATTTCACCCGCTGGAATGGCGGCGCCAACGCGCCGCAAATGCAGCTGCTCGTCGAAGTGCTGAGCGCCAAGCTCTCGGGGCGTGATGTCAACACGGCCGAGATCGAACGCCGCCGCCGTAGGCTTGGCACGCGCATTCGCATCGTCTCGCTGCTCACCGTGATCGCGCTCATCGCCGGCATCGCCTGGGTGGTGAACGATTTCGTCCGTCCCGATCCGCCGCCGCCGGACCTGCGCGCCGAACTTTTGCGCCTGCTGGCCGAAGGCCAACTGACGCCGGAGCAAGCGATCCAGCTCGCGGAAATCCTTGAAGCGGGTGCGCTTGGGGAAACGCAAAGTGCAAGCATCGATGGCTCGGCGCCTTCGACGCGCGGCGCTGACTCGGAAATGGCCCCCTCGGCCATCACCATGGATGGCGCTGTCACTGAAGCCTCGTTCGAGGCCACAGCCAGCGAAGCCTATCGCGCCGCGTTTACGGCGTTGGCCGCCCACCCGGACGCGCAAGTCCGCCTCGCGGTCGCGCAGATGTCGAGTGCAAGCACGCGCGACTCGGCCATGCAGACGCTGTGGACCTACGCACAAGCACATCCGGACGATCCGCTGCGCGATGAGATTTATCTGCTTTGCGGTTCGGTGGGCGAAGCCAACGCCAACCCGCTCGGCCAGCGTGCGCTTGAGCAGGCCACGAGCCTGCGCACGCGCGATCCGGCGGTTTGGCGGATGCTCTCGCGCTCCTATGAGCGCACCAACCGCAGCGCCGAGGCGCAAGCCGCAGCGCAAGTTTCGGAAGGTGTCCAAGCTCAAAACACGGGCAACACCGCCGCCGCCGAAGCGCAATTGCAGCAAGCGCTGCCGCAGCTCACCTCGCCGCAATTGCGCGCGCCTGTCGCCTCGGAACTCGGCCAGATCGCCGAACAGCGTGGTGATTTCACCGCCGCCAGCGCCCGCTTCTCGCAAGCCTACACGGCGCGCGAGGAAGTGGCCCAAGCCGCGCCGGACTCCGCCGCAGCCGATGTCCTCCAGGCTGACGCGCAGCAACTCGTCCGCGCGCTCGATCGCTCTGGCCGCACGCGCGAAGCCTGCGAACGCTTGCGTCAGGCGCAGCAAGAGCACGATGTCGCCGCGCCGGATCAGGAATTGCTTGAGCGCTGCCGTACCTTGTACCGTACGCAATTGCGCAACGATGTGCTGCTCGCGCCGGAGCTGCGGCAGCGCGCGATTCAGGTGAATCCACAGGTGACGCCGCAGCGGGTTACGCCGACGCCGTAAGCTCTAGCGCGGCCTAAGGAAGAACACCTTGGCCGCGCCATAGCTGCGCTCATCCAGCGTTTCGAACGCCGCCAGCTGCGGTGTCTCGTCGGCGCCGACTTCGAGCATGATGAGCGCGTCAGGCGTGATCCAGCCGCCGTCGCCCAAGCGGGCCAGCGCGCGCTCGCCCAGGCCTTTGCCGTATGGAGGATCGAGAAACACCATATCGAACGGATCGCCCAAGCCCGCCGGCTTCACGCCAAGGTCTGTCGCGTCGCGCCGATGAATGCGGGTATTTCCGAACAACCCAAGCGCCTCGATATTGTCGCGGATGGCGCCGCGCGCGGCGGATTCCGTTTCCACAAAAAGCGCGAACGCCGCCCCGCGCGACATCGCCTCAAGTCCCAACGCGCCGGACCCTGCAAACAGATCAAGCACGCGCCGGCCCTCTATCCCGGGCGACCAATCAGCGTGAGCCAAGACGTTGAATATGCTCTCGCGCGCCCGGTCGGACGTCGGGCGCGTGTCACGGCCTTGCGGCGCTGCAATTGCGCGCCCCTTGAACTGGCCCCCGACGATCCGCATTGCGATCCTTCTACCTCGTCAGTCTCGGCGCCATATGTCGCGCTTGAGACCTGTCGCCAAGCGCTTGACGGTCCCGCCAGGCTTCGTGAACAAGGTCCGCCGCAACTGCCGGGAGCTGGGCCGCCGTGGAATTCCTAGAAGCGTCAGCGATTACGGCTTTTCTTTCTGTTGTCCTAATCGATCTTGCACTGGCCGGCGATAATGCAGTGGCCGTCGGTTTGGCCGCTGCCGGTTTGCCGCGTGAGCAACAGCGGCGCGCCATCATGTGGGGCATCATCCTTGCGCTTATTCTGCGCATTGTGTTTGCCGGCATCACCATCCAATTGCTCGGCGTTCGCGGCCTTCTGTTTATCGGTGGCTTGCTGCTTTTCTGGGTGGCGTGGCGCATGTGGCAGGACTTAATGCGCCACAAGCCCGTCTCGATCGGCGACCCCGTCGCGGGCGAGCATTTGGCCGAAAGCATCGTCACCGGCGGGGCCAGGCCCGTCACGTTCCGCAGCGCGCTGCTTACGATCGTCATCGCCGACGTTTCGATGTCGCTCGACAACGTGCTCGCTGTCGCCGCCGTGTCGCGTCACCACGCTTACATCATGGCCTTCGGCCTCGTGCTCTCGGTGCTTCTGATGGGGGTCGCCGCTGCGATCATCGCACGCGTCATCGAGAAGTATCGCTGGATCGCGGTTGTCGGCATCATCATCATTCTGTTCGCTGGCGTTCGCATGATTTGGGAAGACTCGCACAACTTCTTCCCAGACATCATTCCTGCGCTGCCGGCCTTGCTAGGCGGACACTAGAAGGCGTCTTTACCCAGCTGCTCCTTGAGCACCTTGCGCGGAATCTCCTCGACTGCGCCAGGCGGCAG
>CALBST010000354.1 GCA_937967425.1 uncultured Caulobacteraceae bacterium
CCCCGTGACGGCCCGGTGCACAACGATCGCAAAGGGCGCGTGGCGACACGCGGCGGTGCGAAAGCATCGCTCTCCTAGGCACTACCCAGCGCGTCCCCACGCGCCCTGCTCCCGCTTTCGCTTATGCGAAAGCCACCACCAAGGCGGCGTCCATCCTGCGGCGCGCGCCACTCGTCGCATGCGCTTTGCGGTTCACCCGCGCTCTTGGTCAGTTCGTCGCATGAAAACACTCGGTCTATGCTCCGCCCTCTTCCTGCTCGCCGCCTGCGCCACAGCGCCTGCCGTGGCGCAATCGCAAACAGCGGCGTGCCGGCCCGCCGGCTACGACCGCGCACGCCTCGATGCGCTGAAAGCCAATAGCTGGACCATAGCAGATGAGGCCGAACGCAACGCCGTCGCACTTGGTCTCGCCGAGTGCTTGGGCGATCCGGACCCGGCCGTTCGCGATGGCATCGCCTTCGAGGGCCTGCAGCACTACATGCGCAACAATCTGCTGACGCGCGATACGCTGACGGCGCTGAACGCCAATCTCCAGGCCAAGCTTACCGCGCCGGACCCGCAAGGCTTTCAGCGCCCGTTCGCCGCACTCGTGCTCGCGGACGTCGCCCGCACCGATCGCGTCGCGCCGTGGATGAGCGAAGCGCAGCGCGCGCAACTGATCGACGCCGCGATCGCCTATATGCGCAGCATCACCGATTATCGCGGCTTCACGCCCGGCGAAGGCTATCGCCACGCCACCGCGCACACCGCCGATCTGATGCTGCAACTGGTGCTCAATCCCGCCGTCGGCAAACCGGAGCTCACGCGCATCCGCGACTCCATCGCCGCACAGATCGCGCCAGCGGGCCATTCCTACGTCACCGGCGAAAGCGAGCGGCTAGCGACGCCCATCCTCTACATGGCGACCCGCAACGTCTTCGATGAAGCCGAATGGACCGCTTGGTTCGCGGAAATCTCCGGCCCCGGCCCGCTTGGCGCGTCATGGGAAGGCTGGTGGCAGTCCGAGCAAGGCATTGCGCGCAAGCACAATCTGATGATGTTCTTGAACGTGATTCAAACCAACGTCTCGCTCAGCCAAAATGCCGCGTTCGCGCCGATGCGCCCGGGCGTCGCCGCTGCTATTCGCGCGATGCCTTAAGCGGCGCGCTTTGAACGCAACAGGAGCACCTGCCCCACCAACACAAGGACAACGCCGCCAAGGGCAAACAAACCCCAGCTCTTACCTTCCAGCAGCGCCGAAACGAACATAGCGAGCGGCGGCGTCAGCGCCGAAATGTAGGAAGCGGTCGCGTAGCCACGCCGCCGCGCGAGGCCGTAATAGAGCGCAAACGCGATCACCGACCCAACGACGGAAAGATGCAGCAGCGAGAGAATGTAGGGCGCGGTAAACTCGAACGTCCAGGCTTTGCCGGTCACCAATGCAAACGCGGCGAGCAGCACAGCACCGTAGCCCATCGCCCAGCCCGTCGAGGCGATGACGCCCGCGCCCGCCAACTCGCCGCGCCGCGCATAGACATTGCCGATCGCCGCCGAAAACACGCCCGCGAGCGTCAGCCCGATGCCGGTCAGCGCCCGCTGGCTCATGTTTGAGGTGACGATTTCTTCCCAGGAAAGCAGCCCAACGCCAATGACGCCCAGCCCTGCCGCGGCCCAAGCCAGCAGCGGCGCACGCTGCCCGAACGCCACCCGAAACACAGCGAGGTTCACAAACGCCATCGCAGCGAAGACAACCGCGACCACCGCGGACGTCACCCGCTCTTCGGCCCAATAGACGAAGCTATAATCGATCGCGAACGTAAAAAGCCCAACGCCGAACGCAGCCAGATGTTGCGCGCGGTTCAGCGCCAAGCGCTCGCCGCGCAACGCACCCCACGCAAACAGCAACACCGCCGCCAACCCGAAGCGATAAGTAATGGAGACTACCGGATCGACGACGCCGAGTTGCAGCGTGATCGCGAACCACGTCGTGCCCCACGCCAGAGTGCACACAATGATCGACACAAGGTCGAACCATTGCGTGCGCGGCGGCGATTCGGCTGTGGCTGTTGTTGCGCTCTGTTCCGCGCTCATTGCGGCCCCCGGCGGCAACATGGTGGTTAAGTCAGATAAAGCAAAGCCGCAGTCTTTTCGCCATTGCGGTGCGTTGACCGCCACACATACGAGGCCTACCTTAAATGCATGGCATCGGGGCGCCTTCGGGGGCGGGCTCGGCCTCGAGAGCGCCGTGGTTTGAACCAAGGAGGCTCCTTCATGCGCATACAAGTCGCCGGACGGCAGATGGATGTCGGCGAAGCGCTCCGAACACGCATCGAAAATGAGCTCGCGAGCGGTGTGGGCAAATATTTCAACCGCGCGACAGATGCTGTTGTCACAGTAGCCAAGAATGGCGGCGGCGTTGGTGTTGCGGTGGATTGTTTGGTCCACCTGCCCTCTGGAATTTCCCTCCAAGCAGAAGGCCATGGCGGCGACGCGCACAGTGCCTTCGATGACGCGCTAGGCAAGCTCGAAAAACGTGTGCGCCGCTACAAAAGGCGCCTGCGAAATCATCACGCGGACAACAAATCTCCCCTTCCGGCAGAGGACGCTTCGGCCTATGTGCTCGCCCCGTTAGAGGAAGAGGATGACGGCGCGGAAACGCCGGCAAATGGCGAAGCGGCGCCTCTGGTGATCGCGGAAGCCACCAAGCCGGTGCGGACGATGACCGTGTCCATGGCGGTGATGCAGCTCGATTTAACCGAATCGCCAGCGTTGATGTTCAGAAACGCCGCCAACGGCGAACTGAACGTCGTGTATCGCCGGGCGGACGGGAATGTCGGCTGGATCGATCCAGGGCGCGGGAACCTGAAGAACGGCGCCTGAGTTGCTTGGCGCTGCGGCCCCGGCGCAGAGACAGGGTGAGTTGGTGAACGATCTAAGCGATTTGGTTGCGCCAGACGCAATCCTGCCGCGCTTGTTGGCGACATCACGCCGGCAGGCGCTGCAGCTCATGGCTGACGCTTTGGCCAAGAGCGCCGGCATCGATGCGCGCACGGCGTTCGACACGGTGCTGATCCGCGAGCGGTTGAACGGCACCGGGCTTGGCGAAGGCGTCGCTACACCGCACGGCCCCCTGGCCGGACTGAAACGCCCTATCGCGGCGTTCGCCCGCCTCGACCCGCCGCAAGATTTCGAAGCGATGGACAATCGCCCCGCCGATCTCGTGTTCATGCTGCTTTCACCGCCGGACAAGAGCGCCGACCATTTGAAGGCGCTCTCGCGCATCGCGCGCTTCCTCAAGCACGCGGACGCGCGCGCGGCATTGCGCGCGGCGCGCGGCGCCGATGAGCTCTACGCGCTGATCTCCGGCGCCGTGCATAGTGACGCAGCATGATGACCGCGGCCGACAGGCTGTTCTCGTACTTCCCGCTGCTGATGACGGTGTTGTTGTTGGCGGCGCTCGGCGTGTTCGCGCAATGGCCATCGCTGTGGAGCGCGATTCTCGTTGTGTTCGTCACCTACATATTGCCGCCGACCGTACAGCGCGTGATGCTGCGCTGGGCGCCGCTGAAGCAAGGCGTCAACCAGATCGACGGGCGCGTGTTCTCGCCGTGGCTGGCCACGCACCACATTCAGGCCTTCTATGACGCTCTGCCCTATCTTGAATCGCTGCTGCGGGTGTTTCCCGGCTTCTATTCGATGTGGCTGCGCATGTGGGGCTCGCGCGTGGGCTATGGCGTCGAATGGCCGGTGCGGATGGACGTGCTCGATCGCAGCTTGATGGATATCGGCAACCGGGTTGTGTTCTCGCGCGAAGTCGAACTTGCGGCGCATGTGCGCAAGAAAACCGATGGCGGCCGCTCGCGCGTCTTGGTGCGGACGGTGCGGATCGGCAGCTACGCG
Organism: uncultured Caulobacteraceae bacterium; assembly: GCA_937967425.1. The sequence continues at coordinate 3,880 of CALBST010000354.1, forward strand.
TTTATCGGCGCGGCGTCGCGCCTTTGCCCGGGGGCGAGTGTGCCGTCGAACGCAAGCGTGCCGGAGATGACCAATATCGGCGTCAACGAAGTGTTCGGCGACGCCGTGCGCCATCACGAACAAGCGGAAGCCGAGTTCGCTTAGCTTTCCACAGCAATCGTATCCTACAGGCAAGAGACAGTGCGATACTCGGCGCATGTCGCGTTACTTCCATCTCCCTCGCCACTCTGGACCGCCGGCGCCCCCGCCGGCATACGCGCTGTTTGCAGATTGGAACGCGCGGCTCCTGCCGCGCATGCGGTGCAGAGCGCCGCGCTCCGCTTCCACAAAGCTAATCCTTCTCCAGCTTCGCCAGCAGCACGCCTTCGCTGACCTGCGCGCCGGGTTTGGCGTTGAGTTCGGCGAGCTTGCCGTCGAAGGGGGCGGTGAGCGTGTGCTCCATCTTCATGGCTTCGAGCACGAGGATGGGATCGCCCTTCTTCAGCTTCGCGCCGGCTTTCGCGGCGACGGAGACGATCTTACCAGGCATCGGCGAAAGGACCGCGCCGTCGCCGGCGCTGGCTTCGTCAGCGCCGCGCTCGCCGGTGTCGAGAGTGAATTCGTAGACTTCGCCGTTTTCGAACACGATCACCGTGTCACCGTGACGCCAAGGCCATGTCAGCACTTTGCGCTCGCCGAGCCGTGCTTCAATGCGCTCGCCTCGATAGCGCATCGGTACAACGGTTGGAGATGCCGGCTGGTTCAGTCTGAAGCCTCGGAGTGACGCCCATGGCGAGCTGCGCGCCTCCGGCGAGCTCGACCGAAGCCCAGGCAGAGCCTCATCTCGATTGAAACGATTGGCGGCGGTTGCGAGCACCGCTTCACTCGGCGCAGGCACCTTCATGAGCAAGTCTCCGCATCGAGCGATCAAACCGGTATCGATAGATGCCGACCTGAAGTCCGCGTTCCGAAGGCACCGCGCGATGAAGCCAGCGTTGGTCTTGACCGGCCATACACCGACGTCGCGCCATTCTCGCTCAAGCTCACTGATGGCTTCGTCGCGCGTTGGACTATGCATGATGATCTTGGCGATCATGGGATCATAGAACGCGGTCACTGTGTCGCCCTGCTCAACCGCAGAATCGACCCGCGCATTGTTGTCGTGCCCATCCGGCAGTAACAAAGTCCTAAGTATGCCGGTGCTAGGCAAGAAACCAGCTTCGACGTTCTCCGCATAAAGCCGCGCTTCGATCGCGTGGCCGTTGATCTTCAGCTCTTCCTGCTTCAGCGGCAGCTTTTCGCCGCTGGCGACGCGGAGTTGCCATTCGACCAAGTCCTGGCCGGTGATCTCCTCAGTCACCGGGTGTTCCACCTGCAAGCGCGTGTTCATTTCCATGAACCAGATGCGGTCGCCGCGGAGGCCTTCGCTGGCGTCGGCGATGAACTCGATGGTGCCGGCGCCGACATAGTTCACGGCTTTCGCCGCAAGCACCGCCGCATCGGTGACGGCCTTGCGCGTGGCTTCGCTCATGCCCGGCGCGGGCGCTTCTTCGATCACCTTCTGGTGGCGGCGCTGCAGCGAGCAATCGCGCTCGAACAAATGCACGACATTGCCGTGCGTATCGCCGAACACCTGCACCTCGATATGGCGCGGGCGCTGCACATACATTTCGAGCAGCACGCGATCGTCGCCGAACGCCGCCGCCGCTTCGCGTTTGGCCGAAGCGAGCGCGGCTTTGAACTCGGCCTTCTTCTCGACCTTGCGCATGCCTTTGCCGCCGCCGCCGGCGACGGCTTTGATCAGCACCGGATAGCCGATCGCGTCGGCTTCCTTCTGCAAGCGCTCTTCGCTTTGATCTTCGCCGAGATAGCCGGGCGT
>CALBST010000355.1 GCA_937967425.1 uncultured Caulobacteraceae bacterium
CGGCCTGGTTCTGCATCAGCCGTGCGGCCGTCGCCTCGAAGGCCGGCGGCGCCATGGCGAATGCAAACACCGCCGCATAGGTCCATTCCATATGCTGCGCCCAAAGCATTCGCATGGCGCTATAGAGAGCGCTCATGCTGGGTGTGCGGCAGGAGGGCGATGCGACTTGTTCGTGCGGGCCTGGATGGGCGCTGGCCGACGCCGGCGTGAGTAAGAGCAATGCAGCGGCTGGCGCGCCAAGAGCAAGACGTCTGCTCAGCAGAGGGCGCGAGATTTCTGAAACCAACATATAGCGAACTCCGTTCTCTTAAAGCCAGCGTGAGGATTGGCTCCGTTCGTACGGCCAAGGCCTGCTGCCGCGTCATGCATCAACTTGGATGGAGTGATCGGCCGTTAGGTTCCCGGATTTCGTTTGTACCGCCGCGCGGGCTTGGGGCCTAACGATGCGGCGGAGCGAGCATGAGCGCGAGCTTGCGCCCAGCCCCTGGTGTTGCGGCAACGCGCCTTAGCAGCACGCGCCACGGATCGATCATGGTCCGCCACGCGCCAGCGCCGGTCGGATGGACGAGGCCGTAGCAGGCCACGCCGTCCTCGGGTTCGGCGCTGAATGTGGCGAAGAGCCGGTCCCAAATGATGAGGACGCCGCCGAAATTGCGGTCGATGCAGGCGGCGCTCACGCCATGATGCACCCGGTGATGCGATGGCGTGTTGAATACAAACTCGATCCAGCGGGGTAAGCGGCGCACATATTCGCTGTGGATCAGAAAGTGATGCACGCCGCGCACGCCGGCGCTTGCGGCCACGAGCGCCGCCGGCGCGCCCAAGGACAGCAAAACGAGCGGAGCGATTGCGGCCGGGGTCAAGATCCAGGTCGGCGGTTGGCGCAATCCGGTCAAGAAATTGTAGCGGCGGGGCGAGTGATGCACTGCATGCGAGGCCCAAAAGAACGCCACGCCGTGCGCGAGCCGATGGCTGAGATAGTAGAGAAAATCATCTGCGACGAAGACAAAGGCGGCCAGTAGGATCGTCGTCTCGATGGCGCCCGTGATTGGTTGCGGCAAAGCCATATCGATCGCAAGTGCGATCAGGCCCAACACGAAACTGGTGCGGGCCTCATCACGCCACTCGGCGTGGCTGGGATAGCTTCGCGCCGGCGCCTCGACGAGCGCCAGCACAACCGCCAAAGCGAATGCGGCGACAGCAAGCATCTCACGAAGTCGACATCATCTGTTGGCCTATGAGTTGGGATGCGGGGATGGCGTGAAGGTTCCCGCGCGGCGAGCGCGTCAAGGCGCGGCGCGGACGCGTGCTTCGTGGCGCGCCTTATCCAAGGTTCGCTCGATCTCAAGATTCTCGCGATCGCGATTGAGCGAAGCCGCAGCCAGAAGTCGGCCCTCAAGACTGTAGCGTGCGGTAAAATCTCGCGACGCAATAGATCCGTCCATCTCGATCTTGTCCCACTTGGGCGCGTGGCCGACATAGCGCAGGATGTGGTCGTAATGCGCGCTCCAGAAGAAAGGCGTCGCATCATAAGACTCGCTGCCGCCCAGCATGTTCACGGCTGCGACCTGACCTTGCCGTTGGGCCACTGCCCAATGTTCGATGCGCAGCCGCGCGCCGCTCAAGGCATCCGGAAAGCTGGCGACGTCACCGGCGGCGAAGACGCCCGGCAGGCTGGTCTGCAAGAACCGATCGACCTCGACGCCGTCAGACACGGCCAAACGCGCTTTGGCTGCGAGGTCCGTGTTGGGGCGCACGCCAACGCCCAGTACAACGAGGTCAGCGTCAAGCGAGTGACCACCCGTTAGACGCACACGTTTGCCGTCGAAGCCCTCGGCGGTAAAACCCAGTTGAAAGCGAACGCCGTGTTCCTCGTGAGTCGAGCGGACGAAGCGAGCGATATCGTCGCCCAGCACGCGTGCGAGCGGGAGAGCGTCCGGCGTGACCACGTCGACCTGAAGGCCGCGTTTGCGCAGCGAAGCTGCGGTTTCAAGACCAATGAATCCAGCGCCGATGACGACAACGCGCCGCGCCTGCGCGGCGGCGGCGATCACCGCATCGGCATCCCGCAATGTTCGTAGGACGTAAACGTTGGGGTGATCGAAGCCCTTGAGCCGAATGGGGCTGGCGCCCGTCGCCAGTAAGAGAGCGTCATAGGCAAGGGCGTCACCTGATGCCGGCAGGATCTGCCGCTGCTTCGGTGCGATCCGTGTAATCGCAGTCCCCAACCGAAGATCGATGCCGTTGTCACGATAGAATTCGGCGGACTTCAGTGGGATCCACTCGGAAGGCGCATCGCCCGCAAGATAGTCTTTCGACAGATTTGGCCGGTCGTACGGCGGATCAGCGTCGTCGCTCAACAACGTGAGTTCGTCTGCAAAGCCCAGCCGGCGCAGCATCTCGGCAGCGGCGAACCCTGCCGCGCCCCCTCCAATAATGGCGATCCGGCGCACGCCGTGCTCACGCAGCGCTGGTTTCGAAGGTTCATCAATCAGCTCGCGCACAAACACTCGATCGGCGCCGACGTGAACGCGCCAACGCCTTAGCGCGTCGAAGGCGGGCGCTGTCAGCGCCTCTCCCGTGCGCAAGCTGAAGCAAGCATGATGCCAAGGGCAATGTACGCGATCGCCCTCGACGAGGCCATCGGCCAGCCGCGCGCCATAGTGAGTGCAAGATCCGCTCACTGCGAAGAAGTCATTACCGTGGCGCGACAAGAGGACAGCCTCGTCGCCAACATGGCCGGCGATGGTTGCGCCTTCGGCGATCATGTCGAGCGCCAGGCCTGCGCCGAAATCCGGTCCAGAGACCCCAGTCGATGCGCTCATTGACTCGTCCTTTGTTCAATCAGATGCGTCGGCTTACGAAACGTTCCCGAGGGAGAAATCTTGAGCGCTAAACAGCACGTCGCCTTTTTCCGGGGAACCTCGATCTGGTCGCGACATCAAGAACGCATGTGAGCGGACGCTTCAAGCAACCCGTCGAGCCAGTGAAGAGGGGAACGTCTATGAAACGCCAGAAAGACGCAGGCGGATGGCGTGACGCGCTAGAGATCGTCGCGTGCAGTGAGGCCGGAACCAAAACACCAGCTTCGCATCGAATGAAGCGGCATTTCACGAAGGAGCCGCGATGCTGGATGCAACAGTAGACAATCTCGCCCGAGAGAGCGTGGAGGCCTGCGCGCCGCTCGATGATCGCCTTGTGCGTCCGTGCAGAGCCGAGGCCGAAGCAGCGGTGCGGACGCTGATCCGCTGGGCGGGGGACGACCCTGCGCGCGAAGGCCTGCGCCAGACGCCGGCGCGCGTCGTGCGAGCTTACGAGGAATGGTTCGCCGGCTACGCCCAAGATCCGCACCGGATGCTGCAGACGACGTTCGGCGAAGTCGGTGGTTACGACGATCTGGTCATGCTGCGCGACATACCGCTCGAATCCAC
>CALBST010000356.1 GCA_937967425.1 uncultured Caulobacteraceae bacterium
TTCGGCCAGCGCAGCGCTTCGATGTAGCGGCGGGCCTCGGTTTCGCTCTGGAAATGGGGGGCGTCGAACTTCATGGGGCCAATTTAGGTATTCAGGCTTGTGGCGTCAAGTATATAATTAGGAAAAAACTCCTAGGCATAGGACAAAATATATCCTACACCGTTGAGGCGGCCGTATCCTGCGCTCTGAGGCGCGGAAGCGGCTTTCAACGGAGGATTGGAAAATGGGCGTGTTGGCGAAACGCGCGGAGGATGCGGCTGCGGCGGAACTCGCGGCGAATGTGGTGAGCTACGCGCTTGGCGTGCCGGCGGACGTGATTGTCGACGATGCGCGCGGATGCTCGCAGACCGCGTTCGCGCGGCAGTTGGCGATGTATTTGTGTCATGTGGGATTTGAGCTGAGCTTGTCGCGTGTGGCGTCGGCGTTTGGACGCGACCGCTCAACCGTGGCGCATGCGTGTCACGCTATCGAAGACCGGCGCGACGAACCTCAATTCGATCTTTGGATGGGCTCGCTCGAAGCGATGCTGCGCGCGGCGCCTCCGCCTCGCCTGGCCGTGCGAGCACAAGCATGAGCGCGCGGCGTGTGGCGCGTGTGTTAGCGCGCTTGCGCTCGGCGGATACAGAGCTGCGGCTTTGTGGCGTCGGGCCAAACTATGGCGTGTTCTCCAAACAAGACCGGCGCCGGCGTGCTGTGTTGCGTTTGAGCGCGGCCGATATGCGCGCGTTGCTATCGGACGGGCTGATCGAAGCTGGCGGAGACGGCGGCTACGGGCTGAGCGCTGCGGGCGCGGCGAAGGTCGCGCGCGATGAGGCGGAGCCGGGTGAGGAATTTCTCGCACAGCATCGTAGCGTGGTTGCGCGCCATGTGATCGATGCGGACGGCGCGCTGCGCGGCGTCAGAGGATTCGATCCGGAAGGGCCGATGCGGCGCTTGGCTGCGATGCGTGGACCGGGTGGCGGGCCGTGGCTGACGCAAGCCGAACTCGCGGCGGCAGCCAGGCTCCGTGCTGATTGGGATATCGGCGAAATCGGGCTCGTGCGCGGTTCCGATTGGATGGCGGCGCCAATGGGGGCCGCCGCGCGCGGGCCGGGCAATGCTCAAGAGGCGGCGATGGCGCATCGCTGTGACGCGCGCCGTCGTGTTGGTGACGCGTTGGCGCGGTTGGCGCAGCCATTGCGGCGTATCGTTGAGCGCGTCTGCTTGTACGAGGAAGGTCTTGAGGCACTCGAGCGCGCGGAGGGCTGGCCGGCGCGATCCGGAAAGCTTGCGCTCAAGCTTGGTCTCGCGCAGCTCGCGGCCGATCTTTAGGCGTCGCGGGCCTCTTGTTGGATGCGGCTCATCATCGAGAAGAGGCCATTGGAGCGCTGAGCGGTAAGGGCGTCCTTCAAGCCTAAGCGCTCGAACACGGCTTTCGGATCGACAGCGAGAATGTCCGCCGGGGTTCGCCCGGAGAAGATGCGCAGCAGCAGCGCAATTTCGCCGCGCACGATGTGGGCTTCGGAATCGCCGCGAAAAAACAGCTTTTCCGGCTCGTCCGCGCGAGTTTCGCGAACAAGCCAGGTTGGGCTGGTGCAGCCGCGCACGCGATTAGCTTCACTGCGCTCGCTCTCGGAGAGCGGCGTCAGACCGCGCCCAAGCTCGATGACATACGAAATGCGCTCCTCCCAATCGGGGAGGAGCGCGAAATCGTCGACAAGGTCTTCGATCGTTTGATCGATGCTGGCCATGAGCTTCAGATGCGCCTTGCGGCGCATCTGGGCAAGGTCAGTCGCGGCCGCCGCCGTGAGCGCCGGCCGGAATCGGCGTCATGGCGGTGGCGTCAGGCTGAGCGACGGCCCCGATGCAAGTGCCGATATCGCGCAGGCCGTGCTGGCCAAGGCAGAACGCGTTCTCATAACGGAAGCGCGCCGCCGACATGCATTGATAGAGTTGCAGCTGGGCCATCTCGAAGCAGTCGCGCGAACGCGGATCGGTGATCAGGCGGCTGACGGCGCTTTGGTTGGTATCGACCGCGTCGAGCGCCTGGAGCGCCGCGACGGCGGCCATCCGATCGAGCGCCTCGCCGCGCGAAGCGTTGACGCGCCATTGGTAGCTGGCCGGCGTTGATGCGACTTCGACGACTTGTTCGCCGCCGCGGACGGCGTCCCAGAAGCGGCGGCCGCCATAGACAGACGGATCGGTTGACGGCGAAAGGCTGAGCGGCGTCACGGCAAGGCGTGGCGCGACTTCATTCGGCACGGCGTCCGAAGGCGCGCCGTCACGCCCGAGTGACCGGATGCGTTGGACGCGTGCGGCTTGTTGCGGCGCGACGCTGTTGGCCCAGCGCTGACGCTGCAGCGAGTAGGCCATTTCCTGATAGCGATCGGCGACGCTGATGATGCGGGCGCTGTCGGCGTTGGCCGAGGCGAGCAGCATGTTGGTCGCGTCTTGGCCGCCGCGCAGGCCGCGTGCGTAAGACGGATCGACGGTGACTGCCCAGATGACAGCGTCACGGCCGTAATAGGCCGCTGCATCGCGCACGCCTTGCACGAAGGCCGGCGACTGCGCGGCAGTGTTGGCGCCGTAAGCGATCCAGCCGCGTGTGAGCGCGTCACGATTGTGACGGGCGACGCGGTCCAGCGCCGATTCAAGCCCGGCTGCGTCGCGCATCGTTGACGCGCGCAATTCAGAAACGTCGCTTTGGTAAGCGGCGTAGGCGGTAACCGCAGTCTGCAGGTCGACGTTGCTTGCGCCAGCTTCCGTAGAAGCGGGCGTCTGTGCATTGGCGACGCCGAGAAGGGCGACGGCCGCGGTAGTAGTCCAGACCGCAAGGCTCCGCATCGGCTTCTGCTCCCTCATCCTAGATTGGTGAGTCCGCTTCCGAGAACGACTCATAGCGGGCACTCTCTCCCCCAGCGCGTTAAGAAGTCTTTTACTCGCGAGCCACGTTTCAGTGTCAACACAACAGGCCGTAACGCCAGGTGCAAAAGCAGCGCCAATGGCAGCCACGCTGGCTTTGGCCGGCTGGATTTGGGCTGCCGGGGTCGTTGCGGCTGCGATCGCTGGTGTTTTCGGCGGGGGAGAACGCCACGTCGTGGCGGCGGCCGCCGCGTTAGCGTTAGCGCCGGCGCTCACGGGATTCATCTTGTTGCCGTGGAGCGGGCGCCGCTGGGGGGCGTTCGGTCTCATTTTGGCGTGGTTAGTCGCCGTTGCGGGACTGGTCGCGGGAACCGGCGGCTGGGGTTCGCCGCTGGCGGTGGCCCTGGTCATTCCCGTGCTGCTGGCGCGGACGCTCGGGCGCTGGACCCGGCTCGCCGGGATCGGCGCGGTTTTGGCCTTCGTGGCGTCTGGCGTGTTCCCGCTGATGTATGCGGGGCTCGGCCGGTTCACGGTGGCGATGGCCGTCTGGTCGCTCTTGCTGGTCGTGTGGCTGCTTGGCTTCGCCCAGCGCCGCGAGAGCCGCGAGCAGGCGATGAGCCAGCGCATCGCGGAGGTCTCGCACGAATTGCGCACGCCGCTGACGCACATCCTCGGTTTCTCCGAGATGATCGAGCGGCGCATCTTCGGTGAGGTCAGCGATCGCTATGTCGAATACGCTGGCCTGATCCGGAAGAGCGGCGCGCATCTGCTCGGGCTAGTGAATGATCTGCTTGATCTCTCGCGCATCGACGCCGGCAAGTACGAGCTGCAGTTGGGTGAGTTCGATGTGCGCACTGTCGTTGAGGACGTGGTGCGCGTGTCACTCGATAGCGCCGACAAGAAACAGATATCGCTGGGGCTGCTGACGCCGGATGCGGCGTTGAACGTCCGCGCCGACGATCGCGCAGTGAAGCGGATGCTGATCAACACGGTTGGCAATGCCATCAAATTCACACCGGAGGGCGGGCGCGTGATGGTGCAGGCGTCCGTCGTGGATGGCGCGTTGCAGCTCGATACGATCGACAATGGGCCAGGCATTCCGGAGGCGGAGCGGGAGACGTTGGGCCACGCTTACGAGCGCGGTTCAGGTGGCGCGCGTGCGGAAGGAACGGGACTTGGGCTTTCATTGGTGCGCGCGTTAGCGGCGCTGCACGGCGGCGCACTGAGCTTTCACGAAGCGCCGGGCGGCGGCGCCTTGGTGCGGATCACGCTGCCGGTGTTGACAGGCTAGCGGATCGTCAAGAACGCGCGTGCGGCGGCAATGTCGCCGACTTCGACAAGCAGCCGCTGCGACGAGCGCCCCTGTTGCAGACGGATTTCGATGGTTTCGCGTGGGTCGAGCGTCACCACGTTGCGAAATGCGGTGTCGGGGAAGGTGAAGATCACAAATTGCTGGCCGTTGGTTCGCTCAACCGTGCGCGATGAAGGAACGCTGGCCGTCGCGCCTGGTGATGGCAGGCCGGCTTCGAGACCTTGCGAGATGCGCTGTGGCAGGGCGATTTCGCGAACCGCGGCGCGGGCGGGGTCGCGCAAGATCAGCTGCGCCGATGTCGGGCCGGTTTCGCCGCGCGCGAGTGGGATTGAGAGTGTGAGGCGCTGAAGCTCACCGCGTTGCCGCACGCCGAAGGTTGCCGCGATAGGCGCGTCGATGGCTTGGCTCAGACGCCAGCCGCTATCGTCGACGACGCGGCGCGCGCGCCATGAACGGTCCCAGCCGGGAAACTCCATGCTGCTGACATTGATCCACGAGGCGAATGCGCGACGCGCATCCTCCGCGGCGCTGGCGGTGCGTTGATCGGTGCAGCTTCTGCTGCGCGCTGCGTTGACGGCGGCGGTCTCCAACTCGCGCAGACGGGCGCTGGTCCAGCCGGCGCGCAACAATGCGCCGCGCGCTTGTGCGAGGCCAACGCTCAGAGCTGAACGGACGTCGGGGGTGAAGAGGCGGCATTGCGCGTCGGCTTCCAGCAGGCCGCGCCGCTCCACGAACGCGGTGCGCGCGTTCGGCTCGGTGGCGGAGGCGACCGTGCTCGTGCCCAGGGCGAGTGCGAGGATCAAAAAGCGCATGCGAGCGCGAAAGGTTAAGCTAAGGTTCTTGCGTTCTGATGAACGGCGACAATGGACGAACTGAAAACAGACTTTTGGGCGAGCGCCCTGATCCGCCGGGCCGAGATCGGCGGCGCCTTCGCGGGCGTCGTCAAGAAAGGCGATACCGACGCGGGCGCGGTGCTCGTTAAGGTGGCCACGCTGGACGGTAAGGCGCGGCTTTATGGACCGGCGCGCAACGGCGAGGGCGAGCGGATCTGGCTCGATCTTTCGGCGGGTTCGCTGGGCGATGATGAGCGAGAAGTGGATGAATACGTCCGCAAACGCCGGGCCGGCGATCCGGACCTCTGGGTGATCGAAATCGAGGACCGCCAGGGGCGGCATTTTCTCCTGGAGCCGGTGGAAAGTTAGGCGTCAGGAGGTCAGGTATCAGGTGTCTGACTGGCCATTTGCGGCTTGGGCGGCTACCAACCCGCCTCCAATCTGACACCTGACGCCCGAGACCTGATGTCCGCCGACCCCGCCACCGAGGCCGCACGCCGCCGAACGTTTGCGATCATCTCGCACCCTGACGCCGGCAAAACCACGCTGACTGAATCGCTGCTGCTCGCCGGCGGCGCCATTCACTTGGCCGGCGCTGTCGCCGCGCGCGGGCAGGCTCGGCGCACGACGTCAGACTGGATGAAGATCGAGCGCGAGCGCGGCATTTCGGTCTCGAGCTCGGTCATGATGTTCGAGCATGACGGCAAGGTGTTCAATCTGCTTGATACGCCGGGCCACGAAGACTTCTCGGAAGACACCTACCGCACGCTGACCGCAGCCGACTCCGCCATCATGGTGCTCGACGCCGCCAAGGGCATCGAGCCGCAGACCTTGAAGCTGTTTGAAGTCTGCCGCCTGCGTGACATTCCGATCACGACCTTCATCAACAAGATGGACCGCGAAGCGCTCGATCCGTTCGAGCTGCTGGACGAAATTCATTCCAAGCTCGCGATGGATACCGCGCCGATGTATTGGCCGGCGGCGTCCGGGCAACGTTTTGCCGGGATGCTCGATCTGACGACGGACGAGTTCGTGCCGTTCCGCCGGTTGGAGCACGGCGAGCAAGGCTTCGCCGTCGAAGAGCGGCAGAAGCGCGGCAGCAATAGCTTCCTGCACGACGTGCGCGATGACGTGCGCGCCGAGCTTGAAGAAACCGCCGAACTCGCGCGCGAGGGCCTGCCGAAGTTTGATCTCAAGGCGTTCCGCGAAGGGCATCTGACGCCGGTCTATTTCGGCTCGGCGCTGCGCCGTTTCGGCGTGCTCGAGTTGCTCGCCGGTCTCGGCGCCAATGCGCCGCCGCCACGACCGCTCCGCGCGACGGTGAAGGGCGTGGAAACGGAAGTCGCGCCGGGGCGCGAAGACGTCAGCGGCTTCATCTTCAAGATCCAGGCGAACATGGACCCCAAGCACCGTGACCGCGTCGGCTTTTTCCGTATCTCCTCCGGCCGCTTCAAGCGCGGCATGACGCTGAAGACCGCCGCGGGCAAGGGATTCAACGTCCACAATCCGATGATGTTCATGGCGCAGGATCGCGAGATCGCCGACGAGGCGTTCCCGGGTGATGTCATCGGTATCCCGAGCCACGGCGGATTGCGCGTCGGAGATTCGCTCTCTCAGTCGGGTGATGTCGTTTTCCAGGGTATTCCGAACTTTGCGCCGGAAATCCTGAAGCGCGTGCGCGTGAAAGATCCGCTGAAGCAGAAGCACTTGCGCAAGGCGCTGGAGTCGCTGGGCGAAGAGGGCGTGACGCAAGTGTTCAAGCCGGTGCACGGCGGCGATTTGGTTGTCGGCGCCGTCGGCCAGCTGCAGTTCGAAGTGCTCGATGAGCGGATGAAGGCCGAATACGGCCTTGAAGTGATTTTCGAAACCTCGCCGTATCAGGCCGCGCGCTGGATCAGCGCCGATACGCGCGCTGATCTTGATGCGTTCATAGAGAAGTCAGCGTCGCAAATGGCTGAGGACGTCGACAACGCGCCGGTGTTTCTGGGCAAGAGCGCCTGGGAAATCGGCTACGTTCAGGACAAGAACCCGAAGATCCGGTTCTCGGATACCAAAGAGCGCGCGGCCTAACGAAACGCCGGCGCTGCGATGGCAAGCGTTTGTCAATGTGAACGCGGGGGATGCCGGCTAGGGCGCCGGCGGTCCAGACTCGACGCTTACGCGGCTTGCGCGGCGCCCTTGCGCACTTTGAAGAAGCGCATGGCGCGTTGGGCGGCTTCGACGGGCACGTTGTTATACATGCGCCCGAACTCTTCGGCGCGCTGCATGGCTTCGTCGCCGCCGCACGAGAGCACGGCGATCGTGACAAACAGCGGACGCTCGATGCCAGCGGCGCGGCAGATCATGGCGAGGCCATCGATGTCGCGGCGTGCGATGAGATCGGCGACCGTCTCGGGTTCGAGGTTGGTGATCTCGGCGAGGCCATAGAGGAAGTGCGTTTGCTTGGCTTCGCGATAGAGCGAGACCAGCAGGCGCGCATTCAGTTCGCCGCTATTCTTCTTCGCGTTGATGAACGCCATGGCGTTCTTGGCTTCCGCGCTCATGTCGCCAACGTTATGGCTCATGCGCGCGCGCGCCTTGGCGAGGGCGGCATCGAGTGTGGCGGGATCAACCGAGGCGTTGCGCTTCATAATCTGATCGCGCAGCGTATTCTCGACGACGAAGTACATCTCGTTGAGCAGATCGAGCGGCAGGTCGCTGCGCTTGACGACGCCTTCGTGCAGCATCGTGTTGTTGCGGGCACGGTCGACGGCGGTTTCCATGCTGGCGCGGGAGAGTTTGGCGCCGTCATTGCGGATCAAGTGATCGAGCGCGGTGTCGTCGCCGAATTTCACGATCGCGTCGGAGACGTTCTCTGAGACTTCGGGGCGTTGGGCGACGGCGGCGATGTGCTGCTGGCTTTGATAGTTTACGATCTGCAGCAGCGTCTGCTCGTCGAGCGCGCGGCTGCGCTTCAGCACGGGGCCGGCAATCTCGAACGAATGGTTCGCAAGATCGCGCATCAGGCCGACAGGGGCGTCCTGGGCGTCGGCGAACACTTCCGAGAGTTCCGCCAGGACGGAATCCTGCATTTCCGCCGCAACCAGCTTCAACACGTCGTCGAACAGGGCGCTCTCGCGCGCGGTGCGCGTATGGGACGTTTCAAAGAAGAGATCGGTTACTTCCCGCAACAATTCGCGGCGCTGGCCGCTATCGGTCGTGCGCGCCAGATCGATAAGCTTCGCAAACCGCGCGTTAGACATGGCGGGTTGATCTCCTGAAGAGCCCGAAAATTAAGATGCGGTCGTAAATAAATCTTACCCGTGACTTCAGTTTCCGATCGGCGCCCGCGCGGTTTCTTCAGTCAGCGGGCCGCCGAGCAGCGCCATTGAGATGTCGTCTTCCGGCGTGGGCTCCGCCGCAAACAGTTCAGGTTCGAGTTCGGTTGTGTCCCGCAATGCCGTAATGGGCTGCGGCGCGGCGCGCGCGCGCAGAGCTGCCGGCGCCCGCGTGCTAATGCCTGAGAAAGCGCCGTCTTGCGGGGTTGCCGGCGGCACTACGGCTTTGAGTTCGCAGGCATTGCCATGGAAGCTCCAAGCCATGCAGAGGGTGTCGTCAGCGCACAGGCGCTCACAGGCGGCGGCGGTTTCGGACTCGATGGTGGCGAATGTTGCGCCGGGGCGGGCGGTGTTGGCTTCGCTGAGCGCCCACGCGGCGCCGACTTGAGCGATCAGGACGATTGCGAGTGCGGCGAGGTTACGCATGTGCGCGAACCTGTGCGCGATTTGGTTAACAACAGATTCACTCTTGTGCGTTGAGCGCTTCGCGGCGGAGTTCAATCTCCAACCATTCAGCCTCGGCAGCGCCCAGTTCGGCGCGCGCGGTTTCCAGCCGAGCCGCGTCGGCCGCGAAGCTCTCGCGCCCGAACGCGCCGGGCTCCGCGAGTTTAGCTTCCAGCGCTTCGATCTCGGCCGATAGCCTGGGCATCAGCGCATCGAGTTCGTTGGCGCGGCGCTCGTCCTTGTAGCTCAGCTTGGTTTGCTTGCGCGGCGCAGCGGGGCGCGGCGTCTCCTGCGCTTTCTTCGGGGCCGCGCGCGGGCTGATGGCTTGGCCGTGCTCGCGCTCGAAATCGGCCCAACCGCCGGGCGTCTCGACCCATTTGCCATTGCCGAGCGGGCCGACGATCTGGGTGGCGACGCCATCCAGGAAGGCGCGGTCGTGGCTGACGATCAAAACCGTGCCGTCATAGCTCGAAAGCATGTCCTCGAGCGCGTCGAGCGTGTCCATGTCGAGATCGTTGGTCGGTTCGTCGAGCACCAGCAGATTGGCGGGTTTCGCGAGCGCAATGGCGAGCGCCAGGCGATTGCGCTCGCCGCCGGACAGCGCAGAGACTGGCTGACGGAGTTGTTCGGGCGTGAACAGGAATTCCTTGGCGTAGGAGGCAACGTGGCGCGGCACGCCGCGGACCATGACTTGATCGCCGCCGGCCGGCGTCAGCGCATCCTTCAGCGTGAGGTTCGCGTCGATGATGTCGCGGCGCTGATCGACGTAGGCGAGGGTGAGGTTCTCGCCCATACGCACGCTGCCGCTATCCGGTTCGCGACGTTGGAGCAGCAATTCAAGCAACGTCGTCTTGCCGCTGCCATTGGCGCCGACAATGCCGACACGATCGCCACGGCGAATGCGCAGAGAGAAGTTCGAGATTAGCGCGCGCTCGCCATAGCTCTTGGAGACGCCCTTGGCGTCGATGACCAGTCGCGCCGATTCGTTGCCGCGCTCGGCGGTGATGGCGGCGGTTGGCGAGGCGCTGAGTTCTTTGATGTCGCGCCGTTCGGCGCGCATCGCCAAGAGTTTGCGCCGGCGGCCTTCGTTGCGCGAGCGCCGGGCGGTGACGCCGCGACGGAGCCAATGTTCTTCGGCCTTCAGCTGCGTTTCGAGGCGGGCGAGATTGCGCGCGTCTTCGGTTTCGACGCTTTCAGCCCATTCTTCGAACGCCGCATAGCCGCGATTGAGCTTCAGAAGCTGGCGCTGGCGCAGCCACAATGTCGCCGTCGAGACGCGTTCAAGGAAGCGGCGATCGTGGCTGATGATGAGGCACGCGCCACGCTGGCTGCTGATGATGCGTTCGAGCTCTTCGATCGCGGTGATGTCGAGGTGGTTGGTCGGCTCGTCGAGCAGCAGAATATCTGCGTCCGCCGCCAGCGCGCGCGCTAATGAGGCGCGGCGCGCTTCGCCGCCGGAAAGGCCTTGGGGAGCGCGCTCTGGGTCCAAGCCGAATTGTGCGAGGGCGGCGTCAGCTGCATACGCGGGCGCGATGGCGGCGCTGCCGATGCGCGCGACTGAGGGGGATTGCGCGTAGTCGCGCAGCGTGGCGAAGCCTTCAAAGCTGGTTTCTTGCGGCGCGAAGGCGATGGTTGTGCCGGATTGATAGACGATCTCGCCGCCATCGGGTTCGGCGAGCCCTGCCATCATCCGCATCAAGGTCGACTTGCCAGCGCCATTGGCGCCGACGAACGCCGCCCGCTCGCCCTTCTGCAGCACGAACTCCGCGCCGTCGAACAACGGCGCGCGGCCAAGCGTCAGCGCGAGGTCTTTGACGTGCGCGAGGGCTGACATTCAGTTGAAAATGTCGCTGAGGTCCGGAAAGCCGCCGTCGTCGTCATCGCCGCCGCCGAAGGCGTTGGCGAGTTCGTCGAAGAAGCTCGCCATCTCGACTTGCGCCGGCGTGTAGGCGGGCTGTTCGATCCCCGGCAGCGGATGGTTTTCGACGCCCTCGTGCGCGACGCGCATCGTGTCGGCCCAGATTTGCGCCGGCAACGTGCCGCCGGTGGTGCGGCCCATCGAGGTGAAGTCGTCGTGACCGACCCAAACGCCTGCGGTGAAATCGCGGCTGTAGCCGACGAACCAAGCGTCGCGCCAATCGGAGCTGGTGCCGGTCTTGCCGGCGATATCGCGATCGCCGATGCGTGCGCCTGTGCCGGTGCCGCGGAGGACCACCGCGCCCATCATGCTGGTCATGCGTTCGGCGACGTCTTGATCGAGAACGCGGGTGGGGTTGTACGGCGGGCGCACATAGATTTCTTGGCCGGCAGAATTGGTGATGCGCTGCACGATGTGCGGATCGACGCGCATGCCGTCGTCCATGTAGGTCGCGAACGCGGTCGTCATATCCCACAGCGTCGTCTCGATTGAGCCGAGCGCGATCGACGGCGGCACGAAGGCATTGCGGGGCGGCATGTTGGAGATGCCGAGCCGGCGGGCGACATCAGCGACGCGCGCCGGTCCGACCTGATTGGCGACGTCGGCCGCGACGGTGTTGATCGAAAGTGCGAAGGCGGTGCGCAGCGTCACCGCGCCGCGATAGCCCTCATCATAGTTCCGCGGACGCCAGCCATCGATGACGATGGGTTCGTCGTAGCGCACGTCTTCGGTGTCGAAGCCTGCTTCAAGCGCCGCCGTATAGACGAAGGTCTTGAACGTCGAGCCGGGCTGACGGCGCGCCTGGGTGACGCGATTGAACTTTGAGGTGTTGTAGTCGGTGCCGCCGACCAGTCCGCGCACGCCGCCGTCGCGGTCGAGTGCAAGATAGGCGGCTTGCAGCGGGCGGCGCCCGAAGGCGCGGTTGCCGAGGCGGCGGCGGATGGAGTCTGCGGCGGCTTGCTGCACTTCGCGATCGATCGTCATGTGAATGACGAGGTCCGGCGTTTCGCGGCCGACCACGGCGCGCGCCTGCTCAACCGCCAGATCGAAGGCGTAGCCCATGGCGCGCTCTACATTGGGGCGCTCGACGACGCGGATGCGTTGGGCGATGGCTTCGTCGCGTTGTTCTGGCGTGATGAAGCCCGCCTCGACCATTGCGGCGAGCACGACGTGCTGGCGTGCGGTGGCGCGCTCCAGGCTTTCAGTCGGGGCCGAGCGTGACGGCGCTTTCGGCAGGCCTGCCAACATCGCGGCTTCGGCGAGCGTGAGTTCAGTCGCCGGTTTACCGAAGAAGCGTCGCGCGGCGGCGTCGACGCCGTACGCCTGGTCGCCGAGATAAACGCGGTTGAGATAGAGTTCGAGGATTTCGTCCTTCGTCAGGCGCCGTTCGATGCGCGACGCCAGCACCATTTCGCGCAGCTTGCGGTTCACAGTCTGGCGCGGCGTAAGGAAGAGATTGCGCGCGAGTTGTTGCGTCAGCGTCGAGCCGCCCTGCACGGTCTCGCCGGCGCGCAGGTTCGCCAGGAGCGCGCGCAGCACCGCCATGCGATCAACGCCCTCGTGCTCATAGAAACGCCGGTCCTCGATCGCGAGGAAGGCTTGCGGCACGTAGTCCGGCACCTCGCTCAGCCGGACGCGGTTGGCGTAATACGGCCCGCGAACGCCGAGGATTTCGCCGTCGCGATCCACGAACATGACCGATTCTTGCCGGTTCAGGCTCCAGAGTGCGTCGGCGTCGGGCACACGCGGCAGGCCCCAATAAATCCAGAGCCAAAGCGACACGACGCAGACCAGCACCAAGCCGGCCACGATGCTCGCGGCTTTGCGCCAAGTGAAGCGTTGGCCCAACATCTGATTGAGCTGCGCCTGTGCGGCGGCGGCGCGCATCTTCGCCCAGTCGATGCGGCTGCGAAAATCGGGCCGGTTATTGTCGGACAAGGAAAACTCCGGGAGGGGGTGTCCAATAGAGGTATGGCCGAATTCTGGCCAGGGGAAACGGGGATAGGCAGCCTGCGTATCCACGCCCCAGCGACAAAAAACATCGAAGTATCAAGCTCCGTTGCAAAATCAATCCGACCGCGACGGCGCGGGCGTAGAGTTCCGGCACGGTCGAGAACTGAGGTTTTGAAGAAAGGAGCCGGGCGGTGACCAACGCAGCAGCGTTTCGCGCTTTCTTGAACGAGGCGCACGCCGCCCTGAATGGCGGTGACGCTCAGGACGCCGAGCGCCGGGCCAGAGCGGTTTCGGCGCTCGTACGGGCTGAGCGGGACGTGGCCGAGTACCTGTCTGAGTTCCGAGCCACGAGTGAGAATGACGACGAAGAGGCTATGCGCGCCGAACTCCAACGTAGGCTTGCTGCGTTCGCTGACGCCGACCGCGCGGGCCATGCTCCCGACATGGTTGCCCACACGGCTGCTTCGGGAGTTGCTCGATGAGTGGAGCTATTGGTGCAACCCGCCGCAATTTGCGCCGGCGGGCGATTGGCGCTGCTGGGTGTTTCTTGGCGGGCGCGGCGCCGGAAAGACCCGCGCCGGGGCCGAATGGGTCTCCGAGCTTGCCCGCCGTGGGCGTGCAGGCCGCATCGCGCTGATTGGGCCGACGTTTCACGACGTGCGCGAAGTCATGATCGAAGGACATTCCGGCTTGCGGTCGTTGCACCGCGAACGGCCAGTCTACGAGACGAGCCGCAAACGTCTGGTCTGGCGCAATGGCGCGCAGGCGGCGTGCCTTTCGGCTGAAGATCCGGACGCGCTGCGTGGCCCGCAATTCGACGCCGCCTGGTGTGACGAGCTTTGCTTTTGGTCTTACCCGGAGAAAACGTTGCAGACGCTGGAGCACGGCCTGCGCCTCGGCGTTCGGCCGCGCATGGTGGTGACGACGACGCCGCGTCCGATCCGCGCGTTGAAGCAGCTGCTGGCCGCGCCTGATACGGCGGTGACGCGCTCATCGACGTTCGAGAACAGGGAGAACCTTTCTCCGGACTTCATCACCGCGCTCGATCAGCGCTGGTGCGGCACGGTTCGGCATCGTCAGGAATTGCTGGGCGAGCTCATTGAAGAGCCGGAAGGCGCGCTTTGGGGCCGCGCCGCACTTGAAGCGGCGCGTCAGCGTGCGGAGGGGCCGTTCGATCGCGTTGTCGTCGCCGTCGATCCGCCTGCGGGCGTTGGTCCGAACGTGGATGCGTGTGGGATCATCGCCGCTGCCGTGCGCGGGGAAGGATTCGCGCGCGAAGCCGTTGTGCTTGCCGATGCGAGCCTGCAGGGCGCAGCGCCCCATGTTTGGGCGGCGCGCGCGGCTGAGCTTGCGCGCTCTGTCGGCGCGCATGCGATCGTGGCTGAGTCAAACAATGGCGGAGAAATGGTGCGCGCCGTGCTGAGGGCCGCCGCGCCGGACTTCTATGTGCGCTTGGTCTGTGCGAGCCATGGCAAACGCGCGCGGGCCGAGCCGATCGCGGCGCTCTACGCGCAGGGCCGCGTGAAGCACGCGGCGGTGTTTCCTGATCTTGAAGATCAGATGTGCGCATTTGGCGCTGAAGGCTACGGCGAAAGCCCGGACCGCCTCGACGCGCTCGTGTGGGCGCTGACGGATTTGTTGCTCGGCGGCGCGATGTCGCCGCGCGTGCGGATACTCTGACGAAAGAACGTGATGCTCGATTGGTTGAGAAACCTCCGCGGCCGCGCCGTGGAGCGAAAACTGCTGGCTTGGCACGCGCCGGGCCGTCCCGCCTGGCCGATGCGCGACCCTGCTGCGTTCGCGCGCGAGGGTTATGGCCGCAATGCGATCGCGTATCGCTGCGTGCGGCTGATCGCGGAGGCCGCCGCCAGCGCGCCGCTCAAGGTTGGGCCGAGCGATCATCCGCTCGCGCGCTTGCTGGCGCGGCCCAATCCGGAGCAAACCGGCGTTGAGCTGCTGGAGGCGTTTTACGGCCACCTGCAAGTCGCGGGGAACGCGTATCTCGAAGCCGCAAGTCTCGGCGACGATGCGCCGTCCGAACTTTATGTGCTGCGCCCCGATCGGATGAGCGTGGTCCCCGGCGCCGATGGCTGGCCCATCGGCTGGGAGCACCGCGTCGGCGCCAACGTGCGCAGCTTTGCGCGCGATCCGCTGAGTAACGAGGCGCCGATTCTGCACCTCAAGCTCTTCAACCCGGCGGATGATTGGTACGGCCTATCGCCGATGGAGGCCGCGGCCTTCTCCATCGACATTCACAACGCCGGCGGCGCCTGGAACAAGGCGCTCATCGACAACGCGGCGCGCCCGAGCGGGGCGCTCATCTTTACGGGCGCCGGCGGCGCTGATCGTCTGAGCGAAGAGCAATTCCAGCGGCTGAAGACCGAATTGGAAGACATGCATGTCGGCGCCGCCAATGCGGGCCGGCCGATGCTGCTCGAAGGCGGGCTCGAATGGCGGCCGATGTCGCTCTCGCCATCCGATATGGATTTCACGGGCGCCCGTCATTCGGCTGCGCGCGATATTGCGCTGGCGTTTGGCGTGCCGCCGATGCTGCTCGGCATCCCGGGCGACAACACCTATTCGAACTATCGCGAAGCCAATCTCGCCTTTTGGCGTCAAACCGCTCTGCCGCTCGCGCAAAAGGCGGCGCGCGCCATCGAGGCGTGGATTGGCGACCGCTGGCCGGAAGCAGGTCCGGCTGCAGTCAGCGTCGACATTGAGAACGTTCCTGCGCTCACCATTGAACGCGAAGCGCTTTGGGCGCGCATCGGCGCTGCGGATTTTTTGAGTGAGGATGAGAAGCGCCGCATGGCTGGAATCGAAGAACCGGAGCGCGCGCGATGAAGATCGACCCGCGTATTACCCTTGCGCTGATCCTGGCGCTTTTTCTCGAAACAGCTGGTGGCTTGATCTGGGCGGGACGCGCCGCGGCGCGCCTGGAAGAGGTGGAGCGCGCCGTAGCTACTCAGCCTGAAGTGGCGGAGCGCTTGGCGCGGCTTGAAGAACAGGTGGCGGAAGCGCGCCGCTCGCTCGCGCGCATCGAGCGGCGGCTCGACGAATGATTGTCGAAGGTTATGCGGCGTTGTTCGGCGTTCCTGATCAGATGCGCGATGTTGTGCGCGCAGGCGCGTTCGCCGCGAGCCTCAGACGCGGCGGAGGCAAGCTGCCCATGCTGGTTGAGCATGAGGCTCGCCTGATCGCGGGCGAATGGTGCGAAGCTCACGAAGATAGCCGTGGCCTCTTCCTGCGCGGCGAGATCCGCGCCGATCAGCCCGGCGCCGCGCGCGCAAAGCGGATGATCGCGCGCGGGGGCGATGGGCTTTCGATCGGCTTCGTTCCGGTCGTGCAGCACCGAACCGCCGCCGGCCGCGTGTTGAGTGAGATCGAACTTCTGGAAGTGTCGATCGTGACGCATCCGATGCAGCCGCTTGCGCGCCTGACGGCGCGCGCGGTTCCGAATGGTGTGCGGCCGGACGCAAAGCCGGACGCCACTTTTGCCGGCCGCACACAGGCGCGGCTCACTCTTGCGCGAGAGTTCATCCGCGCTGCTTAAGGAGAGACTAGTGAGAAAAGAGACCAAGGCTGCGCCTCCCGGCGCGGCGGACGTGCTCATGCGCGCGTTCGAGGACTTCAAGGCCGCCAACGATGCGCGCCTTGCCGCCATCGAACGCAGCCGCAGCGATGTGTTGTTGGAAGAGAAGGTCGACCGCATCGATCGTGCTTTGGCCGAACAGAAATCGCTGATCGAACGTGCAGCGCTCGCTGGCCGCCGGCCGGGGCTTGCCGCCGATCCGGCGCTGAGCGAGCACAAATCGGCATGGCACGCCTATATGCGCCGCGGCGATATCTCGGCTCTGACCCAGTTCGAAGCGAAGGCGCTCTCGGTCGTTGGCGATCCGACGCCGGGCGGCGCCGATGGCGGCTATGTCGCGCCGCCTGAGCTTGACCGCATGATCGAGAGACGCCTGCGGCAAGTCTCGCCGATGCGTGAGATCGCGACGGTGCGCACGACCGGCGCGAACGTGTTCAAGAAGCCGATCAGCCTGTCGGCGGCCGGCACGGGTTGGGTCGCCGAGACCGGCGCCCGGACCCAGACCGATACGCCAACCCTCGCGCTGCTCGAATTCCCAACCGCGGAACTCTACGCCAACCTGGCCGCCACCCAGACGCTGCTCGACGACAGTTTCGTCAATCTTGAAGAGTGGATCGCAAGCGAAGTCGAAGAAGCCTTCGCGGGCCAAGAGCGTGCGGCGTTCGTCAATGGCGACGGCGAAGACAAGCCGCGCGGCTTCCTCGATTACGACGCCGTTGCCGAGGGCAGTTATGTCTGGGGCAAGATCGGCCACATTCTTACGGGCGCCGATGGCGGCTTTGGCGAGACGCCGGTCGATAAGCTCATCGATCTCGTCTATGCGCCGAAGACCCAGTTCCGCCAGAACGCGCGCTTCGTCATGAACCGCAAGACGGTGTCGGCGGTGCGCAAGCTCAAGGATGGCGAGGGCCGCTACATTTGGGAGCCGAACGACGCCGGCGGCTCCACATTGCTCGGCTATCCGGTCACAGAGCTCGAAGATATGCCCGAAATCGCGGCTGACGCCCGCGCCATCGCGTTCGGTGATTTCGCCCGCGGCTATCTGATCGTCGATCGCGCCGGCGTCCGCGTATTGCGCGATCCGTATTCCGCCAAGCCTTACGTCTTGTTCTATGTGACCAAGCGCGTCGGCGGCGGGGTGCAGAACTTCGACGCGATCAAGGCGCTGAAGTTCGGCGACAGCTAATGAGCATCACCGTTGTAACGCCGCCCGCCAGCGAGCCAATCTCGCTGGCGGAGGCGAAGCTCTTTCTGCGCGTCGATCACAATTCCGAAGACAGTCTCATCGCCTCCCTCATCGGCGCGGCGCGTGAGGCTGTCGAGGCGGGTATTGGGCGTGCGTTGATCACGCGGCGCGTGCGCGAAAGCTTGGATATCTGGCGCCGCGATGCGGTGCATGGCGCGGTGCTGGGCCTCGGCCCTGTCACCAATGTCGTGGCCGTTCGTCTGTTGGCGAACAACGGCGCGCAGAGTGTGATCGATCCCGAGCGCTATCGTCTCGAAGGCAATCGCGATCGCCCGCGGCTGGTGTTTCCGTCCGGCTTTCCGGCCACGCTGCGCAGCGCCGGCGGTATCGAGATCGAGTACGATTGCGGCTACGCCGATGAACCGTCTGACCTGCCCGTCGCGCTGCGCGTTGCGGCCATGCAGATCGTCGCTTCACTTTACGAGCTGCGGCAGGGTGAAGCCGGCATACCGGAGACGGCGCGGGCGTTGATGCGCCCTTTCGCGCCGGCCCGGCTATGAGCGACGCCATCGGCGCGCTGCGCGCGCGCGTGAAGCTGCAAAGCCCGGCGCGTATCGCCGATGAGCTCGGCGGCGCAGCAATCGCGTGGAGCGATGAAGGCGATGTCTGGGCCGAGGTTCGGGCCGGCGGCGCCGGCGAGAGCGTCGCGTTCGATGCGACGCCTTCGGTTGCGACGTTCCGTGTCACGCTCAATCGGCGCGACGATATCCGCGCCGGCTGGCGCATCGCATGGGGCGTCCGCCGCCTTCGCATCACCGGCGTCGCCGATCAGGGCGGCCCGCGCATCATTCTGAACTGTTTAGAGGAGACGCTGTGAGCGCCGAAACCGCGCTGGCTGCCGCGATCCGTTCCGCGGCAATGGAAGATGGCGGCGTGCAAGCCCTCATCGCCAATCGCTTCTACGACGATCCGCCCTCAGATGTGACGTTTCCGTACATCACCATCGGCCGTGTGGAGTCGAAGCCGATGGACGCCAGCGAACGTGAAGCGCTGGAGCACGCGGTGACGCTGCATGTCTGGTCCCGCTATGGTGGCCGCGCCGAAGCGCTCGACGTGATCGCGGCGTTGCGCGGCTGCTTACACAATGCAGCGCTCGCTGTGGCGGACCGCCGCCTGGTGTTCATCTTCGCGCAATTCACTGACGTTTTCCGGTCAGGCGACGGACGCACGACGCACGGCGTCTTGCGCCTCAGAGCCATAACCGAAGCTGAATAGGAGCATCCATGGCAGGCCAAAAGGGACGTGACGTCCTGATCAAGATCGGCGATGGCGCCGATCCGGAGGTTTTTGCAACCATCGCAGGCATTCGCGCCAAGACGATCTCGCTCAATGCCCGCCCGGTCGATGGCACATCCGGTGAGAGCCCCGCGGCGTGGCGCGAGCTGATCGCAGGCGCCGGCGTGAAGTCGGCGAGCGTGAGCGGCGCTGGCGTGTTCAAGGATGCCGCCTCGGACGCGCTGATACAGCAAGCTTTCTTCAGCCAGGCCGTCACCAGTTTCCAACTCGTCATCCCGGATTTCGGCACGCTCACCGGGCCGTTTCTGATCGAGGCGCTGGATTATTCGGGTGATCACGATGGCGAGGCGGCGTTTGCGATCACGCTCGCGTCGGCTGGCGCGCTGAGCTTCGCGGCGCTGTGATGGCGGAGCCGCACAACCGCGCGCGCGGCGAAGTGGTGCTCGCCATTAGCGGCCGGCCCGTTCGCCTCTGCCTCACTTTAGGCGCCCTGGCGGAGCTTGAGGCGGCGTTTGACGTCATGTCGCTTGCCGATCTGGCGGAGCGGCTGGCGCATCTTACCGCGGCCGATCTCATCATCGTGCTTGCCGCGCTTTCCAAGGCCGGCGGCGAAGCGATCAGTGCGGCGGAACTGATGACCGCGCACGTCGATCCGAAGGCCGCGGCGAGCGCCGTGGCTGAAGCTTTCCGTCTGGCGCTCGATGACTAAGCCGACGCCGTGGCGGCAGTTGCTGGCGATGGCGCGATCTCTTGGCCTCACGCCGCCGCAGTTCTGGCGCTTGAGCCTATCGGAGTGGCGCGCGCTTACCGCGCCTCTCACGGCTGAAAGTATGCCGCGCACCGCGTTCGATGCGCTTTCGCGCCGCTTTCCGGATTCCAAACCATGAACGATAAGACTTCCATCTTTGCGTTGGATGAGTTTCAGAGTGAGCTCGCCGGCGCATCAGCGGCGCTGCAGGCGTTCGCGCAAGGCCCGGTGCGTCAAACCGCCGACGCGGTTGGCGCATCGTTCGAGCGCGCGGGCGAACGCATCGCGCGCGCTTTAGGTTCGGCGGCGAACGGCGGCGAGGCGGCGTTCAAACGGCTCGCCAAAGTCGTTCTCGAAGAATTGGCCAAGATCGCGCTGCAGCGGATCTTTACGCAATCCAACGCCGAGTTCCCGTTCTTCGGCGGCAAAGCCGCTGGCGGCGCCGTCAATGTCGGCGGCGCTTATCTCGTTGGCGAGCGGGGCCCGGAAGTGTTCGTGCCCCGCCAGGCTGGCGAGATCGCCTCACCCGGCGCCGGCGCTGTGAACGTGCACTTCCATCTGCCGCCGGGCGCCGACACCAGCGCCATCGCCAAAAACCAAGGACAGATCGCCGCCGCCATCGCGCGCGCTGTTGCGTATGGGAGACGCAATCTGTGAGCACATTTCATGAGGTGTCGCTGCCGCTGCCGTTCGCGCTCGGCGCCAGCGGTGGTCCGGAGCGGCGCGTGGATATTGTAGCGCTCGGTTCCGGCGCAGAAGCGCGCAACACGCCCTGGGCGCACGGGCGGCGGAGATACGACATCGGCGGCGCCGTGCGGACCCTGGATCAGGTGCACGAGCTGATCGCGTTCTTCGAAGCGCGCCGCGGCAAGTTGCACGGCTTCCGTTTTCGCGACCCCTTCGACTTCAAATCTTGCGCGCCGTCGGCAACGCCGGCCGCGACGGATCAGATCATCGGCGAAGGCGATGGTGAAGGTACGGTGTTCGCGCTGCAGAAAGCTTATGGCGCCGGCGCCAGCGCTTACGCGCGGCCGATCCGTAAGCCAGTGGCGGGAAGCGTGATTATCGCTGTCGATGGCGAGACGCTTGCGCCTTCCGCGTTTGAGGTGGCTGCCGATACCGGCTTGGTCACGCTCGCCGTCGCGCCGTCCGCCGCCTCCGTGATTAGCGCTGGCTTTCTCTTCGACACGCCGGTGCGCTTCGACGCTGATCGGCTCGATCTGGCGCTCGACGGATTTGGCGCGGGGCACGCTGTTTCGGCTCCATTGGTGGAGATCAAAGTCTAATGCGCGACATCCCGGAGGGATTTGCCGCCAAGCTGGCGTCGGGCGTCACCACCCTCGCGCACGTTTGGCGCGCAGAGCGGCGCGACGGCCAAGTCTTCGTCTTCACGGACCATGATTGCCCGCTCGCCTTTGATGATCTTATCGCCGAACCTGTCCACGGCGCCGCCGCGGGGGCGATTGAGAAAAGCATAGGCCTCGGCGTAGACAGCGCCAGTATCGCGGGCGCTCTCTCTTCCGAGGCAATCACTGAAACCGATATCGCCCGTGGGCTTTGGGACGGCGCGCGCATTGATATCTATCGCGTCGATTGGAGCGCGCCGGACGAGCGTGTGCATTTGTTTGCCGGGCGCATCGGCGAAGTGCGGCGCGGCGTGCAAGCGTTCGAGGCCGAATTGCGCGGTCTGCAGGCGGCGCTGAACGTGCCCGTCGGGCGCGTGTTCTCCCGTTTCTGTGACGCTGACTTGGGTGACGCACGCTGCGGTGTTGACATTGAGGCGTCGGAATTCCGTGGTGCGGGCGCGATCACCGAGGTGCTCGGCACGCATGTATTCAAAGCATCAGGGCTCGAGGCTTACGGCGATGATTGGTTCACCCGCGGGCGCATCGTGTGGGCGGACGAAACCATGAGCGAAGTGGCCGCGCATCGGGCCGGCGACGACGGCGTTATCATTGAACTCTTAGATCGCATATCGCTGGCGCCCGGCGCGGCGTTCACGATCCACGCCGGCTGCGACAAGCGCATCGAAACCTGCCGCGCCAAGTTCGCCAATGTCGTCAACTTCCGCGGCTTCCCACATATGCCCGGCAACGACGCGCTGCAGGCGGGGCCAGCGGCCGGCGAACGGCTCGACGGAAGCTCGCGCCTGACATGATCTCACGTCACGCAGTGCTGGCGGAAGCGCGCGCCTGGATCGGCACGCCGTATCAGCACCAAGCTTCCGCGAAAGGTGCGGGGTGCGATTGCCTGGGTCTCATTCGTGGCGTCTGGCGCGCGCTTTATGGCGCGGAGCCGGAGCTTGCGCCGGCCTACACGCCAGACTGGGCCGAGCGGCATGGCGCCGAGACTTTGCTTGAAGCCGCGCGCCGTCATCTGAACGAGGCTGAACTGACCAGAACTCAGCCGGGCGACGTGCTGCTCTTTCGCATGCATCCCAGCGCGCCCGCGAAGCACGCCGCCATTCTCGATGAGAACGATCACATCATTCACGCTTACTGGGGCCGCGCCGTCGTGCGCTCGCGCTTTGCGCCGTGGTGGCGCGCGCGTTGCGCCGCCGCGTTCTCGTTTCCGGATATCGCACCATGGCCGAACTAGTTCTTTCTACTGTCGGTCGCGCGGTGGGCGGCGCGTTGCCGGGCGTCTTCGGCACAATCGGTGCTGTGCTCGGGCAATATGGCGGGGCCATGCTGGGGGCGGCGATCGATCGCCAGATATTCGGCGCGGGCTCCACCCGCGAAGGTTCGCGCCTCACCGATCTGCACATTCAGGCGTCCACCGAAGGCGCCTCGATCCCCGCCGTATTCGGCAGCGTGCGTATCGCTGGACAAGTGATTTGGGCGGCGCGCTTCAAAGAGCATGTGCAGACCGAAGAGGTGAGCTCCGGCGGCAAGGGCGGCGGACCAAGCGTTCGCACACGCAGCTATCGTTACACGCTGTCATTCGCCGTCGGACTCTGCGAGGGCGAAGTGTCGCGGATCGGCCGCGTGTGGGCGAATGGCGCACCGCTCGACCTCTCCACCGTGGCCTGGCGCCTGCACGCAGGCAGCGAGACGCAGGCGCCTGATCCATTGATCGAAGCGATCGACGGCGCCGATGAAGCGCCCGCCTATCGTGGCCTCGCCTATGTCGTGTTCGAGGATCTGCCGCTCGAAGAGTATGGCAACGTGATCCCGCAATTGTCGTTCGAGATCATCCGGCCCGCGCGCAGAGACGGCGAACGCTTGGAAGATCGCGTACGCGGCGTCTGCCTCATTCCGGGCGCCGGCGAGTTTGTGTACGCCACGGAGCCGGTGTTCCGCCGCGATGGCCCCGGCGCCGACGCGCCGGAAAATCTCCATGCCGAGAGCGAACGGGCCAACCTGCTTGTCTCGCTCGATCAACTGGCGGCGGACTTTCCGAACTGCGAGACCGTGATGCTCGTCGTTGCGTGGTTCGGAACCGACTTGCGCTGTGGCGAATGCGAGATTCGGCCCGGCGTTGAGATTGCCGCGAAACAAAACACACCGCACGACTGGAAAGCCGGCGGCGTTCTTCGTCATGACGCGCATCTCATCAGCACGCATGAAGGCGGCCCGGCTTTTGGCGGCACGCCAAGCGATCGCAGCGTGCTACAGGCCATCGCGGAGCTGAAACAGCGCGGCTACAAGGTTGGGCTCTATCCCTTCTTGATGATGGATATTCCGGCGGGGAACGCGTGGCCTGATCCCTCGGGCGCCCCCTCGCAGCCTCCCTATCCGTGGCGCGGGCGCATCAGCGTGGAAAGCGGCGACGATCAAACCAGCGCGGCGGGCGATCAGATCGAGTCATTCTTCGGCGCGGCTGCGCCCGCTGCATTTACGGCAGGCGGCGATGGCTTGCCTCACTTCGATGGCGCCAGCGAGTGGTCCTACCGGCGTTTCATTCTGCACCACGCCAAGCTTGCGCAAATGGCGGGCGGCGTTGACGCATTTGTTGTCGGTTCGGAACTGCGCGGCCTCACCACGGCGCGCGATAGCGCAGACAGTTTTCCGGCGGTGGCCGCGCTGCAAGAGTTAGCGGCGGATGTGCGGGGGATGCTGGGCGCGGGAACAATCATCACTTACGCCGCCGATTGGAGCGAATATTCCGGCCATCGGCCCGACGATGGCTCTGGCGACATTTTCTTTCACCTTGATCCGCTCTGGGCCGACGAAAACATCGATGTCGTCGGCATCGACTGGTATCCGCCGCTGACCGATTGGCGCGCGGGCGAAACCCACGCCGACGCCGAACTGGCGCCCGACATTCACGATCCCAGCTATCTCCAAGGCCGCATCGAGGCGGGTGAGAATTTTGACTGGTTCTATGCCGATGAAGCGGATCGCGCCGCGCAAGTGCGCACGCCGATCACCGATGGCGCTTACGGCGAGCCTTGGGTGCATCGCGTCAAGGACGTTCGCAGCTTCTGGCGGAACGCCCATCACAATCGGCCGGGCGGCGTACGCGCGCCTTCGCCAACCGCGTGGATTCCGGAATCGAAGCCCGTTTGGCTGATCGAATTGGGTTGCGCCGCCATCGACAAGGCGTCGAACCAGCCGAACGTGTTCGTCGATCCGAAAAGCAGTGAAAGCGCCCAACCACATTTCTCGACGGGCGGGCGCGATGATCTCATTCAGCGCAGCGTTCTGGAGGCTTACCTCGGGTACTGGGCGGGTGGCGCCAATCCGATCTCGTCACTGACGGGGAAGCCGATGATCGAGGCGGTAATGCTCTGGGCATGGGATGCGCGGCCCTATCCGGCATTTCCGGCGCGGCGTGACGTGTGGTCCGATGGCGGCGCCTGGGCGCGTGGTCATTGGCTGAACGGGCGGGCAGGACTCTCCGATCTCGGCCAAGTGGTGTGGGCTCTGTGCGATCGCGCTGGGCAGGACGTCGTCGATGTGAGCGGCTTACGCGGCGCGGTCAGCGGCTATGTCGTGGATTCGCCCGCGTCCGCGCGTGATGCGCTCGAGCCGCTGATGGCGGCCTTCGATTTCTCGGCGCGCGAGCACGATGGGGTATTGACGTTTGCCCATGCGAACGCGGCCACGCGCGCGCTCAGCGAAGACATGCTTACCGCCGCGGGATCGGCGCTCACTTATGCGCAACGCGACGCAACCGAGGCGCCCATCGAAGCGCGGGTGCGTTTCATCGATGCAAGCCGCGACTATCTTTTGGCGGGGGTGAGCGCGCGGCGGCTTGATCGCGCCGAGGGCGGCGTCGCAACGATCGACGCGCCTTTGGTGCTGGAAACTGGCGCGGCTGAGAACATCGCGCAGCGGCTGCTCACTGACCGCCGCGCCGCGGTCGAGACGCTGGCAATCTCTGTGGGGCCCGCAGAACTCGCGCTCGAAGCAGGCGATCGTGTGACATTTGCCGACGCGGTCTTTGAGATTGTGCGCATCGAAGATGCCGATGCGCGCCACATCGAACTGCGCCGCGCACGCTCAACCAGCGCCGCCATGCTTGGCGGCGTTGAACCAAATTCGCCGCCGGCGCCGCTCCATGCGCCGACGCCTGTTTTCTCCATTCTCGATCTGCCGCCATTGGCAGGGGCGGAAGGCGACGAGCGCCCGCTCGCCGCTGTGTTTGCCTCGCCTTGGCGCGGCGCTCATCAAATCTATGCGGGGCCAGCGCAATCGGCGCGTTCGACTGTAGCGGCGCCGGCGATCATGGGAGAGTTGCTGTGGGCGCTTTGGCCTGGGCCGGTTGATCGTTGGGATGAGGGCAATGTTACGCGCGTTATGCTCTATGGCGGCGCAGTCGCGAGCGTCACACGCGACGAAGTGCTGAACGGCGCTAACGTATTCGCCATCGAGTGTGAGGGCGAGTGGGAGATCGTCCAGGCCGCGAACTGTGCGTTGATTGAACCTGGCGTCTACGAGCTGCGCGATTTGCTGCGCGGCCGACAAGGCTCGGCGCACGCCATGGGCGCGCCGCATCCGGTGGGCGCGCGCATTGTCAAACTGGATCAGCGCTTGGCGCGCGCCAACATCGCGGCGCATGAATGGGGCGAGAGCCTTAGCTTCATCGCGCCGCCATCAGGCGCCTCAGCCTCCAGCAACCGCGCCGAACGTGCCGATCTCATCTTGCCCCACGCCGCCATCCGGCCATGGGCGCCTGCTCATCTGCGGGCCCTGCGCGAGGCATCCGGAGACGTCGCGATCAGTTGGGTGCGCTGCGCCCGGATCGGCGGCGATGGCTGGGCTGGCGAGCCGCCCCTGGGTTTTTCCAGCGAAAGCTACCGTCTCGAGATTCTGGATGCCGGCGATCCGATCCGAACCGAAACGAGTTCTGTCCCCAGCTTTATCTATACCGCCGCCGCACAAACCGCGGATTTCGGCTCTTTGCCCGGATCGTTGCACATCCGTGTCGCACAAAAGGGCGAAAGCGGCGCCACAGGCTTGAACAGCGAGTTAACCATAACATTATAGTCCGGCAGGCCAGAATGGCCGGACGCGCCTGATTCCGATTTCGGGGGCAGGCGTTCGAAGCCGGAGCGTGCTGACACCTTGAGCTGGGATCCATATGCCTCCCTCGGCGTCAGCCGATCCGCTAGCGCCGATGATATTCGCCGCGCCTACCGGACGCTCGCCAAAGAGCTGCACCCGGACGTGCGCCCAGGCGACAAGGCCGCCGAAGAGCGCTTCAAGCGCGCAACGGCGGCGTTCAACCTGCTCTCCGATCCCGTCACCAAGCAGCGCTTCGATCGCGGCGAGATCGATGCAGACGGCAATGAGCGCATGGCGTTCAACGCGCGTGGCCCGAGGCAGGGCGCACGCTCATACGCCGGCGCGGGCGCGGGACCCGGCGCATCAGGCGGTCCAGGCGGGGCCGGTGACCCGTTCGATCTCGGCGACATCTTCTCCGATCTCTTCGGTCCTGGTTTCGGCGGCGCGCGCACCTATTCGCGCATGCGCGGGCGCGACATCCGCTTCACGCTCGATATCGATTTTCTCGACGCCATTAACGGCGCCAAGCGCAGGATTTCGCTGGCCGAAGGCCGCACGCTCGATGTCGCCATTCCGGCGGGCGTCGAGACGGGGCAAGTGCTGCGCCTTAAGAACCAGGGCGGCGCTGGCGTTCAGGGCGGGCCGGCCGGTGACGCGCTGGTCGAGCTTCGGGTTCGGCCGCACGCGTTTTTCCGCCGCGAAGGCCAGGATGTTCACATGGACCTGAACATCTCCCTGACCGAGGCCGTCGAGGGCGCCCGCATTCAGGCCCCGACGCCGGGCGGCAACGTGACGCTTACCATTCCCGCCGGTTCCAACACCGGCAAAGTCCTGCGCCTGAAGGGAAAAGGCGTCGCCGGCCAAGGCGATCAGTTCGTTCGCCTGCAAGTCATGCTGCCCGAAACGGTGGACGAAGATTTGCGTAAGTTCGTCAAGAAATGGCCGAAACGGGACGTAACGCCGCCGAGGCCGAGTAGTTAAGGCAAATTGGGCGCTACATTCAGGGCCCATTCAGAGCGTCTCGCGTAACTCAGAACCGTCATGTGGGCTAAGTCTGCTCTTCTCTCCGCGGTCTTCGCGGCCGGCGTCTTCGCGGCGCCAGGGACGCTGATCGTCCCCTCGCGCGGCGATGCTTGGACGACAGTCCAATACGGCGGCCAGCAAGAGCTCCGCTCGATCCGCGAAGTGGTGGAAGAGCTGCGGTCCCAGTACGGCGGCGAGTACGTCTCGCATCGCCTTGAGCAGGGCGGCAGCCCCGTCTATGTCGTGCGCTGGCGCATGCCCGATGGGCAAATCCGGGATTTCCGCGTGCGCGCCAGCCGTTAGGGACGAGATCTGCATGCGCGTATTGGTGGTCGAGGACGATAAGAACCTGCGGGAGCAGCTTGCCTCCGCGCTCACCGATGCCGGCTATACGGTCGATAGCGCCGCTGACGGCGAAGAGGGCCAGTTCCTCGGCGAAACAGAACCCTACGATTTGGCGATCCTCGATCTCGGCCTGCCGAAGGTCGATGGCCTCACGGTGCTGAAGGCCTGGCGCAGGGACGGCAAGAACATGCCGGTGCTGATCCTCTCGGCCCGCGATCGCTGGAGCGAAAAGGTCGAGGGCCTCGATCTTGGCGCCAACGACTACGTCACCAAGCCCTTCCATATGGCGGAGCTCTTGGCGCGCGTGCGCGCCAATGTGCGCCGTCAAACCGATCACCAATCCTCGGTGCTTGAAGTGGGCGATCTGCGGCTCAACTCGGCGACCGGCCAAGTCACCGTGAATGGCGCGCCGGTTAAGCTCACGGCTTACCAGTACAAAGTGCTCGATTATTTGATGCACCACGCCGGCCGCATCGTCTCGCGCACGGAACTGACCGAGAAGATCTACAGCCAGGATCACGAGCGCGACTCGAACACGATCGAGGTGTTCATCGGCATCTTGCGCCGAAAGGTTGGCGCCAACCGCATCATCACCGAAAAAGGTCTGGGCTACCGTCTGATCGACCCCGCGGAAGCGCAGTGAGCGGCGAGCCCCCGGGCATTATCCAGCGCTTTCGTGCGACGATCCGCCATTCGATCGCCGCGCGGCTGCTCACCATCGCCGGCATCAGCGTTTTCGGCCTCATGCTCATGGGCTGGATCGCGCATGCACAATTCAATGGCCGCTTGCTGCGTCTGCTGATTGATCCGGAAATCGAAAGCGTCGCTGACGATCTGATCGGCAATGCCGGACCGGGGCTCAACGACGATCTCATCCTCCGCGACCTTCCCTACGATCCGCGCTATTTGCAGCCGTTGAGCGGCCGTTACTTCCAGATCGCGCTGATCCGCGACGACGGCCGGCTCGAAACACAGACGATTTCGCCATCTCTCGTCGATGCCGAGATCTACCTGCCCGAGGATGTTCAGCGCGAAATGCTGAGTGCGCGAGCTGGGGATGGCGCACACTATTTCAGCATAGACGGCCCTGATGGCGGCGACCTGCGCATCGTCGCGCGCGTCGAAAGCATTCCCGACGTACAGGGCCGCTACCTGTTTGTCGTCGGCGTCGCGACGCGGGAGATTCTGGAAACGGCGGGCTCACTCGTTGCCTGGGCGTTCGCTATGTTCGTGGTGTTCTGCGCGCTGATGGTTGCCGGCGTCTCGGCGCTACAAATTCGGATTGGCCTCGGGCCCCTTCACGAACTGCAGCGTGACATTGCTGCCGTGCGCCGTGGTGATGCGGACCGGCTGGAAGGCGATTATCCGGCCGAGATTCAGCCCGTCACCGAGGAATTGAACGCCCTCGTCGATCACAACCGCGAAGTTGTGGAGCGGGCGCGCCGCCACGTCGGCAATCTGGCGCACGCGTTGAAGACGCCCATCGCCGTGCTTAAGAATGCGGCGGCAGGCGGTGGCGAAGATGCTGTGCTGAAGCAATCCATCGACGAGATGGAAGGGTTCGTCGAGCGCCAGCTCCGCCGCGCACGCGTCGCCGCGCGCGCCGATGCGAGTGCGGGCTCGACCATCGCCTATCGGACGCCGGTGCTGCAAAATCTCGAAGATCTCGTCTTCATGATGGAGCAAAAGTACGACGCCACCAAAGCCATGGATATTTCCATCGAGGCGGAGGGCGATGTGACCTTCCGCGGCGAGCGCGAAGACCTGCTCGAAATGGCCGCCAATCTGATCGACAACGCCTGCAAGTATGGCGCGAGCCAGGTCATTGTGCGCTTGCTGCCGTCGTTCGAGTCGAAGGGTTTGTTCGAGATCGTCGTCGAGGACGATGGTCCTGGCCTC
Organism: uncultured Caulobacteraceae bacterium; assembly: GCA_937967425.1. The sequence goes on from CALBST010000356.1 coordinate 29,160, forward strand.
TCGGACGAGGAGATCGCCAAGGCCATGCAGCGTGGGGCGCGCCTGGATGAAGCCGCGCCCGGCCAGGGGCTTGGGCTCTCGATTCTGCAGGAAACGGTGGAGCTCTATGCCGGCCAGCTGATTTTTGAGCGGGCTCAACTCGGCGGCCTCAAAGCGCGGCTTTTATTGCCGGCGACTGACTAAGCCTGCGGCGTCCGCGCCGGTTTCATCGGTCCCCGAACCGCGCTAGGCCACGCCCCGTGTTGACGCCTGTTATCGTGATGCTTGCCGGCGCGCTTTTGGCCGCGGGCGCGGCGTTTTGGACGCTGCGCGCGACGCGCCGCGCCGGCGGTGATGCGCGCGTTGGCCGCTTGGTGCTTTCCGTGTGCGCCGCTGTCAGCGTGGTTGCGCTTGGGATCTATCTCGTGAACGGCCGTCCCGCACTGGCTGGCGGCGCTTACGCCGAGCGCCTCGAAGCGCTGCGCCAACGCCCGGAGGAAACCTATAACGCGGAAGAGTGGCTCGCTCTCCTCGCCGCCGACGCACGCGCCAACGCCGCCGATCCCTGGCCGTATCTTGCAACCGGTGAAATCTATCTGCGCACCAATCGGCCAGAAGAGGCCGCGCGCGCTTTCGATGCGGCGCTGCGTCGCGATCCGCGTTCCGTCGATGCTTTGATCGGCGTCGCGCGTTCGATCGCGACCATCGAAGGCGGCTTCACCCCGGACGCGCTCGCTTACCTCGAACAAGCCAGCGCGCTCGGTGACGACCCTGCGCCTTGGATTTATCGCGCCATGGCGGCGATGGAAGCTGACAACGCCGCCGAAACGCGCCGCATGTGGGGCGAGGCGCTCTCTCGCATGGGGCCAGACGATCCACGCCGCGAAATGGCGCGCCGGTTTGCTTCGGGGCAGCAGTGATGAGTGAGGCCACCTGAATGCGCCGGCGTAATCAGCGTCTGATGATCATCGGCGTCGCAGGCGCCGTGCTGGCGCTGGCGGCGGCGCTGACTTTTGCCGGCTTGCGGGACTCGGTCGTCTACTTCGTCGCGCCCTCGGAACTGGCAAGCAAAGCGCAACCCGGCCAGCGCGTGCGCTTGGGCGGGCTTGTCGTTGAAGGCACCGTGCGCCGTGAAGGTACGACGACGATGTTCTCGGTCACGGACGGCGCCGTCGAAGTTCTCGTGCGCACCCGCCAGGAACTCCCCGACCTGTTCCGCGAGGGCCAAGGCGTCGTCTGCGAGGGCGAGTATATTCCCGGTCAGCTCTTTGAGGCCGATCGCGTCCTCGCCAAGCACGATGAAACCTACATGCCGCGTGAAGTCGCCGAAGCGCTGAAAGAGCGCGGCGAGTGGAAGGGCGGCGCCGCGCCATGATCGCCGAGATTGGCGCCTTCGCCGCGGCCTTGGCGCTGGCGCTCTCACTCGCGCAGGGCGGCTTGGGCCTGTTCTTTCAGCAGAGCGAAGCCCGCGCCGCCGCAGCAGCAGCGCTTGCGCAAGCGGCCGCACTTTGCTGCGGGCTCGCTTTCGTCCTGCTAGTCACATTGTTTGTGCAGTCGGACTTCACAGTCGCGGTCGTCGCCGCGAACTCGCACATCGACAAGCCGCTGATCTATAAAATAGCCGGTGCGTGGGGAAACCACGAGGGCTCGATGCTGCTGTGGTGCTTTGTGTCCGCCTTATTTGGCGCGATCTTCGCCAGCGTGCGTGGAAGCCAATCGCTCGGCTTATGGGCGCGTACGATCGGCGTGCAGGGCTTGGTCACGGCCGGGGCGCTGACCTACGCGCTCTTTCTCTCGAACCCGTTCGCGCGTCTCGATCCTGCGCCGATGATCGGCAGTGGCCTCAACCCGCTGCTGCAAGATCCGGCGCTCGCTGCGCATCCGCCGCTGCTTTATCTTGGCTATGTGGGCATGAGCGTGCCGTTCTCGCTGGCGCTGGCGGCTCTCCTCGAGGGCAAGGCCGACCAAGCCTGGGCGCGCGCCTTGCGGCCATGGACGCTGATCGCGTGGACGAGCCTCACGCTCGGCATCGGCCTCGGCTCGTACTGGGCCTATTACGAACTGGGCTGGGGCGGTTGGTGGTTTTGGGATCCGGTCGAGAACGCGAGCTTCATGCCGTGGCTCGTCGCGGCCGCGCTTGTGCATTCGGCGATCGTTACCGAACGGCGCGGCTCGCTTGCGAGTTGGACGACGCTGCTCGCCATCATGGGGTTCGGCCTCGCACTATTGGGCACGTTCCTTGTGCGCTCCGGCGTGCTGACTTCAGTGCATGCGTTCGCGGTCGATCCTCAACGCGGCATCGCCGTGCTCGTCATGCTGACGGTCGCGCTCGGCGCGGGCTTTGGCCTCTACGCGTGGCGCGCCTCGACGCTTGGCCAGCCATCGGGTTTCGCCGCGGTCAGCCGGGAGAGCATGCTGGTCTGGAACAATTTCGGCCTCGCCGTCGCAGCAGGCGTCGTTCTGATCGGCACGATCTATCCGCTGCTGGTTGAAGCATTCGGTGGCGGCCTCATTTCCGTTGGCCCGCCCTTCTTCAACGCCACCGTCGCTCCGTTGCTGTTGCTGCTGTTTCTGCTGTTGCCGCTTGGCCCGATGCTGACATGGCGCAAAGGCGACATGCGCGCGGCTTTGCTCAGGCTCGCGCCCGCCGCGATCCTCGCGCTGCTGACGCTCGTCATTGCGCTTGTCGCCACACAATGGCGCGCGGCGCCGGCCATTGGCCTGATGATCGGCGTTTGGCTTATCGCTGGCGGCCTTATCTACATCTGGACACGGTTGCAGCGCGGCACGGGCAAGCTCTCGGTCAAGCTCGCGCTACTGCCACTCGCCGTATGGTCGATGAGCCTTGCGCACATTGGCACGGGCGTGCTGACGCTCGGCGCGGTTGCTGAAACCGGATTTCGAACCGAGCAAGCGGTGGCGCTGAGTCCGGGCGAAGGTGTGACTTTCGCCGGCCGCCGGATCACGCTGCTTGAGGTCGGCAGTGTCGAAGGTCCGAACTATTCGGCCACGCGCGCCAACTTCCGTGTCGATCAAACCAACGGCGCCGCGCATCCGCTTTCCGCAGAACGCCGCTACTTCACCACGTCGCCGATGCCGACAAGCGAAGTCGGCATCCTGAGCGGGATCGACGGCGATCTTTACGTCGCGCTCGGCGAACAGGTCCGTGAAACGCAAGGCGCATGGACCGTGCGGCTCTATCACAACCCGCTCGTCCATCTGATCTTCATCGGCGTGACACTGATGGCGCTCGGCGGTGGTTTGAGCCTTGTGGCGCTGGCGCGCAAACGTAGGGCGGCGTCATGAGTTTTGCCGCGCTCCTCTTCGCCGCCACTGCGCCCGCCGCGCTCGCAGACCCCGCGCAAGAGGCGCGCGCGCAATCGCTCGATCGTGAAATCCGCTGCGTGCAGTGCGAGAACGAACCGATCGCCCAATCCACCGCCGAGATCGCCACGGACATGCGCGCGCTTGTTCGCGAGCGCATAGCGGCCGGGGACAGCGATGAGGAGATCCGCGCCTACTTCCGTCAGCGCTACGGGGATTTCGTCCTGTTCCGCCCGCCCTTCGATGCCCGCACTTGGGCGCTCTGGGCGGCGCCGTTGCTCCTGGGCGGGGCGGGCCTATTCGCCGTCCTGGCGAGCCGGCGCCGGCGAAGCGCCGCAGCCGTGGATTTCACCCCTGAAGAAGGTGAACGATAAAGGTCGTACGAAAGCAGCGTTTCGTCGCCCAAGTTGCTGAATGTCCTAAAAAAGCCGCCGGGTTCGGCCCCAATCTATCGCAACTTTGCCCCAAACGGCTCTTAACCGACCGGCGATGGCGCCTAACTAGGGCTTGAAACGTATCTGGGCTAAGCCTCCAATGAACGTAGCGTCCTCCCAAGGGTTCAAATTCATGACTGAAGTCGTCTCGATGAAGTACCTCCGCCGCACCCTGATGGCCGGCGGCGCAGCCTTGGCGTTGTTTGCCGGGTTCGCGGCTCCGACTTTGCTTTCCGCGACGGCCCAAGAAATCAGCCCGACAGCTGTTGCGCCCCCAGGCGGCGCGCCCGGCAGCTTTGCCGATCTGATCGAGCGCGTGCGCCCGGCCGTGGTCTCCATTTCCGTGCGTCAGCGCCCGGATGCCGTGCAGCGGCCTGCGCTTGAAGGCCTGCCGCCGGGTTTTGAAGAATTCTTCCGCGGACGGCCGGGGCAGCCCGGTCCGGCCCCGACTTCGCTCGGATCCGGTTTCTTCATTTCGCAGAGCGGCGAGATCGTCACCAACCACCACGTCATCGAAGGCGCCGAGGAGATCACCATTCGCACGAGCGATGGCCGCGATCACCAGGCCGATCTCGTGGGCTCGGACGAAGCCACCGACATCGCCGTGTTGCGTATCCGAGGCGGCGGGCGCTTCCCGTTCGTGACCTTCGACGACGCACGCCACGTCCGCGTCGGCGACTGGGTTGTCGCCGTCGGCAATCCGTTCGGCCTCGACGGCACCGCCACTGCCGGCATCGTCTCGGCGATGGGCCGCACCGACGCCGGCTCGTCGGCGTACGTCGACTACATGCAAATCGATGCGCCGATTAACCGCGGCAATTCAGGCGGCCCGACCTTCGATCTCGCGGGCAACGTCATCGGCGTGAACAGCGCCATCTTCTCGCCGACCGGCGGCAATGTCGGCATCGGCTTTGCCATTCCCGCCAACACCGCGAACGCCATTGTTCAACAGATTCTGCGCAACGGCCGCGTGTCGCGCGGCTGGATCGGGGTTTCGATCCAACCGCTGGATACAGACATCGCCAGCAGCCTCGGGCTTGATGAACCGCGCGGCGCACTGGTCGCCAGCGTGACCCCCGATGGTCCCGCTGCGCGCGCCGGCCTGCAGCAGGGCGACGTGATCCTCACGTTCAACGGCCAGCAGATCGAAAACAGCCGTGATCTCACCCAACGCGTCGGCGCAACCGCTGTCGGCCAGAACTCGCGCGTCGAGATTTTGCGCAATGGCCGCCGGCAAACACTGAACCTGCGTTTGGGCGAACGTCCGTCCGAGCAGCAGCTGGCCTCGGCCAACACGCCGCCGAACGCTACGCCGCAGCCGCAGCCTGAAGAGGGCGGCGGCGTCGCGCAAAGCTCGCTCGGCCTCTCGGTGCGTCCGCTGACGCAGGAAGACCGCACGCGGCTCTCGCTGCGCGCCAATGAAAACGGCCTCGTCATCACTTCTGTCGAGCCAACAAGTGACGCAGCACAAAAGGGCATCCGCGCCGGCGACGTGATCATGCAGGCCGGCGGCCGCGCGATCCGCACCGCGGCCGAGCTCACCAGTGCGGTCGAAGCGGCGCGCCGCGCCAATCGTCCGCTGCTGCTGCAAGTGAGCAATCGGGCAGGTCGCGGCTTTGTCGCCGTCGACGTGGGCGGGCAATGAGGAGGGACAGTATGAGGGTTCTCCTGGTTGAGGACGATGCCGAGATGGCCGCAAGCCTGAAGGCCTCGCTCAGCGCCGACGACCACGAAGTCGAAGTCGCGAGCGATGGCGAACTCGGCCAATCGATGGCCTCAGGCGGCGGCTACGACGTGATCGTGCTCGATCGCATGTTGCCGAAGAAGTTGGGCGTCTCGGTTGTGCGTGAGCTGCGCGATCAGGGCGTCTCGACGCCGGTGCTGATCTTGTCGGCGCTGCATGACGAAGATCATCGCATCGAAGGCTTGAACGCCGGCGCAAATGACTATCTGGGCAAGCCGTTTTCGACCCGCGAGTTGCTGGCCCGTGTCCGCGCGCTCTGGAACGGCCGTGACCGCGAGCCGCAAACCAAGCTCGCCGTCGGCGATCTCGAAATGGATCTCTTGGCCCGCACTGTGAAGCGCGGCGGCAAGAAGCTCGACCTGCAGCCGCGTGAATTCCGGCTGCTTGAGTATCTCATGCGCCATTCGGGTCAGACCGTGACGCGCAAGATGCTGCTCGAGAACGTCTGGGATTATCATTTCGATCCTCAGACGAACGTCATCGACGTCCACATTTCGCGTCTGCGCTCAAAAATCGACCGCGATTTCGCGCAGTCCCTTTTGCACACGGTGAGAGGTTCGGGTTATCGACTGGAGGCATGAGGCCAAGCCTCTCGCTCCTTCGGACCACGACCTTCCGGCTGGCGCTCGCGCAAGCGGGCGTTGTGCTCGTGTTCGTCGTGGCGCTGCTCTCCTACGTGTATTTCGCCACGGTCGGTCAGCTCAACGCCGACTCTGATCTCCTGGCCGACCAGGAATATGCCGCCCTCGACCGCGCCTACGGCGAGGGTGGAATGCGCCGTTTGAACCAGGAGGTTGTCGAACGCGCGGCCCGTCATGGTCCGCTGCTCTACGTTTTGGCGGAGAGCAATGGGACGGTCATCACCGGCGACTTCCAGCAGTTGCCGCAACTGCCAACCGGCGCCGCCGAGCGCGTCGATTTTTCGTTCGAGCGCATCGACGAAGACGGCAACGCTATCCGCGGCCGCGCCCGCGGACAGGTTGGACGCCTGCTCAACGGCCCCATCCTGCTTGTCGCGCGTGATCTCGGCGACGGCGCGCTTATCTCCGGCCGCATCACCAGCGCGCTTTGGACGGTGGCGCTGTTCGGCGTGCTTCTCTCGATCGCCGGCGGCCTGATCGGCTCGTGGCTTGCGTCGCGGCGTGTTGAAGCGCTGGCGACGACGGCGCAGGAGGTTATGGCCGGCGACATCACCAGCCGCGCGCCGGTTCGCGGCGAGAATGACGAGTTCGATACGCTCGCCATCGCCATCAACGCCATGCTCGATCGCCTGCAGCACTTGATGCAGGTCTCGCGCACGGCGGGCGACGCCATCGCTCACGATCTGCGCTCACCGCTGACCCGCTTTCGCCAGAAACTCGAGGCCGCGCTGGAGAACCCGCCTGACATTGATGCGGATCGCGAGGCGCTTCGCGTCGCGCTCGAAGAAGCCGATAGCGTGCTTGATACCTTTGCCGCGGTGCTGAGGCTCGCGCGAGTCGAGGGCAACGTGACTTGGCGCTTCGAGCGCGTGAACGCGACGGCCATTTTGCGTGAGCTGGTCGATTTCTACGAGCCCGCCGCCGAAGACGTGCAGCGCACGCTAAAGGGTGAGGTCGAAGACGGCCTCTACATCCACGGAGAGCCAGGCCTCTTCACTCAAGCGGTTTCAAATCTGATCGAGAACGCGCTCAAGTACACATACGAGAATGGGCGTGTCGAAGTGCGCGCCGTACGCCGCCCCGACGGCCGCATTGAAATCGCCGTCTCCGATGACGGTCCCGGTATCGCGCCACAGGACCGCGACCGCGTGCTCGATCGCTTTGTGCGGCTCGAAAGCGCGCGCTCGACGCCAGGCGCTGGTCTCGGCTTAAGTCTCGTCGCCGCCGTTGCGCGGCTCCACAAGGGCGATCTTCACTTGCGCGATGGCCTGGGCGAACAAGGTGGGCGCAAAGGCCTTGGCGCCGTGATCGTTCTCCCCGCTATGGCAAACACATGATCCACGCCGTTCGCCCCGCGCTCGCGAGCGAACACGGGCCGGATGTCTTGGCCGGCACGCTCTGGCAGCAGGCGTCGTTCGCCGCCGTGTCACATGCGCCGTATCTGCGCCGTTTGATGACGCGCCGGTCTGATCTGCTGGCCTCGCCCGACGAAGCCTGGGCCGAGCGCATCCTGCATGAGGCGATCAGCGCCGCTGAGTCGATCGCACTCTCGCCGCCGCCGATTGAAGAGGCGATGGTGATCCTGCGCCGGGCCAAGGACGCGGCGCACCTCTCCGCCGCGCTCGCCGATCTCGCCCGTCTTTGGCCGCTGATGCAGGTTACTGGCGCCATCACCAAATTTGCCGATGCTGCGCTCCGCGCCGCCATCGCCGTCGCCGCTGCCGAAAGCGTGAAGCGCGGCGACATCGTCGCTGGCGAATTTGAGAGCGATGTTGGTCCAGCGCCCGGTATCGCACTGATCGCCATGGGCAAGATGGGCGCAAGCGAACTGAATTATTCCAGCGACATCGACTTTTCGGTCTTTTTCGACGCCGAGAAGCTCGCCGCCGCCGGTGCACGCGAGCCGCGCGTCGCCGCCGTGCGTCTGGTTGCGCCGCTCGTGCGTACGCTCGAAGAGGTAACGCCCGACGGCTACGTCTTCCGCACCGATCTGCGCTTACGGCCGGACCCTGGTTCCACGCCTGTCGCCGTTTCGATCGCGTCCGCGGAGCACTATTACCAGAACCTCGGCCAGAACTGGGAGCGCGCCGCCTTCATCAAAGCGCGCGCTGCCGCCGGCGATCGAGCCGCCGGCGCCGCGTTTCTTGATTCACTGGCGCCGTTCATCTGGCGCAAGCATCTCGATTTCGCCGCCGTCGAAGATGTTCACTCGATTAAGCGCCAAATTCTCTCCGCGCATAAGAGCGCCGAGCTCGGCGATCCGGTCTTTGACGTCAAACTCGGCCGCGGCGGCATACGCGACATCGAACTGTTCGCGCAGACCCAGCAACTCATCCTCGGCGGCCGCAACAAGAAGCTTCGCTCGCCGCAAACGCTGCAGGCGCTAGACGCGCTCGTCGAGGCTGGCGCAATATCGCAAGAAGCATGCGGCGCCATGCAGGAGGCCTACGTCTTCTTCCGTGAGGTCGAGCATCGCATCCAAATGCTGGAGGATGCGCAGACGCACAAGCTTCCGGCCGATCCGGATATCCGCGCCCATGTTGCAGCGCTTGCAGGCTTCGAAACCTTGGACTCATTTGATGAGGCGGTGATCGAGCGCCGCCGCATCGTTTCGGAAATCGACCACCAGCTCTTCGGCGACAAGAAGCGCAGTCTCGCCGATCCGATGGGCAGCCTTATCTTCACCGGCGTCGAGGATCAGCCGGAGACGCTCGCGACCATCGCCAAGCTTGGCTTTGCCGATCCAGTATTTGTCAGCCAGACGATCCGTGGATGGCACCACGGCCGCGTCCGCGCCATGCGCTCGGAACGCGCGCGTGAGTTGCTGACGCGGCTGACGCCCAGATTACTCCGCGCGTTCTCCAATGCCGGCGACGCCGATCAAGCCTTCGCGCGTTTCGCCTCTTTCTTCGGCTCGTTGTCGGCCGGGGTCCAGGTGCTCGCGTTGCTCGAGGCGCGGCCGAAGTTTCTTGACCTGATCGCACGGGTGCTGGCGCTGGCGCCGAAGCTTGGTGACAAGTTGGCGCGCCGCCCGGCATTGCTCGATGCGCTGATCGAGCCGCGCTTTGCGATCCCGCTTGGCGAGGACGCGCCAGGATCGCGCCTTGGCGAATTGCTGGAACGTCTGAGCGATGCGGACTCGTTTGAGACCAAGCTCAATACCGCGCGACGTTTCCACCGCGAAGAATCCTTCCGTATCGCCGTGCAAATTCTCGAACAATCGGCAACTGCCGAACAAGCGGGTGCGGCTTACGCTGATCTGGCCGAGACTTGCGTGATCGCCATGGCTGATGCCGCGCTCGAAGAGGTTGAGCGCCAACACGGCACGCAGCCCGGCGGGTTCACCGTGCTTGCGCTGGGCAAGTTCGGGGGCCGTGAATTGGCGGGCGACTCCGATCTCGATTTGATGCTGGTTTACGATGCGCCGACAGAGAACGCCTCTCCCTCCGACTTCTACACGCGCCTCACCCAACGTCTCATCAGTGCGCTTTCGGCGCCTACGGAGGAGGGTGAGCTCTACGAAATCGACACCAAGCTGCGGCCGTCAGGCTCGAAGGGCCCCGTGGCGGTCCGGCTCTCCTCTTTCGAGCGGTACTATGCCGAAGAAGCGTGGACCTGGGAGTTGCAGGCGCTCACCCGCTTGCGCCCCGTTGCGGGTGACGCCGCACTCGGCGAGCGCGCGCTGGCGACCGCACGTGCGGCGATCGCGCGGCCGAAGGACCGCGGCAAAATCCTCGCCGATGTCGCCGATATGCGCGCGCGTATGGATCGCGAACGGCCGAGCAAGAGCGCTTGGGATTTGAAACTGGCGCCGGGCGGTTTCGTCGACATCGAATTCGCGGCGCAGGCGCTGCAACTCATTGCGGCGGACGAAGCCGTCATTGCCGCCAATACCGGCGAGGCGCTGGCCAAGCTCACGGCGTCTGGCGTGCTTCAGCCGGAAGCCGGCGCCCGGCTCGATGAAGCGTGGCGCTTGTTCAGTTCGCTGCAGCAAACGCTTCGGATTGCGCTCGACGGCGAGTTCAATTTGGAGACGGCGCCGCAGCCGCTTGTCGGCCGCCTCGCGGCGATTGCCGGCGTCAGCAGCGGCGCAGAGCTGGAGACGCTGCTCCGCGCGACCCAAGCGGCGGTGCGCGCCGACTTTCTACAGATCGTCAGCTAGCGCTTACTCCGCCGCGTGCTGCTCCGAACCGCGCTCGCCGCCGAAGGTGCGCGGCAGCGTCACGGTTACGATCGTGCCGCGGCCGACCTCGCTCTGGATCGAGAGCTTGCCGCCGTGCATCTCCACCAGCGATTTGGTGAGCGCGAGGCCAAGGCCGGTGCCGTGGTTGTTGCGGGTGAGCTCTTGCTCAACCTGCTCGAACGGACGCGCCAAGCGGGGCAGGTGCTCGGGCGGGATGCCGCATCCTGTGTCGACGACACGGAGCGTCAGGCCCTGCGCGTTGCCGCGCGCATGCACCATGATCGCGCCCTGATCGGTAAACTTCACCGCGTTCGAGAGCAGGTTCAGCAGGACCTGCTTCACTGCGCGGTGGTCGGCTTCGATTTCCGGCAGGTCTTCCGCGTCGATGACGAGCGAAAGGCCCTTTTCTTCGGCCTTGCGCTTGGTCAGACGCGTCGCCTGCTCGATCGCCACCATCGGATCGAGCGGCTTCGGCGCCAGTGTCAGCTTGTTTGCTTCGATCTTCGCCATGTCGAGGATGTCGTTGATCAGATCGAGCAGGTGATTGCCGCTGTCGAAGATATCGCTGGCGTATTGCTTGTATTGTGGGTTCGCGAGCGGGCCGAACAGCTCCTTGGCCATGATTTCGGAGAATCCGATCACGGCGTTCAGCGGCGTGCGCAGTTCGTGGCTCATGTTGGCCAGGAACGTCGATTTGGCGCGGCTGGCTTCTTCGGCTTTGGCGCGCTCCTCGTGTGCCTCCCTGGCCAGCGCCTTGATCCGGTATTCCTGCGTTTCGGCGCGGCTCAGCGCGTCGGAGAGTCGGCGTTCGTTTCTCGCCAGCTCTTCTTCCTTGCGCTTCAGCGGCGTGATGTCGACGCCGACCGTGATGATGCCGCCATCGGCGGCGCGCCGTTCGACCACATGCAGCCATTCGCCGGTGACCAGTTCGATCACGCGCACGTCCGGGCTCGCCGGGTCGTTTTTCTCGCGCCGGATGCTCGACGTCGCCGCCGCCGCGACCGCTTCATACGAGGCGCGCGGGCGCAGGATTTCTGGGCCGAGATTGAAGGCCTTTGCGAAGCTCTGGTTCCACAAGAGCAAACGCCGGCGCGCGTCCCACAGTGCGAACGGGCCGGAGAAGTTGTCGATCGCCGCGCGCAATTGCTGCTCTAGCCGCGACACGCGCGCTTCCGCTTCGTGGCGTTGGGTTGCGTCGATCACCGTGCCGAACACACGCGTTTCGCTGCGGCCGCTGGCGTCCTCGACGGCGGTGCCGCGTGCTTCGATCCAGGCGAGGCCGCCGCCGCGCGTCACGCGGAAGCGCGCATCGAGCAGGCCGGATTGGCGCGCGCGGCGAAACTCCTCCTCTACGCCAAAGCGATCTTCGGCGACGATGAGTTCGAGCAACTCGCGCAAGCCCAAGATATCGCGCGGCGCACCGAGCAGACGCGCGGCTCGTTCGGAGAGCTGCAGTTCGTCGGCGCCGGGGCGCCACTCCAGCACGCCAACCTTGGCGCCGTCGGCGGCGATCTGGAAATGCGTCTCCGCGCGCTCCGCTTCCGCTTCAGCGAGCCGCGCGCGCTGTGCGTTCTGGCGCATCAGCAGATAAAGTACCGCCATCGCCGCGAGCGGCGCGGCCGCCACGAGCGCGAAACGCAGGAAAGCCGCCAGCCAGAGATCAAGCGCGCCTGGAGCGGGCGCCGCCGCCATGACGCCGAGATTGCCGATCTGCGCGGTTGCTTCGGCAGCGACCCAGGTGCGATCGTTGCCATCGCGGATTAGCGCGCCATCATCGCCCGCGCGCGCTGCGCCGAGCACTTGCTGCTGGGCGCGCGCGCCAGCTTGCTGCATCGCCGGCGACGCATAGAGAATGGCGCCATCGGCTGAGGCGATCAGCACGCGCGCGTTCTCGTCGAGCGCTGGCAGCAATAAAGCCGGGTCGACGACGGTGACGATGGCGCGGTCGCCGACATTGCGCACGATCACCGGCGCGGTCGGCAATTCGCCGCGATCCGGCGCGCCAACCCAAATATCGGCGCCGCTCGCGGCTTGCAGCGCCGCCGTCACAAGCGCCGCTTGCGTGGGATCGGTGATGGCTTCGATAGCGCCGGCGCTGTTGACGATCGCCGCCGCCGCAGCCGGGCGCGCCGCTGACGCGGCATCGGCGATCGCTGCAGCGGAGAGGCCTCCGGAGCGGGCGAGATCGGCGACGCCCGCGCTCGCGCCCATGGCGATGGCGAGGTTCGCGTTGACGCGCTCAGCGATCAAACCGGCTGCTGACGATTGCGCGGCGATGATCGTGTCCGCGGCGCCGTCGTGATGGGCGCGAATCTGCGCGGCGATCGCGGCGAAGAACGCCGTCACGAACACCAGCACAAGCACGATGAACGGCTTGTTGGCCTTATAAGGCGCAGCGCCCTGCGGCGCTTCGTAAGCATTGTCGTTCGACACAAGTATTCCCCGGCCGCCCCGAATCGCCGTTCGGAATCTCGAAGAGTCTGAATTGTAACGGCTTGATAAACGCTCTGTCGATGCACGCGCTGGAAGGGCTGCCCAGCGAAGGCGCAGACCGGCCAGCGAGACACACCTGTTAATAATTAGGCGAGCGTGCGCTCGACCATTTCCCGCGTGTTCTTCGATAGTTGTGGAAGCGAAGCAAGCTGCTCGAGCGCTTTGCGCGCGTGTTGCTGTCTCTCGGAGTCGAATCGCCGCCATGATTCGAAGGGTGTCAAGAGCCGCGCCGCCAGCGCCGGATTGAGCGGGTCGATCGTCTCCGCGAGCGAAGCGAGGAACCGGTAGCCTTCGCCGCTACGCGCGTGGAACGCGCGCGGGTTTCGCATCGCGAACGCCGCGGCGAGCGAACGCACGCGGTTGGGGTTCTTCAGATTGAACTCCGGATGGGCGCGCAGACGCTCAACCCGTTGCAGCGCGTCGCCGCGCGGCGAGGAAGCTTGCACCGCAAACCATTTGTCGATGACGAGCGGGTTTGCTTTCCAACGCTCATAGAACTTCGCCAGTGCTTCATCGAACGCCGGACTCTCCGCCGCGCCGAGCGCTTCAAGCGCCGCCACAGATTCGGTCATGCTTTGCGCGTTGTCATACGCATCGACGAGAACTTGGCTCGGGCCGAGCGATGCGAGCAGATCGAGCGCCGCGCTCTTGAGCGAGCGCCGGCCGGCGGCCTCGGCGCCAGGCGAGAAGGGTACTTCGCCCTTCGTGCGTGCGATTGCTTCCAGGCGTTCGCGCAGCGCGCCGGCGACGGCGCGGCGCAGATCCTCGCGTGCTCGAAAGAGCTGTTCGGGATCGGGCGACTTTGAAGCCAGCACCAGTTCGTTGAGATCGGGCAGGCGCAATGCGAGCGCCGCGAACGCTGGATCTTCCTGAGCGCGATCAAGCTCGCGCCCCAGCGCGGCTGTGAGCGCAGCGACCGAGGCGCCGCTCTCACCAAGCATGATGGCCCGCGCCAAAGTTTGACCCGCTTCCCAGCGTGTAAATGGGTCGGGATCATGCGCCATCTGGGCGAGGCGCGCTTGTGGGGGCAGATCGTCGTCCAGCGTCACTGGTGCGGAGAAGCCGCGCAGCGCCGAGACGATCGGCTCTTCCATCACGTCGCTGAAGCGGAGCGTAGCTTGACTATCCTCCAGCACAAACCGGTGCTCGGTGCGCGAGATCGTGTCGCCCTCGAGCTTGGATGCGATGATCGCGCCGTCGGGGCTGATGAAGCCGATCTGGAGTGGAATCGGAGCAGGGAGTTTGTGGGGTTGGCCGGGTGTCGCCGCGAGGCGCTGAGAGACGTGAAGGTCGTAGGTGCGCGCCGCCGCGTTGTATGCGCCGCGCACTGTTAGCGCCGGCGTGCCGGCTTGCTCATACCAGCGCATGAATGTGTCGAGCTTTCTGCCCGAGCTTTCCTCGAAACAAGCGATGAAATCTTCCACCGTCGAAGCGGTGCCGTCGCGGCGCTCGAAATAAAGCTGCATGCCACGGTCGAACGCGTCGGCGCCGATGATGCGTTTCAGCATACGGATGACTTCGCCGCCCTTTTCATAGACGGTGGCGGTGTAGAAATTATCGATCTTCTGGTAGCTCGACGGCCGCACGGCGTGCGCGAGCGGCCCTGCATCTTCGCCGAACTGGCGCGCGCGCAAGCGCTTCACGTCCTTAATCCGCTGTACGGGACGCGAGCGCTGATCGGCGCTGAACTCTTGTTCGCGATAGACCGTGAGGCCTTCCTTCAAGCAGAGCTGGAACCAGTCGCGGCAGGTGATGCGGTTGCCGGTCCAGTTGTGGAAGTATTCGTGGCCGACGACCGCTTCGATCGCCTCGAAGTCCGCATCCGTCGCCGTGTCGGCGTCCGCCAGGATCAGCGACGAGTTGAAGATGTTGAGGCCCTTGTTCTCCATCGCCCCGAAATTGAAGTCGCGAACGGCGACGATGTTGAACACGTCCAGATCGTATTCGCGCTTGAACGTCTCCTCATCCCACTTCATCGAACGTTTCAGCGCATCCATGGCGTAGTGCGCGCGCGATGAATCGCCGGGATCGACATAGATGCCGAGCGCTACCTTGCGGCCGCTCTGCGTCACGAACTCGTCGTGGATGGACTCGTACTTGCCTGCGCAGAGCGCGAAGAGGTAGGCGGGCTTGGGATGAGGATCGACCCACACAGCAAAGTGCTTGCCGCCGTCGAGATCGCCGCTCTCAGTCAGATTGCCGTTTGAGAGCAGGGTGGGGTAGGCGGCCTTATCCGCTTCGATGCGCACGGCGAAGCGCGCCATGACATCCGGGCGATCGAGATAATAGGTGATGGTCCGAAAGCCTTCGGCCTCGCACTGCGTGCAGAAGCGGCCGCCCGACATGTAGAGGCCTTCGAGATGCGTATTCGTCGCCGGTGAAATGCGCGTGACGATATCGAGCAGGAATGAAGCCGGCGGATTATCGATCACCAGGCGCCCTGGTTCGATGCGGTACTTATCTTCGCTGAGCGGTTCGCCGTCGATCGCGACGCTCTGCAGCTCAAGCCGCTCGCCGTTCAGCACCAGCGGCCGTCCGTCCGCGCCGGTGCGGCGCACATGGCTGCGGGCGGCGACAAGCGTCGCCTCCGGTTCCAGCGAGAACACAAGCGCGATTTCGTCGATCAGGTAGTCGGGTGGTTGGTAGTCAGCTAGGCGGACAGTGACGTTTTCGGCGTCGCGCATTCAGGCCTCCGGGGGAAGGCCTGACATGAGCTTAGCGGCGCCAGAAATCAATGCGCCTTATTCAGCCGCGACTGAGGCTTCATTGCGCGGCGCCGGCTCATGATAGACCGCCGCCAGCGTCATTTCCGCCTGCTGCGCCAGCTCCATCAATTGGCCCGGTGTTTCGTGCGGGTAATCTTGCGCGAACTCGATCAGTTCACGCGCCACCCGCATCAGGCGCAGCGCATTGGCGAAGACGCGCGATTGATGCTCGATCCGCTGCGGATCGCGGTCGTATTCCGCCATCGGCACACGCCAGCCCCCCCAATCCTTCTCGTCGGTGACGACGACAGGGTAGGTGCCCGGGTAAGGATGGCGCGGATCGCGCGCATCTTGGGAGAGCCGGTTAACGGCGCGCAGGACGCGCCAGTTCTCTGTCTCAATCAGGTCCGGCTTATGCGGATCCTTTTCTTCGGCGGCCAGTTCGTGCGCCTGGAAGTCGCGACCGAGGCCGGTGTCGTAGGTGACGCGCAGCGGCTCTTCGACGCCTTTGACCCATTGCGGGTGCACCTGCTCGATCACCGCCCACGTCGCCACCGGCTTCACGTAGACGCGCTGGCCCTTATGGAAGACCGCCTTCGCCATTGGTACTCACCCCAAATCTGAACGGAGAGCTTAGCGCAGTGCGATTGAGCCTTCGTGAACAGACGTTGACGCCAAGACACTCTTTCGGGCTTTGCAGTGACAGCGTTAGTATGGCGGCAACCATAAGCCCGGGAGGAACGGGGTGAATTTCGATTTTTCCGACGATCAGAAGGCGCTGAAGGACCAGGCGCGCAAGTTTCTGGCCGATAAGTCCGCCATCAAGGTCGTGCGCGGCGTTCTTGATGATGACGCCAAGTCTTACGATGAAGCGCTGTGGCGCGGTGTCGCCGAGATGGGCTGGCTGGGCGCCGCGATCCCCGAAGAGTACGGCGGCTTGGGGTTGGGACGCTTGGAGCTGTGCGTTCTGGCCGAAGAGATCGGCCGCGCGGTCGCGCCGATCCCGTTTTCATCGACGGTGTATTTCTTCGCGGAAGCGCTGCTGCTTGCCGGCAGCGACGCCCAAAAGAGCGCCTATCTGCCGAAGGTCGCCGGCGGAGAGGCGATCGGTTGCTTCGCGCTGAGCGAGGGCCCCGGCGCGCCAGCGGCTTCAAGCATTAGCGCCAAGTTCGATGGCTCGACGCTCACCGGCGTGAAGATCCCGGTGACTGATGGCGATTGCGCGACGCACGCGGTTGTCGCCGCCAAGGAAGGCAATGGCGTTTCGCTGGTGCTCGTTGATCTCAATCAGCCCGGCGTCACGCGCACGACTTTGAAGACGCTCGATCCCACGCGCGGCCATGCCAAGCTCGAGTTCAAAGGCGCGAAGGCCGAGCGCTTGGGCTCTGCCGGTCAGGGCTGGGACCTGGCCGAACAAGTTCTCGATCGCGCGGCCGTATTGATCGCGTTCGAGCAAGTCGGCGGAAGCCAAGTCTGTCTTGAGATGGCGACCGAGTACGCCAAGTCGCGTTACGCCTTCTCGCGCCCGATCGGCTCGTTCCAGGCGATCAAGCACAAGCTCGCCGACATGTACGTCAACATCGAGGTCGCGCGCTCGAACGCCTATTACGGCGCCTGGGCGCTGTCGACGGAAGCGGCGGAGCTTCCGTTCGCCGCCGCCGCCGCGCGCGCCGCCGCGAGCGACGCCTATTACTTCTGCGCCAAGGAGAACATCCAGACGCACGGCGGCATGGGCTTCACTTGGGAAGTGGACTGCCACCTCTTCTATCGCCGCGCCAAATTGCTCGCTGTGCAAGCGGGAAGTCCGGCGGTTTGGAAAGAGAAGCTCGTGAAGCGGCTCGAACAGCGCAACGCGGCGTGAGGAGATAGGACAATGGATTTCAACGACACGCCAGAAGAAGCAAAGTTCCGCGCCGAGGCGCGTGCGTTTCTGGAAGCGAACGTGCAGCCGAAGAGCGCCGATAATGAGCGCCTGCAGCGGCGCTTAAAGCCGGCGGAATATCTGAAAGCCGCAAAGGAATATCAGAAGCGCAAGGCCGAAGCCGGCTTCGCCGGCATCACCTGGGCCAAGGAACACGGCGGCCGCGGCCTGCCGCCGATCTACGCCGTCATCTTCAATCAGGAAGAAGCGAAGTTCGACGCGCCGAGTGCGCCATTCTCCATCGGCCTCGGCATGTGCGTGCCGACCGTGATCGCCTTCGCGGATGACGCCACCAAGGATCGCTATGTCGCCAAGGCGCTGCGCGGCGAAGAGATCTGGTGCCAGCTCTTCTCCGAGCCAAGCGCAGGCTCTGACGTCGCCGCCGGTAAGACCAAGGCGGTCCGCGATGGCGACGATTGGATCGTCAACGGCCAGAAGGTTTGGACGACCGGCGCGCAATTCTCCGACTTCGGCATTCTGCTCACGCGCACGAACCCGGACGTCGAAAAGCACAAAGGTCTGACGATGTTCATCGTCGACATGAAGCAGAAGGGCGTTGAAGTCCGTCCGATCCACCAGGCGTCTGGCGGCCGCGAGTTCAACGAAGTCTATTTCACCGACGTCCGTATCCCCGACAAAAATCGCCTGGGCGATCCCGGCATGGGCTGGAACGTCGCGCTCGTGACGCTGATGAATGAGCGCCTCGCCGTCGGCGGCTCGTACGGCCCCGACTACAAGGAGATTTTCGATTTCGCGAAGGGCATCAATTCGCCCTCCGGCGATGGCGCGCTGATTCAAGATGAGAGCTTCCGCCAGAAGCTCGCTGATTGGATCGTTCGCGCCGAAGGCTACAAGCTGGCGAAATTCCGCACCATGACGGCGCTCTCGAAGGGGCAAACGCCGGGGCCGGAATCGTCGATCGGCAAAGTCATCAACGCCAACCAGATGATGGACATCGCCAACACCGCGATCGAGGCGCAGGATCATTACGGCATCATCAGCGACCCCGATCTCGCCCCGCTCGAAGGCGCCTTCCATCAGAGCTACATGTTCGCGCCGGGCCTACGCATCGCCGGCGGCACCGATGAGATTCTGAAGAACATCATCGCCGAACGCGTGCTCGGGCTGCCGCAAGATGTGCGCGTCGATAAGGGCGT